>JAJFIL010000304.1 GCA_021774965.1 Alphaproteobacteria bacterium
CGGATGTGGTGCCGTTCCAGGTAAAGACACAATCGCGCGTGCCATCGTACTGGCCAAGGTCCGGCAATTCGCCGTAACCCGCCTCGAAGGTGCGGACGTCATCGAGTTTCAATTGCTTGGCAACATCGGATACCCAACCGGCGCCAAAACTTTCCCAGGCAAACATGTCTACGCCGCGCGCGCCGAGCAGCGACCAGAGCGCCATTTCCATGGCTCCGGTGTCAGAGGCGGGCACAATACCGATGCGATAATCGTCCGGCACGCCCAAAAGCGCGCGGGTCTCATCGATAGCTGCTTTGAGTTTGGCTTTGCCGGGTTTGGATCTGTGGGAGCGGCCCAGGCTTGCATCGCTAAGCGCTTCGGGGCTCCAACCTGGACGCTTGACGCAGGGTCCGGATGAAAACTGCGGGCGCTTGGGTTCTGCCGTTGGCTTTTCCAATACCCGCTGGTCAGACGTTGCCGCCTGCAATACTTCGCTAGTCATAGCTATTCCTTCCAGAATAGAAGCACCTCGGTGGGGAGGTGTAGCCCACTTATGAAAAAAGCCCAATTGCTGCATCGCGTCAATGGCCAAAATGCATGGCTGCCATGCGGGAACTGGTCGCAGGCATTGTGGTAACCTGTCCGTTAGCCATAAGGAATCGTCCATGACCCTCATCCCCTGCCAGCGTGAAGCCTTTGATATCCCTGAGGATATTGCCTATCTCAACTGTGCTTATCAGTCCCCTCTCTCTCGCAAGGTTGTCGCGGCGGGGGAAGGCGCGATTAAGGATAAGTCCCACCCCTGGGACACACTTGCTGCCGATTTCTTTACTCATCCGGACAAGGCGCGTGGGCTGTTTTCCCGAATCATTGGAGGTGACGCAGATGGTGTTGCCGTCATCCCTTCGGTCAGCTACGGCATCGCTGCGGCGGCCAAAAACCTTCCCATCAATAAAGGCGAAGAGATTCTGGTTCTGCAGGACCAGTTCCCCTCGAATGTAAATTCCTGGCGGCGATTGGCTGAAGAGAAGAGTGCTTCTGTCCGCACACTGAGTAGATCCTCATCCACACCTCACAATGGCCCGGCCTGGACCGAGGTCTTACTGGAAAGCATTTCCGATCAAACCGCTATTGTAGCACTGCCCCAGTGTCATTGGGTGGACGGAGCCATGGTGGATTTGCACGCAGTCTCCGCCAATGCGCGCGCTCACGGCGCTGCTCTGGTGTTGGATCTCACCCAATCTTTGGGCGCATTGCCGTTTGATGCCAGCGCCGTGCAGCCAGATTTCGCCATTGCTGCCAGCTACAAATGGCTTATGGGGCCCTATGCCATCGGCTTTATGTGGGTGCATCCAAAGTGGCGCAATGGCACCCCCCTGGAGGAAAGCTGGATCGGGCGCAAGGGCGCTGAAGATTTCGCGCGCCTCGTTGACTACCAGGATGAATACGACAAAGGGTCCCGGCGGTTCGATATGGGCGAACGCGCCCAGCTTCAGCTCATGCCCATGGCCATCGCGGCGATGGAGCAACTTCTGGACTGGGGGATCGATAGTATTGCCGAGACCCTTGCCGCCAAAACAGAAACCATCGCCGCCCGCGTTCGCGACCTTGGCTTTCGCGCCTTACCCGTGGGGACACGTGCGGGGCACTATCTGGGCCTTTCCCATGATACGGATCTGCCGGAAGGACTGGTCCAAAGCCTGACCCAGCACAATGTCTATGTTTCCGTACGCGGATCATCGGTGCGGGTAACACCGCACGTCTATACAAGCGCCGACGACATTGAGCGACTCATCGTGGCCCTTGCGCAAGAGTTGGGAAGCGAGTAGTTCCTCGGCCCATGAGTACACTTCCCCATCCCAAACCCTATGACTGGGCCCTGCTGGCCGCATTGACCATCTTTTGGGGGTCCTCCTATGCGCTGACAAAACTTTCCCTGGAGAGCTTTCCGCCCATGACCATGGTGTTTGTGCGGCTTTTCATTGGCGGGATTATCGCACTTGCCTGGGCATTTGCCCTGGGCCGGAAGGTTCCGCCCTTGCGCAGCGCAATCAGCGCAGGCATCACCAAGGAATGGCTGTTCTTCATTGCCATGGCGATTGTGGGCAATATGGCACCGTTCTTTTTGATTTCCTGGGGACAGCGAGAAGTTCCCTCAAGCCTTGCTGGCATATTGGTCGCCATCATGCCGCTGGCGACCCTTGCTGCCGCTCATGTCCTTATCACTCACGAGCGCATAACCCTTCCCCGGTTGGCAGGGTACTTCATGGGATTTGGCGGCATCGTGGTTTTGCTGGGTGTTGACGCAATACTGGGCATTGGAAACGGAGCGCCCTTGCATCAGTTCGCCATTCTCGCGGGCGCACTTCTTTATTCCGCAAACTCACTTCTGGTGCGGTTCGCCCCGCATCAGGACCCCTTTATGAGCGCCGGAATTGTATCGATAGTGGGGGCTGTTATTGCCCTGCCGTTCGCTCTCTATCTGGATCAGCCCTGGAATATTATTCCCACAGGCAACGCGGTCTTTGGCCTTACCATGCTCAGTATTATGTCAACGGGACTTGCCGGTATTGTCTATTATGCGTTGATCAAATCTGCAGGGCCGACGTTCATGTCCCTTACGAACTATCTGGCCCCGCTGTTTGCCGTGGCTTTAGGGATATTCATCCTGGCAGAGCGGCCAACCCTGACAGCTTACGCAGCGCTTGGGCTCATCCTCGGCGGCGTCGCGATCAGCCAATATAAGGGTCTCAATTATAGAGGTCTCAACGCTAAATCGAGATCGCCCCTTTCAGGTAAGACACCGCCTGCCCCGAAAGAATGACGCGCGCGCCCTCCATGCGGCAATGAACGGTTCCACCGCGCGGGCTGGCCTGATAGGCGACCAAATCCGACTTATCCAGCCGCTTCGCCCAATAGGGGGCAAGCCTGCAATGGGCAGAGCCCGTCACCGGATCTTCGGGCACGCCCTTCTCGGGGGCAAAAAAGCGCGAGACAAAGTCAAACTCGCTGCCCGCGTCAGCAGGAGCCGTGATGACCAGGCCCCAATAGGGCGTATCGCGCAGGGCATCCTCAATGGCGCCGACATAAGAAACCGCGCGAACCTGCTCCTCAGTGCTCAGCACACAGAGCAAATACTCAAGAGAGGTGTAAGCTTTCTCAATGGGCTGTTTGATTGCCGCGCTAAAGGTATCAAGAACTGCTTGGTTATTGAGAAGTTCTTCGGAAGCCAGAGCCGGGAAATCCATTTGCAGGCGCCCGTCTTCTGCCTGCCGGACAATTAATTCCCCGCTGCGGGTATGGAAGCTTAGCGCCTCAGCGCCTTCTCCCAGGAACTCATAAAGAACATGAGCGCTCGCAAGGGTGGCGTGGCCGCACAGGTCCACCTCGGCCCCCGGTGTGAACCAGCGCAAATCATAGTGCCCTTCGGGGCCATTTTCCTTGGGCACAAAAAATGCCGTCTCGGCGAGGTTGTTCTCAAGGGCGATCTTTTGCATGACATCATCGGGAAGCCATTCCTTGAGTGGCACGACAGCCGCCGGATTGCCGGTAAAAACTTCGCTCGCGAAGGCATCGATTTGATAGAGGGTGAATTCCATTGAAGCTAGTCCTTTGGAAGGGTGTGCACGTGATTGAGCGGGCCGTGTCCGTGACCAAAGCCCGGCGCGGTACGGATCGCTTCTAACACGTAAGCGCGGGCATCAACTACAGCCACCGGCGCGGGGCAGCCCTGCGCCAGTCGCGTGGCAATCGCACTGGCCAACGTGCATCCTGTGCCGTGGGTATGTTTCGTATCAATGCGAGGCGCTGTGAAGTCTTGCCGCTCACTATCCGTGGAGATCAGCACGTCCGTGACCAATTCCCCTTGCCCGTGTCCGCCTTTGACCAGCACAGCATGGGCACCCATGGACAAGATCTTCTCACCCGCCCGCGCTTGATCATCCGGGGTCTTAATTGAAAGGCCCGTCAGCACTTCTGCCTCCGGCAGGTTCGGCGTTACCAATGTGGCGCGGGGGATGAGTTCAGCCTTGAGCGCCTCCACCGCAGAGCCTTCCAACAACTCCGCACCGCCCTTGGCCACCATCACCGGGTCCAGCACCAGCGGTGCTTTCACTTGAAGTTCTTCCAGGCAGGCAGCCACAGATTCAATGACCGCAGATGAATAGAGCATGCCGGTCTTGATGGCATCAGCTCCCAAATCCTCCAGCACAGCGCGCATTTGCTGTGTGATGACATCCACCGGCACTTCGTGAACACCCGCGACCCCAAGGGTATTTTGCGCGGTGATGGCGGTGATTGCTGTCATGGCGTACCCGCCAAGGGCCGTGGTGGTTTTGATATCAGCTTGAATGCCAGCCCCGCCGCCAGAATCTGATCCTGCAATGATCAGCACACGTCCTTTAGCGATGGCGCCAGTCATATTTACCTAACCTGATACCTGTTTGACAGCCTCGACAATATTGGCAATCACGGCATGCATTTTTGCCTCATCATCGGCCTCTGCCATCACACGGATAAGAGGCTCTGTGCCTGATTTGCGGATCACCAAACGCCCGGACTTGCCCAAACTCGCCTCCCCTGCCGCGATAGCTTTCTTCACGGCGGCATCTTCCAACGGAGCGCCCCCGTTAAAGCGCACATTCTCAAGATGCTGAGGCAGCGGTTCAAACAGATGGCAAATCTCCGAGACGGGTTTTTCAGACCGCACCATTTCCGCCAGCACTTGTAGAGAGGCGATGAGGCCGTCCCCCGTGGTGGCAAAATCGCTCATCACGATATGTCCTGATTGCTCCCCGCCCAGATTAAAGCCGCCCGCTCGCATGGCGGCGACCACATAGCGATCCCCCACTTGCGTGCGCATGAGGTCAATCTTCTTGGAGGCCAAAAACTTCTCAAGTCCCAGGTTGGACATCACCGTGGAGACCACGGTCTGGCCCTGAAGCTTGTCCGCGCGCGCCCAACGCGAAGCGATGAGCGCCATGATCTGATCGCCGTCGATGAGGCGTCCGTTCTCATCGGAGATCACCAGGCGGTCCGCATCTCCATCAAGGGCGATACCGATATGGGCTTTATGCTTCGTTACAGCGGCACACATTTGCGCTGGCGAGGTCGATCCGCATTCCTTGTTGATGTTAAAGCCATCAGGGCTGACACCAATGGGGATCACTTCCGCGCCCAACTCCCACAACACCAACGGAGCCACTTTGTAGGCCGCGCCGTTTGCGCAATCGATGACGATCTTCAATCCTTCCAGGGACACCCCTTCGCGCAGGGTGCCCTTGGCAAGCTCCACATACCGGTCCTGGGAGCCTTCAATACGCTTGGCCCGGCCCAGCCTGTCTGAGGATGCAAGACCTTCGGTCAGCTCGCTGTCCATCAGGCGTTCGATCTCAAGTTCTTTTTCGTCCGACAGTTTGTAGCCATCGGGGCCAAAGAGTTTGATGCCATTGTCGAAGTAAGGATTGTGGGAGGCGGATATCATCACCCCCAGATCCGCGCGCATGGATTGGGTCATCATGGCCACTGCCGGGGTTGGTAAAGGCCCGAACTGAAATACATCCATGCCCACAGACGTAAAGCCTGCCACCAGTGCCGGCTCCACCATATAACCAGAGAGCCTGGTGTCCTTGCCGATCACCACCCGGTGGCGATGGTCGCCGCGGGTAAAAACCTTGCCTGCGGCCATGCCCACGCGCAGCGCGGTTTCGGGGTCCATGGGCCGCTTGTTCGCTGTGCCTCTGATACCGTCGGTGCCGAAATATTTGCGCGCCATGTGTTGCCTGATTTTGTTGGGGGCCGGAGTTTGCTATCTGGGTTTGCTACGAGTTGGTTGTTCTTGGGGCCTGTCTTACACCAGAATATCAGGTGCTCAAAAGGGCTAGCTGCGATTATTGCTGGCCTCAGCAATACCATAGCAAACGGCCAGGAACTGCGAAGTCTCTGCAACATCGTGAACGCGGAACAGCTGGACGCCCTGCCCCAGACCCAAGGCCACAGCGGCGAGGGAGCCGCCCACGCGCTGATCCGCATCCGCATCATCCTTCAGGTTGGCATCCACCTTGGCGATAAAGCTCTTCCGGGACGCGCCCAACAGAACCGGGCAGCCCAGATCCTGAAAGCGGTCAAGGCGCCCCAAAAGCTCCAGATTGTGGGTGACGGTTTTACCGAACCCGATGCCCGGATCGACGATGATCTTGTCCTGGGGAATGCCGCCACTCACGCAAGCTGCAATGCGTTCCGCGAGATAGGCGTACACATCTTCCACCACATTCTCATATTGAGGATCATCCTGCATAGTGCGCGGATCGCCTTGCGCATGCATCAAGACCACGGGCAGGCCCAGGTCTGCGACCACTTGCATGGCCTCAGGATCATGAGAAAGAGCCGAGACGTCATTAATGACCACCGCGCCAGCTTCGGCTGCGCGGCGCATAACTTCGGCTTTACGGGTATCGATGGAGATGGGCCCCAACTCTTCTTCGGTGAGGCGCTTGATGATAGGGATGACCCGTTCGAGTTCCTGTTCAACAGAAACCGGGTCGGCACCGGGGCGAGTTGATTCGCCGCCGACGTCGATAATGGCGGCCCCCGCCGCCTTCATGGCCTTGGCATGTTCCATGGCTTTGTCGAGGTCGATAAAGCGCCCGCCGTCCGAAAAGGAATCCGGCGTGACATTTAGAATACCGATGATGCGGGGCTGGGTTAGATCAAGGCCCCAGAAATCTGTAATGGTCATGGCCAGACGCCTAGCAGTTAGAATGCCTGTGCTTCAAGGCTTGTCTAATTACCCTGACCTGACCACCTTGTCATTAATTGGGCACCTGCAGATTCAGATGCCCAATTCAGCTAAGACGCGGTTAGATACCTTGCGGTTCAGGTCCAATCCCGCCGGGTTTGCGCCCAGCCTTAGGCACAGCCGATGTTGCCCCCGGAGGAGGTGTTTCCGGATCTGCCGGTTCTTCGCGGTTAGGCGCTTCGCCCTTGAGCAGCGCCATAATCTCATCCCCGGACAGGGTTTCATATTCCAAGAGCCCTTGTGCAAGGGCCTCCAGGTCATCCGCTTTCTCGGTGAGAATGCGCCGCGCTTCGGCGTCACCTTCTTCGATATAGCGGCGAACCTCGCTGTCGATCAGCTTTGAGGTTTCTTCCGAGACATTTTGCGTGCGGGCCACGGAATGACCCAGGAACACTTCTTCCTGATTGTCACCATAGGAAACCGTGCCAAGCTTGTCGGAAAAGCCCCACTGGGTGACCATGGCGCGGGCAAGGCTTGTTGCCGCCTGAATGTCGGACGAGGCACCGGAGGTGATCTTGTCCTTACCGAAGGTCAATTCCTCAGCAATCCGCCCGCCCATCATGATGGCAAGGCGTGAGGTCATTTGCTCCAGGCTCATGGACAGTTTATCGGCCTCAGGCAATTGCATAACCATGCCCAGCGCGCGACCGCGCGGGATGATGGTTGCCTTGTGCACCGGATCAGTGGCCACAACATTCAGCGCCACCAGCGCATGGCCACCTTCATGATAGGCGGTAAGACGTTTTTCGTCTTCGCTCATGACCATAGAGCGGCGTTCCGCCCCCATCATGACTTTGTCCTTGGCATCTTCAAATTCAGACATGGTCACCAAGCGCTTGTTGCGCCGGGCGGCCAGCAAGGCCGCCTCGTTTACCAGATTGGCGAGGTCAGCACCGGAAAAGCCCGGGGTGCCGCGCGCAATCGTGCGAGACTCAACGTCCGGGGCCAACGGCACATTGCGCATGTGAACGCGCAGGATTTTCTCCCGGCCAATAATGTCCGGGTTCGGAACAACCACCTGGCGGTCGAAGCGGCCAGGACGCAACAGCGCCGGGTCCAGCACGTCGGGGCGGTTGGTGGCCGCGATCAGGATCACGCCTTCATTGGCTTCAAAGCCGTCCATCTCCACCAGCAATTGGTTGAGGGTTTGCTCGCGCTCGTCATTGCCGCCGCCAAGACCAGCGCCCCGGTGACGACCGACGGCATCAATTTCATCGATGAAAATAATACACGGCGCATTCTTCTTGCCCTGCTCGAACATGTCACGCACCCGAGAGGCACCGACACCCACAAACATTTCAACAAAATCAGAACCGGAGATGGTGAAGAAAGGCACATCCGCTTCACCGGCAACCGAGCGCGCCAGAAGCGTCTTACCCGTTCCGGGAGGACCCACCAGCAAACAGCCCTTTGGGATCTTGCCGCCCAGGCGTTGGTATTTTTGTGGATCGCGCAGGAAATCAACAACCTCGGTCAGCTCTTCCTTGGCTTCATCCACGCCGGCGACATCTTCAAAGGTCACCCGGCCATGTTTTTCCGTCAGCAGTTTCGCGCGCGATTTGCCAAAGCCCATGGCCCCTTTACCGCCGCCCTGCATCTGGCGCATGAAGAAAATCCACACTGCGATCAAAAGCAGCATGGGGATCATATTAAACAGGATGCTCACCAGCACATTGCTCTCGGTCGGAATGGAGCGGAAGCTGACGTTCGCTGTGCGCAAAGCGGCGATATAGGAGGTGTCTCCCGAAGGGATCGCGGTCTCAAAAGTTTGGCCACCGGCATAGACACCGCTGATCCGTTGGTCTCGAATTTCCACACGCTCAACACTGTTGGCGGCTACCGCGTCAAGAAACTGGCTGTAGTCAATTTCATCGGCTTGACCTTGCTGGGCCGGGTTCTGAAAAATATTGAATAGCGCCAGCACCAGAAGCGCCATGATCGCCCAAAGCATCATGTTACGAAGATTCATATACCCGTGACCCTTGTCCCTGACTGGCCCGTGCCAGTCCTCGAATAATCCAACACCTGAAAGATAGGTGCAAATCGTTTAAATGCTATAGCCAGAGCGGCAAAAAGCCCTGACAACCTGTTGATCAGAGCGCGTGCCGCTTGGCTGGTCGAAATGGCCGAAAAGCGCCATAAACAACCTTTACACCCTCCCAATCCCCAATTCCAGCATGAGGAAGGGCAAATGTTCCATCCTCAAATGCCAAAACCAGAGCGGAATCTCGCAAGGGCACGGGGAATGTCTCTTTGATCAAATCCCGCTCCTGCTGTGTAAATCGCTCCCAATTGACCTCTTTCAACCCGCACAGCCTGATGCTGCCTCTCTTAAAAGCTGCATCTACCCGAACGTTAAAGCGATGATCCCACAGGGCCTCTTGCCCTGCGGTTAAAGCTAAACTTGTAATGTTTCTGGCCTCTCGCCCGATCACTAGTTTACCGGCTCCATGTGCAGCAATGATGCAGCCCCCCAACGTGGCGGCCTTGAAGGTCGGCCCGAAGGCTGCGTCCAGAAGGTTTGCCAGTGCGGATTGATGGGGTTGGTAGGGCGCCCCGCCCAAAGCCTGGATCAGGCGCGAGAATCCGTGCGCCGCAATGATTCTGGGGGCTGATCGCATGATGGCAAGGTCAATGGATACCCATCCGCCCTCATGAAGATCAACGCCATCGCGCAAAAGATCATCGGTCGCTTGTTCCAGCGCCTCCCTTGCAGCGCTCGCTTCTGTATTGAGATGTCCAAGGCCCTGGCTCAAGGCCTCCGATGCATCACCGCCGAGGGCAGTTCGCATGCGGATCCGCTCAAACTGGAGGTTTTCATTGCTCGGGTCCTCAAACCAGCTCGCGCGGTGGCTTTTAAGAACCTCGCGAAGCTCGGTCCGGCTGGCCTGTAATAGTGGCCGCAGAATACGCACACCCCTTGGGCCCATCTTGATGGCTTGCATCCCGGCAAGGCCCTTTGTGCCGCTGCCTTTCAAAAGCCGCATGCCCACGGTTTCCAGTTGATCATCTGACGTGTGCCCCACCATCAAGTCCGGCACGTTGTGATCAGCGCACCAGCCACAAAGAAGCTGATAGCGGGCATCCCTCGCCTTTTCCTGTAGGCGCGATTTGGGCTTCGCCCCCTCCCAGCGCAAACCGTGATGTTCAAAACCCAGCGCCTCGGCCCAGCGCGCAACCTGTTCGACCTCCTGAGCCGCGCTCTCTCGCAGGCCATGATCAACCGTCAGTACAAAGATAGTTTTCGGATCCCGGCTCGCAGCCTTGGCCCAATCAGAGGTAAGATGCATCAGCGCGACACTGTCGCCACCGCCGGAGACAGCGATTGCCACGTGCGGGGCCACGTCCATATGGCGAAGTGTTGCCGCAAAATCCTCAGTCAGATTTGGCAGAGCTGGATCAGCTGCAGTTGTTGGCGGCCTGTTCACGAGTGACATTCCGTTCTACCCGGCTGGATGCATCAGGATATGATCTACCAACTTGAGCAAAGGCACTGCAAGCCTGATCCACCTGACCAAGCGCGGCCAGCGACATGCCAAGCTTGAGCAGACTATCCGGTGCTTTGGTGCTGTCGCCAAAATCCCGTGCGCTGGTCAGGTAAGACGTGGCAGCATCCGAATAAAGGCCGCGCACATAAAGGCTCTCACCCAGCCAGAAATAGGCCTCTCCCATCTGATCACTTTCAGGGTAGGAGCTGATGTATTGTTGGAAAGTTGATTCCGCGCCAAGGAAATCTCCTTGCCGCAGGAGCTGCATGCCAATTTCAAAATCAGCTTCCTCAGACCCGGAAAGGCGTGAGGCAGAGATCGCTCCCAAGGAGCGTGGCTGGCTTGCCCCCGGCAATGGAGCACCTTGGTTGCCGACCTCCACGTTGCCGGTGGTTACCGGTGCGGGAGTAATGTCCATAACTGAGGAGCCGCCATTGGTATCGGTATTGGCAGCCCGAGCCATGCTGGCACCAAGAGTGTTCCCGCTGGCGCTAGGGCCCGGATCGTTGGGGCCAAGGTTTCCTTCAAGGGCACGCAGGCGATAGTCAAAGTCTGCGGTGACCTGTTCCATCTGCTGGCTCAGGCGGTTGATGAGGAACTGCATTTCTTCGACCTGACCCGTGAGATCCCGAACAGATCTATCAAGGGTGTCCACACGCTCGTTCAAAAGCGCCGTTGCGGGCAGGTTTTCATTTTGTGGGGCCGGAGAGAATGCTTCAGACTGACTTGCAGTGGATGATGGCTGTTGGTCGACCTGATCCTGCAGTTCATTGATGTCCCGCTCGATCCGTCGCAAGCGATCGCGAAGACGCTCATCCGAACTGCTTCTTTGAGCCATCGCAGGGGCCACATCTCCCACTATGAACAAGGCCACCAGGGCCAAAGGGCCAATAATGCGTCTTAGCGCCACTGACATTGCAGCGTCCTCCATGGATCAAGATTTTGGGTCGATCAATTTGCCGGTCCGTTTAGCCAGTCACAGTGGCGCGGGGAAATGTCCAAATTGAGGCGATGAAAACAACAAGGCGCCTGCCCCCGGAAAAGGGACAGACGCCTTGAATTCAAAAGCTCAGCAAACAACCGAGAGGTCGTTTGCGGCGCTCGAAAGCTAGCTTTACGAACCGTAAGGGCTGTTCACAACGGAAACAGCGCGACGGTTAAGACGCCAAGCAGCTTCGTTGTGGCCTTCAGCAACCGGACGCTCTTTACCGTAAGAGATCGTGCGAATGCGTGCAGGGTCAACGCCCAGGCTCACAAGATAGTCGCGTGTGGCAGCTGCACGGCGTGCGCCGAGAGCCAAGTTGTACTCACGCGTGCCGCGTTCGTCACAATGGCCTTCAACGGTCAACGTGGTGCCAGGATATTGGTCAAGCCAAGCCGCTTGACGCTCCAGCGAACGGCGAGCCGCGTCACTGAGGTTATAGCGGTTGAGATCAAAATAGACACGATCCTGAACGTTCACGAGGAAGTCCTGCACACTACCGCCCACTGGGTCGGATGCGCGTGATGTGGATGTGTCCGTGCTAGTTGAGGACGAATCGGAATATGCCGTCCCCGCACAAGCAGCCAGAAGAAGGGCTGCGAATGTTACTGTCGCGAATTTTACAAGCTTCGCCCCGAATGTCAGCCGGCTCATATTTTGCTCCATTTCCCTAAAAGTCCCCTGAAACTATTCAACGTTTTTACAATCGAAATGTTTCGAACTTGTGATCATCTGCCGGACAATTTTAGGTTTGCCCCCATAACCTGTACCTGCGGAATAAAATTCCAAGCGATTAAACCAGTTTTACGTCCTGGTAGCTGACCGTGATGCGAACCCAAACCTGCAAATCCACCAAGTTAAACGAACTTGGAAACTTGGCAGGCACCCCCCAACAGGCCAACCGTTAGACGTATAAACCAACTCTATGCCTCAGTTTTCGGCGGATCAAGCAAGGTTGATGTGCCAAATTCATACTTTTTTGTTCCAAAGTGGCCACAACCCAAGGAATCACTTGGATTTCATGGTTAACGCCAATGTCGATTGTCACCGAGTGTTGCTATTGCGCCCACGGCATCCGGCTAATCAGCGGTGACCACGCCGGATCAGAGCTATCCCCCGGGGTGAGAATCGGTCGCTCGTTATGGCCGGTGAGGTCCACGGACCAGATTCGCGTGGTCCCATCCCGGTCGCCATAGCCTCGTGTCTGGCGGGTAAACATCAACACGCGCCCATTGGGAGACCAGGTCGGCCCTTCATCCAGGAAGCTTTCGGTCAAAAGGCGCTCCCCAGATCCATCAGGGCGCATCACGCCGATGTAGAACCGGCCGCTGTAGATTTTTGTAAAGGCAATCAGGTCGCCGCGCGGGGACCAGACTGGCGTGCCATAGCGACCGTCCCCAAAGCTGATGCGGTGAGCGCCGGTGCCATCCCGGTTCATTACATAGATCTGCTGAGAGCCGCCGCGATCTGATTCAAAAGTAATAAAGCGACCATCCGGCGCAAACGAAGGCGCGGTGTTAATGTGCGTGCCGGACGTCAGCCGCCGCCGCTGCCCCGTGCGCAGGTCCATAGTATAGACGTGACTGTCGCGGCCTTCGATAAGGCTCATGATGATATCATTGCCGTCTGGCGAGAAGCGCGGGGCAAAGGTCATGCCTGGGAAATCGCCTACGATTTCCTGCTCGCCGCTTTCAATATCCAAGAGATAAACCCGCGGCAGATCGTTGATATAGGAGAGGAAGACGACCTCTTGTTCGGTCGGGCTGAAGCGAGGGGTCAGAACCAGGTCAGCCCCATCGGTCAGCATAATGGGATTGGCCCCATCCTGATCCATGATGGCCAGACGCTTGATCCGGCGCGTTGCAGGACCGCTTTCCGCGATAAAGACGATACGCGTATCGAAATAGCCGCTTTCGCCGGTCAGCCGCTCATAGATGGCATCCGTGATCAGATGCGCTACCCGGCGCCAGCCTTCCGGCGTGGCAAAGAACTGCAAACCCAGCATGGATTGTTCGCCATAGACATCCCAGAGGAAGAACTCAACGCGCAAGCGCCCGTCTTCCTGCATGATCACCTGACCGGTAATCAGGCTTTCAACCCGGATCAGACGCCAGGAACCAAACTGCGGGGCGGCAGAAAAATCCGTGGTGCGTTCAATAAAGCTGCGCGGATCGGCCGGCGCAAAAAGACCAGAGCGTTCAAGATTTGCTGAAATGACGTTGGCAATGTCCCGGCCAAAGCGCGCCTCATCTTCTGAAGCGCCAATAAAGGCGGGCACCGCAACCGGCATGGGAGCCACATAGCCCTGATTGATGACAATGTGCGGCTCTTCACCTTCCTGAGCAAAGGCCGGAGCGCTTGCGGCCAAGGTAAATAGCCCGACCAGCAGCATGGCGAAGACCGAAGCGCCAATTTTCCCAATGAATTTCATAGTCATCTCCATAGTCCCCCAAACCACTACAACATGTCACTTGGGTCGAAAGTAAGACGGATCGACCGCCATTCTTCATATCTATCCAGCGGCAGGTTATAACCGCGCCGGAAGGACCCATCGAAGTTTGTTCCTGTTTCGCAGCGCTCAACGGCTCGCACAGCGCTATCTACGGCGGCCCGATAAAACCCGTCCGATCCGTAGCGCAGAAGGTTTAACCTTTCGACGCGCTGCACGGTCCCATCCGGATTAAGAAACAGCCGCAACTCGATAATCAGGTTTTCTGCGTCCATAGCCCCTGCGGGAACGTTCCAGCATTGCGTGATCTGCGCCCGAAGTGCGTCTGTCTCGCTCATGGTCAGCCCGGTTCCCACGCCCACACGGGAGCGGGCTTCGTCAGCGACTTCCGGCTGGGCCGCACCGATTTCAAAACCTTCAAGATCAAACTCGGGCTCTGGTTCTTCCTGAGGCGTCAGATCGATCAGGGCTGCCGCCTCTCCAAAATCAAACTCATCACGCCGCGGCGGCTCGGGCCGCATGCGCGGGCGCGCTTCTGCTAGATCGGGCACAGAGGCAGGTTCTGGTTCCGGCTCGGCAACCACGGGCTCAGGCTCGGGTTCTTCAAAGGGGCTGAACTCAGGCTCGATCTCTGGAAGAACAGGTTCAGGTTCGGGCAAGGAGGCAGTCCTGACGGGTTCGGGCTCTGGTGGCGGCGCTTCTTCTACCACCTCTTCTTCGACGGGCTCTTCGATGACGTCTTCTTCGGTAATGGCAGCGGAGATGTTTGTGAACTCATCAATGGTCAAAAGCTCCACCGGAATATTGACCGGGGTCTCCACGTCAAAACGATTGGGATTGGCAAGGGTGGTCATGGCCGCCACAAGAATGGCGACGTGAAACAAAGCCGAAAAGACTGCGCTGAGGCGCATGGGATCGTGTCCTTATTCGGCCCCGTCACTGATCCGTAATCGGTTCAGTAACGAGCGCAATCTGCGTATAGCCCGCAGCATCCAGCAGCCCCATGACCTGCATCACCGTTCCGTAGTCGACGTTTCTGTCGGCGCGCAGGAAGATACGAAGCTCAAAATTCCGATCAGAAATCTGCGCCATCTGTTCCACCAGATTGGCGATCTCAATTTCCGTGTCCTGAAGGAAAATCCGTCCCTCTCCATCAATGGAAACGGCCAGAGGCTCAATATCAGAGGTGATGGGATTTGCAGTGGTTTCCGGCAGGTCAACCTCCACCCCAACGGTGAGCAAAGGCGCGGTCACCATAAAGATGATCAGGAGCACCAACATCACATCCACAAAGGGGGTGACGTTAATCTCGCTCATGGGGCGAGAGCGACCGCCTGAGCCTGGAAGCTGTGCCCCCATTAGCCCCGCCCCTCATCCAGCTGACGGGAGAGGATGGCTTGGAATTCCTCAGCAAACCCATCCAGCCGTACGGCCAGTCGATCACGGGAATTGATGAAATTATTGTAGGCAATCACCGCCGGGATAGCAGCGAGCAAACCAAGCGCGGTTGCGAACAAGGCTTCTGCAATGCCCGGCGCCACCACGGCAAGGGTGGTGTTGTTATTGCTGGCGATGGACTGGAATGAATTCATGATGCCCCAGACGGTACCGAAAAGACCGATGAAAGGCGCGGTGGAGCCAACAGTTGCCAGGAAAGGCAAGAAGCGCTCCATCCGGTCAAGCTCTCGCGCTTCGGTCACCCGCATGACCTTGCCAATGCGGTCTTTCACTCCGGCAACGCTTCCCGCCGAAATAGGGCCCTTCTCAGAGGACCGGCGCCATTCGCGCATGGCCGAGGCAAACATAAGCGCCATGGGGTGATCCGGGCGATGGCCGAGCTTGTCATAAAGGTCATCGAGAGATTTGCCGGACCAGAAGACATCTTCGAACTTGTTGTTCTGACCCTTGATGCGCCGGAAGCGGAAGTATTTGTCAAAGATGATGGCCCAGCTCCAAAAAGAGGCAAGCCCCAGAATAATGATCACAGAGCGGATGACCCAGTCGGCCCGCAAAAACAGCGACATCAATGTAAAATCACTGGCCAAGGCACCGCCCTGTGCGAGAATTTCGGTTTCCATGATCAATCCTAACTTTCGGTTCCGTGCTGAATGCCCCGAGGAACCTCGCCCCAAAAATCCATAGACAAATAGGCCAGGCGCAAAGCGCACCCCACCCGTTTGGGCCAAAGCGTCCTCTTTCAATGTGTCAGAACTTGGGCGTGGGCACCCGCAGCCCGCAGGAAACAGCGGGTTTTAGCGCGACATCACGCCGCCATCAGGCCTCAGTCACGCCCAGGGCGGATCTTCGGGGATGACCTGTGGCGCAACCGCATCGGCCACAAACTTGGGCATGCGCCGGACCCGACCCTCCAGGTTAATGCAGGCTGCCGTGACGTGAGCACGCACCAATTCCTGATCGTCCAGCCAGACGCTTTGGTCCGCCCGCAGGCGCGCGCCCTTTGATTTGTAGAAGACCGTGCGGATCTCAAGGGCATTATCGATGCGCGCCGGGCGCAGATATTCGATGTCCAGCCTCTGGATGGTAAAGGCGATGGGCTCGTCCATCGCCAGCATCTCCTTGTGATGAACCCCCAGAGCGCGGAGGTATTCGGTGCGGCCCCGCTCCAGAAACTTCACAAAAGCTCCGTGATAGACCACGCCGGAGAAATCCGTGTCCTCGTAATAGACGCGGGCGGGCAGGATGTGGGTCTTGTCCCGGAAGAAACCGTGGCTGGGGTGTGGGGAAGAGTGTGGCACGTGATCGGTCATGGGCGGAGATTGTCTCAATCGGGTCAGCGGAGCAAGATCATTTAGCACTGGAGATAACAGTCATTCCGGGCGCACCATGAGCCAAATCCGGCACGGATTTGATTGCGAATATCAGATCCGGAATCTCGAGATTCCGGGTTCCGTGCTAACGCCCGGCCCCGGAATGACGGCATAACTTGACCCTACTCCCCGTCAAGCATGCCCGCATCGCCAAGGGACTTAGGTGCCATCAGCCCCAGATGCTTGTAGGCCACTCCCAAAAGCACGCGGCCCCGAGGGGTGCGTTGAAGGAAGCCCTGCTGAATCAGATAAGGCTCGATGATGTCTTCGATGGCGTCGCGCGGCTCGGACAAGGCAGCTGCCAATGTGTCCAATCCCACCGGCCCACCGCCGAATTTCTCCGCAATGGCTTTGAGGTAGCGGTGATCCAGCGCATCAAGCCCGCGACTGTCCACTTCCATGCGGGAAAGCGCTTCATCGGCCAACTTGGCGGTGACAGTCTCAACGTCGGCAACAGAAGCAAAATCCCGCACCCGCCGCAGCAAGCGTCCCGCCACGCGAGGTGTGCCCCGCGCGCGCTTGGCGATCTCAGATGCTCCGTCCTCGGACAAATTAAGGTCCAGCAATCGGCTCCCACGCATGACGATGCTTTCAAGCTCGTGGGGCTCATAGAACTCCAGCCGAAGCGGAATGCCAAAACGGTCGCGCAACGGCGTGGTCAAAAGCCCTGTGCGCGTGGTCGCGGCGACAAGAGTGAATTTCTGCAAATCAATGCGTACCGACCGCGCGCCGGGGCCTTCGCCGATCATGAGATCGAGCTCAAAATCTTCCATAGCGGGATAGAGGATTTCCTCCACCGCCGGAGAGAGCCGATGGATCTCATCAATGAACAACACGTCCCGTTCTTCAAGGTTGGTGAGGATCGCCGCCAAATCGCCGGGCTTGGTAATCACCGGCCCAGAGGTGGCACGGAAGTTCACCCCCAGTTCACGAGAGACAATCTGCGCCAGCGTCGTCTTGCCCAGACCAGGAGGCCCGGAGAACAACACATGATCCAGTGCATCGCCGCGCGCACGAGCCGCCTCAATAAAGACCTTGAGATTAGCGCGCACTTTCTCCTGCCCCACAAAGGCATCCAGAACCTGCGGCCGCAAGCTGGCGTCCATTGTGTCAGCTTCGGTGCTGGCAGTATCTAGGGCGGGGTTACGGGTCATAATAGGCTGTCACTCATCGTCATCATTCTCACCATCAATCGCATCGCTTTTGCCCTCGATTTGGCGCATTTCCTCGTGTCCAAGACGCTTCACTCCCTCGTCTTCTTTTGCTGCCCCCAGTATCTTCTCAAGAACTTTTACAAGTTTCCGAATGCCAGATACTCTCTTTGCAAATTCAGTTCCTGTGTCTGCTACATCCAAAACGATTTCAGAGAAGCACTCGAGTTGAGTAGTGTCTCTATCAATTTCAGTTTCAAATCGGGATAGAGCCGCAAGTAAAGATTCTCGCTTACGCCGAGGAACATCAACTTCATCAAGCTTCGAACGAATTTTCCTGATTAGCTCCCGAATTTGTTGCTTCACTGGCAAGCTTAGAGCCACTGATCGAACACGATCCCTGCCAAGTTTTGAAATTTTCAAGGCAGCACGGAATCTTGCGCTATCAACCTTCTCAAGCAATAAAACTACTTCATGGTCTGCTTGCACCCCTTGATACTCATGAAGATCGACAACGGACAATGAAAAATCATATTCAAATTCCTGTCCTACTATGTTCAAGATTTGAAGATACTTAGCCCAAACTCGACCCGTTTCTTTAATTGAGTTTACTTCTAAATATTCTACTACAGCTTCACGCAGCTGCGCCTCGAACTCCAAAAAAGCTTCCGCACCTATGGGGGAAAGCGCATCCAAATCAATTCCTTCGCAAAGTTCTTCCTCAAGGCTCAATTCGCCAACTCCTTCAGCCCTTCGCGGATCAGCGCTTTTACCTCGGGCACGTCTTCGCTGCGCCCCATGATGGAGGCAATCGCATTCGACGCCATGGCTTCAGGATAGCCCAGATTGACCAGCGCGGATATGGCATCGGCGCGGGCGAGCACTTCTGGTGCGGGCTCGGTGACTTTCACGCCGCCTTTGATTGCCGTGCCAATCGGGATGACCACGGCAGATGTTGGCGCGCGGTCTTTCAACTCCGACACAATCCGCTTGGCAAGCTTTGGCCCCACCCCCTTGGCGCGGGCGACCATGGCGCTGTCTTGCAGGGTGATGGCGTTGGCCACGTCCGATAATGTCAGCACACTGAGGATTTCCATGGCGACTTTCGCCCCCACCCCCTGCACGCTTTGAAGAGCACGGAACCAGTCGCGTTCGGCTTCATTCTCAAACCCGTAAAGCCGGATCATGTCTTCGCGCACCACGGTCTCGATGGACAGCGTGATCGCCTCCCCGGGGCCAGGCAAATTGCCGAGCACCCGCGTTGGCGCAAAGATCACATAGCCCACGCCTTGGACGTCAATAATGGCGCTGTCGCTGCTGACTGAATCCAGAATGCCTTTGAGTTTGCCGATCATTTGCTCTTGCTACCTTCGTCCAGCTGCTTTGCCACCAATCTTTTTACCATAAGCGCGCGCGGCTCCTGATCATAACCGATAGATTCGTAGAACGCCTTCACGGCCACGTTTGTCTCGCGAATGAGCAGGTTGAGCTTCCACACCCCGCGTGTCTTAAGCCAATCCTCAGCCGCCTCCATGATGGCGGCCCCGAGGCCCATGCCGCGCACCCCGGGGTCTGTTGAAACGTAATAGACCGTGCCGCGATGGCCGTCATGGCCGACCATGACGCTGGCCACCAGCTTGCCATCATAAAACCCGCCCAGCACATCGGACGCCGGACCGGATCGCGCAAAGGCAATGTCCTTGGCCGGATCATTGTGCGGAACGGTGAGATCGCAGCGTTTCCACAGATCGATAGTGGCCGCCACCTCCTCGTCAGCGATGGGGCGGATTTCAAGCCTGGTCATGGATTTATGCCCCCACCCGATAATGATGCGCATGGCAAATGGCGATGGCGAGCGCATCGGCGGCATCGGCTTGCTGGACATCACTGCCGGGCAACAGCACGCCGATCATCATGCCGATCTGGTCTTTTCCTGCGTGCCCTGATCCGACCACGGACTTTTTGACTTTGTTGGGAGCATATTCGGCCAGCGGCACTTCGGCTTGCGCTGCGGCCAGCATGGCCACCCCGCGCGCCTGGCCCAGCTTCAGCGTATCCTTGCCGCTAACATTCACAAAGGTCTCTTCGATGGCGATGGTGTCAGGGTCAAAGGACTGGATGACCTCGCAGAGGCCTTCGTGAATTTCCTTGAGGCGGTGGGCCAGTTCTGTCTTTGGCCTGGAGGTGACGATGCCATGGCCCACATGAGCGAGCTTTGAGCCCGCGCATTCGATCACGCCCCAGCCTGTGCGTTGCAGGCCGGGATCGATGCCCAATATCCGTCGTTTCTGCTGATTCACCATAGAACACAAGGTGAACGATGCGGTGTCTCTATGCAAGATAAAAGGGGTTAATGCTCACAGGCTGTATCACGTCATTCCGGGGCCAAACGGAGTGCGGAACCCGGAATCTCGAGGTTCCGGGTTCGAACAGGAGTGTTCGCCCCGGAACGACTGGTGTTCCTCTACTCAGCAGCCAGCGCCGCCAGGGTCTCATCGGACATTTCAAAGTTGGCGTAGACGTTCTGCACGTCGTCATTGTCTTCGAGGAGGTCCATTAATTTCAGCAGGGTACTGGCGGGTTGGCCTTCAATCTCGATAGTGTTGGTGGGTTTCCAGATGATTTTGGCTTCTGTGGGCTCGCCCAGTTTGGCTTCCAGCGCATCTTTTACTGCAGCGAAATCAGAAGGGCTGCAAGTGAACTGGTGCGCTTCGTCATCGGATTCGCATTCTTCGGCACCGGCATCGATGGCCAGATCCATCATTTCTTCTTCGGTGCCTTTGTCGGCGGGGTAGGTGAAAGACCCTACCTGATTGAAGCTGAACGCCACCGATCCCGTCTCTCCCAGATTACCGCCAAGTTTGGTAAAGGCGGAGCGCACTTCGGAAGCGGTGCGGTTCTTGTTGTCGGTCAAGGTCTCAACAATGAGGCCAACACCGCCGGGGCCAAAGCCCTCATAGCGTAGCTCGTCATAATTCGCCATGTCGCCGGCTTGGGATTTCTTGATGGCGCGTTCGATATTGTCGCGGGGCATGGAAAGAGCGCGGGCATTCTGAACCGCCAGGCGCAGGCGCGGATTGTGTTCCGGATCCGGGTCGCCCATTTTCGCGGCAACGGTGATTTCCTTGGACAGTTTGGAGAACTGCTTGGAGCGTTTCGCATCCTGAGCGCCCTTGCGGTACTGGATGTTCTTGAACTTGGAATGGCCTGCCATGACTTAAAAGTCCCCGTATTTCACCGTATTTTCACTGTATTCCTTGGGCGATTGTCTAACCCTCAGGCGCTGCGCGCGTCAACCGCCCGCCCATGCGGATGGGCTCGATCCGCGTTGCCAGCCCGGTTTTATTGTCAGTCTCCACAAAGGTGCCGCACATGGTGCCGGGGCCAGCTGCTACTTCCAGGCGGGCGCGGTTCACCTTGGTGACAAACCGATTGATCGGCTCTTCCTTGTCCATGCCAATGACACTGTTTTCGTAACTTCCACAAGCACCCGCATCGGTCTGATAGGCAGTGCCGCCGGGCAGTATCTGATGGTCCGCCGTGGGCACATGGGTGTGGGTGCCGACACAGAGGGAAGCTTTGCCATCCACAAAATGCCCCATGGCCATTTTCTCGGAGGTGGCTTCGGCGTGGAAATCCACCACAGCCGCATCGGCCACTTGCCCCAGCGGCGCATTGGCCAGCTCAGCCTCAATCATCACCCAAGGGTCATCGGTCATGTTCATGAACAATTGCCCCATGGCGTTGATGACCAACACTTGTTGACCATTTCTGGCCTCAAACAAGCCAACGCCTTTGCCCGGGGTGCCAGCTGGAAAGTTGAGCGGGCGGATGAGACGCGGTTCCTGATCAATATATTGCAGCGCTTCTTTTTGATCCCAGGCGTGATTGCCAAGGGTGATCACATCGGCACCAAGGTCAAACAATTGCTCGCAAATCTTGGCGGTGATGCCAAAGCCGGCGGCAGCATTTTCTGCATTGATGATGATAAAATCAGGCTTGAGCCTGTCCCGAAGCCGGGGAAGGTGTTCTTCTACGGCAGTGCGGCCGGGCTTGCCCACGATGTCGCCCAAGAAAACGATACGCATAAATTTATCCGTCTAAAGACTACCCAGGCATCCGCCTAGAGACTACCTAGGTAGCGGGAATTATGGGCGTAGCTTCACGCCCTTTTCGGTGATGACCCAATCGAGCAACTGATCCCCATTGGTCATGGGTACCCTTGCCACTTCTTGCGCCGCATAGGCAATGCCTACGACAACAACCTCAGCATTATTGTGGCGGAATTTCTCAATCACCCGGTCATAAATCCCCGCGCCATAGCCAATGCGGCCTCCTTGCACGTCAAACCCCAGCAGGGGCACCAACATCACCTCCGGCACCAGAACGTCAGCCTCAAAGTCAGGTCCGGGAATGCCCCAGGCGTCTTCTGTCATGGCGGTGCCAGCGTCATAGCGGCGAAACTCAACATCTCCCAATCGGTCCGGGGCCACAGGCAGGCACAGGGTGGCTGTCGCCTCTCTCAGCTTGTCCATAAGCGGCAAAACATTGATTTCCGTCTTAATTGGCCAGAAGGCAGAAACCACGGTGCCGGGGGGAATTTCCGGGCCTTCGCGCAGGAACATCCGGGCCAAGGCCGCCCCTGCCCGCCCGTTTTCAGCTGAGGCAGCGATACGGCGAGCAGCCACCAAGTCTTTGCGCAATGCGGTTTTGGTACTCATTCGGGGGCCTCACCTAAAGGGAGGGAGGAGGATAAACAAAAAAGCTGCGGGACCGGTACGGCCGTTGGATGTATGTAAACCTCTGTGGCCTGCCATAAGCAGGTGGGCGCCGTATGAAAAGGACCACGGTCCTAATCAGGGATAGCTCCCGTAGAAGTTGGAACGGCCCCAGGGTTAGAAATCCTGACGTGCCGACCAGTACCCGCATCTTGTAATCTAGTGAGCGTTCAGCCGCCCTGCAATGCCTTCAATCCGCGCAGCAATGCTGTCGATGGCTTCAACGGCCTGTGCTTCAAAGCCTGTGGCCTGATTCTGGACCGCTTCCTGGCCCTCGCGCAGGCTGGCGACCTCTGTTTCCAGCTCTTCCAGCTTGGCCACGGTTTCAGAAAGCTCGTCCGCAACCATGATCCCGGCCAATAGCAGCAGCCGCATGTCGCCCACGGCGCCCATGCTCTCTTTCATCTGACCAATGTGGTGGTCCAGATAGCCTGCCAGCTCGGCAATATGGTCTTCCTGGCCGCTGTCACAGCCAACCGTATAGCCTCGTCCGTTGATGTTGACCGTTACCTGGCCCATAAAACGCCTACCCTCTTTTACGATCTGTACCGACTTATCTAACCTTCGAGAACTTCACGGATCCCGGAGATTGCGCCATCCAGGCGACCGGCCACCTCGTCGGTGACCTCCTCCAGCGCAACGGCCTCCGAGCGCACAGTTTCCAACTCTGCGGCCATTTGATCGCGGTCTGCACGAAGCTCCGCCATCAAGGCATCGCTTTCCGCCGCGCCATCATCGCTCGCCAGTTTTGTTTCCGCCGCAGATTCTAGGGTCACCAGGGCTGCCATTAGCCGGTCCAGTGCCGCCGAAAGCTCACTCATACGCATGTCCTTCGTGAAATATGGAACGACCATAGGGCCAAGGGAATTCCTCCGTCAACGAGAGGTGTTGCTTCAGGGGCCTGAATCTGATTGCAAAGGCCAAGCTACAGCAGGTAAGAAGGCGCGCAATGACCTCCAAGCAAGATGAAAAAGCCCCTATGACGGGCGACCTGACCGACCCAAAAACCCAACGGGAGATGGCGAATGCGATTCGTTTTCTTTCTGTGGACGCGGTTGAGAAGGCTAAATGCGGCCACCCCGGCATGCCCATGGGCATGGCGGACGTCGCGACCGTACTTTTCACACGGTTTTTGAAATTTGACCCCCAAAACCCTGATTGGGCGGATAGAGACCGATTCGTGCTCTCCGCCGGTCACGGCTCCATGCTGCTGTATTCGCTGCTCCACCTCACCGGTTATGAGACAATGACCATGGAGCAGATCAAGAACTTCCGTCAGCTGGGCTCGATCACGGCAGGTCACCCCGAATATGGCCATACGCCAGGGGTTGAGACCACCACCGGGCCTTTGGGCCAGGGTCTGGCCAATGCCGCGGGCATGGCCTTGGCCGAGCGCCATCTGAATGCACGCTTTGGCGACGGCTTGGTGGATCACTTCACCTATACCATCGCTGGCGACGGTTGCCTGATGGAAGGGGTTTCCCAAGAAGCCCTGTCCATGGCTGGCCATCTGAAACTCTCCAAGCTGATCGTCCTTTGGGATGACAACAACATCACCATCGATGGCAGCGTCGATCTTTCTGACAGCACAGACCAGATGGCCCGCTTTAAGGCCAGCGGCTGGGACGTGGTGCGCGTAGATGGTCACGACACCGAAGCTGTTGCCGGGGCCATCGCCGCGGCACGGGAATCTGACAAGCCATCCTTGATCGCCTGCAAGACGATCATTGGGTATGGCGCACCGACGAAAGCGGGCACCTCTGCCACCCACGGCGCAGCCCTGGGTGCAGAAGAGGTTGCAGGCACGCGGGAGCAACTTGGCTGGACTTCGGCACCTTTTGAAATCCCTGCAGATCTTTTGGGCCTGTGGCGAACCGCAGGTGCCCGCGGCACTGCGGACCGCGAAGCCTGGGAGGCCCGCCACAAGGTGGACCCTCAGCACGCAGCCTTTGACATTGCCATGTCTGGAGAGCTGACATCAGAGCTTTCGGCCCGCCTGGGTGATCACAAGGCACGGCTGATTGAAGACGCCAAGCCAACAGCAACACGCAAATCTTCTGCTGCCGCACTGGAAGTCATCAACAATGCCGTAATGGAGACGGTTGGCGGCTCAGCTGATCTGACCGGATCGAACAATACGGACTGGTCCGATGCCAAGGTGCTGGATGCTGACAATTACGATGGCCGCTTTATCCATTACGGCATTCGTGAGCATGGCATGGCAGCAGCCATGAACGGCATGGCGCTGCATGGCGGGATCATTCCCTACAGCGGCACTTTCCTGGTGTTCACCGATTATTGCCGCCCTTCCATTCGTCTTTCTGCCCTGATGGGCATTCGCGTGATTTACGTGATGACCCACGACAGCATTGGTCTGGGCGAAGATGGGCCAACTCACCAGCCGGTGGAGCACGTGGCCAGTCTGCGCGCTATGCCGAACCTGGCGGTCTTCAGGCCTGCAGATGCGGTTGAGGTTGCTGAAAGCTGGGAACTGGCGCTGCGGCGCACAGATGGGCCAAGCGTCATAGCGCTGACCCGTCAGAACCTGCCATTAGTGCGCACCACACAATCGGAAGACAACCTCACGGCGCAGGGCGCATATGAGGTCTCTCCTGCCAAGGGCAAGGCGCAAGTGACGCTGATGGCTTCAGGCTCCGAAGTGGAAGTGGCCATGGATGCCCAGGACTTGCTTTTGAAGGATGGCATTGAGACTCGGGTTCTTTCCGTTCCGTGCTGGGAGCTGATTGATGGTGAGAACGCCATCAATGATCTGGCCGACGGCACCGTGCGTATCGCTGTGGAAGCGGGTGTCGGCATGGGCTGGGAACGCTTTACCGGCCAAAACGGCGGGATTGTCGCCATGTCCTCATTCGGGGCCAGCGCACCGGCCAAGGATCTTTACAAGCATTTCGGCATAACGGCAGAAGCCGTTGCGAAAATGGCCAAAAACAAACTGAAATAATAAGTGACACTGCGCCTCATCGAAATTGGGGCCATTTACGGGTAATAGAACGGCCAACAAAGATTGGTTCGAGGGTTTTAAGGGTTTCAAGGAGACACATCACATGGCATTGAAAGTAGCGATTAACGGATTTGGCCGCATCGGACGTCTGGTCTTGCGCGGTATTCTGGAAAGCGGACGCACCGACATCGAAGTGGTAGCCATCAACGATTTGGGCCCGGTTGAGACCAATGCACACCTGCTGCAGTGGGATTCAAACCACGGTAAATTCCCCGGCGATGTCATCGTAGACGGCGACACCATCACCGCTGGCGGTAATACCATGAAAGTCACCGCCATCCGCGACCCGCGCGAGTTGCCTTGGGGCGAATTGGGTGTCGACATTGCATTCGAATGTACCGGCATTTTTGCTTCAAAGGAAAAAGCCTCCGCCCACCTGACCGCTGGCGCAAAGCGCGTGCTGGTCTCCGCCCCTGCGACGGAAGCTGACAAGACCATCGTTTATGGCGTGAACCATCAAACGCTGACCGCAGATGATCATGTCGTCTCCAACGCATCGTGCACCACCAATTGCCTGTCCCCTGTGGCACAGGTTCTGAACAATCTGGTGGGCATCGAGCGCGGTTACATGACCACGATCCACGCTTACACGGGTGATCAGCCAACATTGGATATTGCGCATTCTGATTTGTATCGCGGCCGGGCTGCTGCCACGTCCATGATCCCAACGGGCACGGGCGCTGCTCGCGCTGTGGGTCTGGTGCTGCCGGAACTTAAAGGCAAGCTGGATGGTTCCGCCGTTCGTGTGCCAACGCCAAATGTTTCCCTGATCGATCTCAAATTTGATGCAGGCCGCGCCACCACTGTTGAGGAAATCAACAATGCGCTGATCGCTGCTGCTGCGTCGGGTCCGCTGAAAGGCATCATGTGTGCAACAGACGTACCGAACGTTTCCATCGATCTGAATCATAACCCTGCGTCTTCAACCGTGGCCCTGCCTCAGACGGCTGTCGTCGACGGCACGCTGGTTCGGGTCATGAGCTGGTATGACAATGAATGGGGCTTTGCCAATCGCATGAGCGACACGGCAATGGCCATGGCCAAGTTCCTGTAACCTGATGCTCTGGGGCCGCTTGGGAATATTAGGTTGGGCTGCACTTCTGCTTATTGGCTTTGGTGCTTTACCGATGGTCTGGCTAGTTCCTGTGGGCATAATTCTAGTGGTCGGGGCAATTGGTTATCTACGCCAAAATCGCTCAATGAGGATGCCTGAGGGTACCAGTATATCAGCCCTGATCTCAGCGTATGTAACCATTGGAACCATGCTATTTTCGCTTTTTGTATTCGCTGCATGGGTTTACTTTATCGGGTTTGGCGCTCGTTTGGCATTTGACGCGATTTTTGGTTAGGAGAACGATGACATATAAAACTCTTGATAAGGCGTCTGTTTCAGGCAAGCGCGTGTTGGTGCGCGTGGACCTGAACCTGCCAATGCAAGATGGCAAGGTAACAGACGCAACCCGTCTGGAACGGGTGCTGCCCACTATCAAAGAGCTGAAAACCAAAGGCGCCAAAGTGATGCTGTTGTCTCACTTTGGTCGACCCAAAGGTAAAGTGGTGGCCGAGATGTCTCTGGGCCCCGTTGCCGATGCTGTTGCTGACGCGCTGGGCGAGCCCGTGTTCTTCGTGGATGACTGCATCGGCCACAAGGCCCGAGAAGCCGCCGCAGCTCTTGAGCCCGGCCATGTGCTTTTGCTGGAGAACACGCGCTTTCATCCCGGCGAAGAAGCCAATGATGACGCCTTTGCCATCGAGATGGCAGGCGAAGCGGATGTGTTTGTGAACGATGCGTTTTCCGCTGCTCACCGGGCGCACGCCACCACGGTTGGTCTGGCCAAGCATCTGCCGGCTTACGTAGGCCGTGCCATGCAGGCTGAACTTGAAGCGCTGGAAAAGGCATTGGGCAAGCCCAAGAAGCCAGTGGTTGCCGTTGTGGGCGGAGCCAAGGTTTCCACCAAGCTGGATCTCTTGAACAACCTTATGGACAAAGTTGATGTGGTCGTCATTGGCGGTGGCATGGCCAACACGTTTCTTGCCGCGCAAGGTCAGCCTGTGGGGCGCTCACTCTGCGAACATGACCTCACCGGCACCGCTGATGAGATCATGGCAAAAGCCCGCGACGTGGATTGCGAGATTGTTCTGCCTACAGACGTTGTGGTCGCCTCTGAGTTCAAGGCTGGTGCCGCATCGCGTACTGTGCCGACACACCGTGTAGACATCGATGACATGATCCTGGATGTGGGACCTGAAAGCATCGCGGATATTTCTGAACACTTTGAAAATGCCAAGACCATCGTCTGGAACGGCCCCATGGGTGCGTTCGAGATTGAGCCTTTTGACAAAGGCACGGTTGCAGCCGCCCAAAAGGTGGCCGAGCTTACCAAGAAAGGTAAAGTCACCTCCGTTGCCGGTGGGGGCGATACGGTGGCAGCTCTCAACGCTGCAGGCGTGGGCGATGATTTCACCTACGTCTCCACCGCCGGGGGCGCATTTCTGGAATGGTTGGAAGGCAAAGAATTGCCGGGCGTGAAAGCGCTGGGGTAGAAGCGTTCAAAGCGCTCGAAGTTAAATAGATCAGCGGTCGGACAAACCGGCCCTTAAGAACAGAATATTGGGAAATGGGAGAATTTTATTATGAACAATGAACTCGCAAAGGTCGCCGCGGCGATCGTCGCGCCGGGCAAGGGTATTCTGGCTGCGGACGAAAGCACCGGCACCATCAAGAAACGCTTCGACACCATCGATACAGTTTCCACGACAGACAGCCGCCGCGATTATCGCGAGATGCTGTTCCGCACCTCGGACGCCATGGAAAAGCACATCTCTGGCGTCATCCTGTTTGATGAAACCCTGCGCCAGAAAGCAGCGGACGGAACGCCCCTGGCAAAAGTCATCAGCGACACAGGCGCTTTTCCCGGCATCAAGGTAGATGCTGGCGCAAAACCTCTTGCGGGCCGTGCCGGTGAAACTGTTACCGAAGGCCTTGATGGCTTGCGCGAACGGGTTGCTGAATATGTGGAGTTGGGCGCAAAGTTTGCCAAATGGCGCGCCGTGATCAATATCGGTAGCGATGGCCGTCCTTCTCATACCTCCATTCACTCCAACGCTCATGCGCTGGCCCGCTATGCAGCGATCTGCCAGGAAGGCGGTCTGGTGCCCATCGTGGAGCCTGAAGTGCTGATGGACGGCGATCACGACATCGACAAATGCTATGCGGTTACCGAGTGGGCACTGAAAGAGCTTTATCAGGAACTGTTCTATGCGAAGGTCGAGCTTGAAGGCACGATCCTCAAGCCCAACATGGTCATCTCCGGCACCGAAGCGCAAACCCGCGCGGGCGTCGAGGAAGTTGCTGAAAAAACCGTCCGTGTTCTGAAGAACTGCGTGCCTGCCGCTGTGCCGGGCATTTGCTTCTTGTCTGGCGGTCAATCCGACCTTGAAGCCACCGCGCACCTGTCTGCCATGAATGCAGGCTATGACATGCCTTGGGGCCTTTCATTCTCCTATGGCCGCGCGCTTCAACACGCAGCGCTCAACGCCTGGGGCGGAGAAGCAAGCAATGTGGACGCTGCCCAAGCTGCTTTCCGCAAACGTGCCCACATGAATTCCCTTGCCGCCCTTGGCAAGTGGAGTGAAGCATCTGAGAACGAGTAAGCCCTTATGAACGAAGAGCGTGCTCGTCTTTACCTCATCACGCCGCCGCGTCTATCTGATGTGGCGGCGTTTGCCCATGTGCTGACCGAAGTTTTCAGCGCGGGCGACGTTGCCTGCCTTCAGCTGCGCCTCAAGGATGCGAGCGACGAGGAAATCCTCGCTGCAGCAAAAACAATCCAGCCCATTTGCGTGGCTCACGATGTGGCCCTGCTGATCAATGACCGCCCGGACCTGGCCCTTCAGGCCGATGCGGATGGGGTCCACATCGGTCAGGAAGATGCTTCTTACAAAGAGGCAAGAGAGCTCTTGGGCACAGACCGCATCATTGGCGTCACCTGTCACGATTCGCGCCACCTTGCCCTTGAAGCCGCCGAAGCAGGAGCCGACTATGTGGCTTTTGGGGCCTTCTTTGCATCACAAACAAAGGAGCCCAAGACCTCTGCCCCTGTGGATATCTTGGCGTGGTGGGCAGAAATGACAGAGGTTCCGTGCGTTGCCATTGGTGGCCTGACTGTGGATAACTCTGTGCCCCTAATTGAGGCTGGTGCTGACTTTCTAGCTGTCTCAAACGGCGTCTGGGGTTATAGTAAAGGCCCTGCGGCAGCGGTCAGCGATTTTAATGACCTCATCGACCGCACCGAGAAGAACGGCGCTTTGAAGGTTTAGGCACATGCATCCGGCCAAGTTTGTTGTTGCTTTAGTACTACTTCCCTTTTTGAGCCTTACGGCGCATGCGGACTTCGGCACCGCTTTGCAGGCCTATGATGATGGCGAATATCAATCCGCCTATCGGGAGTTCCGAGCACTGGCTGATGATGGTGATGCGGATGCGCAATCCATTCTGGCCCTGATGTATCTGGAAGGCCAAGCCGTCGATGCGGACATGGCCCAGGCCATCGGCTGGTATGCCCGTGCAGCAGAACAAGGCCAGATCGATGCGCAATATGCGCTGGCCATCATCTCCATTGAAGGCGCAGGCGGCGCAGCACGGAACCTCAACACGGCAGCTCAATGGATGCATGAATCCGCACGACGCGGCCACATGTATGCGCAGTTTGATTTGGGCAATATGTACGCCAACGGCACGGGTGTGGTGGAAAGCGATGCGGATGCCGCGCAATGGTTCGAATTTGCCGCAGCTCAAGGCCATAAGGACGCTCAGTACAATCTTGGTATCCTGTATCTCACCGGGCGCGGGGTCGAGACAGACCGCGATGTGGCCATGCAATGGTTTCAACGGGCAGCCGAGCAGGGCCACAAGGACGCCCAGTATAACCTCGGCGTCTCCTATCTCACCGGCCGGTCCGTCGAGCGCGACCCTCTTCAGGCGGTTCGCTGGCTTCAGGCGGCTGCCGATCAAGGCCAATCCAGCGCCGTTGTCGCTTTGGGCCTTCTGAGACTTGAAGGCGACGAAGGCATCACTCAGGACCAGGTGGCAGCAGCGCGCCTGTTCCGGCAGGCTGCTGATTCAGGCAACCCTCAGGGTCAATATTTCCTGGCCGTCTTGTTTACCCGCGGGCTGGGGGTCGAGCAGGACCCCGTCGAAGCCTATGCCTGGCTGGAGATGGCCAGCGGACGGACCCGTCCCGGCTCTGAGCTGGCCGCCAGCATTGATGGCCTGCGCCAATCCCTGACCGCCGTCATGACGGCCAGCGAGATCGCCCAGGCCACAGCCGTGGCGCGACAACGTATCCAGGCTGCCCAGGCTGCCGCCACCAACTAAACCGCTTCGTATTGCCGCTTTGTATTGACGCTGGCGGCTTTTTCCAATTGCTTCCTTTGCATTGGCAGATGATGGCTGATAGGTTCCGCCCGAAATTGGCGAGGGCCTCAGTAGACCCGCCCGCGCCTGGTTTTTTGACAACACCTATCAGCATCTGAGGCGCCATGAAGATCAACGGCAATGAAGTTCGCATCGGCAATGTGATTGAACACAAGGGCGGTCTCTGGGTCGCTGTTAAAGCCAATGCGGTAAAGCCCGGCAAGGGCGGCGCCTTTGCCCAGATCGAGCTTAAAAACCTCATCGACGGCACCAAGCTGAACGAGCGCTTCCGCGCCGCTGATAAGGTCGAGCGTGTACGCCTGGAGCAAAAAGACTATCAGTTCCTCTATGATACCGGGGATGCGCTGGTTTTCATGGACCTCGATACCTATGACCAGATCGAGCTTCAGTCGGACTTTGTCGGGGAACGCGCGGCCTTCCTCCAGGAAGGCATGAAGGTTGTTGTGGAATCCTATGAGGAAAAGCCCATCGGCATTTCCCTACCCGATCAAGTCACCCTGGAAGTTGCCGAAACCGAACCTGCCGTTAAAGGCCAGACCGCTGCAGCTTCTTATAAGCCTGCGGTCATGGAAAATGGTGTGCGTGTGATGGTGCCGCCGTTTGTGGAGGTCGGCCAGAAGATCGTGGTTGAGACCAATGAGATCACCTATATCAAGCGCGCGGACTAAATCATGGCTCTCCAATCTGCAAACATAACGGTCATGGTCGCCGCCGCGCGCAAGGCCTCCCGCAAGCTCAAGCGTGATTTCGGTGAGCTTGAAAACCTGCAGGTCTCAAAAAAAGGCCCAGCGGATTTCGTCACCACGGCGGACCTGACCGCCGAGCGCAAGATCTTTGAAGAGCTGTCCCATGCCCGTCCCGGCTACGGATTTTTGATGGAAGAAAAAGGCGTGGTCGAAGGCACCGACCCAAGCCACCGCTGGATTGTCGACCCTCTCGATGGCACGACAAACTTCATGCATGCCATTCCGCATTTTGCGATCTCTATCGCCCTTGAGCGCGAAGGCACACTGGTTGCCGCCCTGGTCTACAATCCCATCACTGATGAAATGTTTACCGCTGAGCGAGGGCAAGGTGCCTGGCTCAATGATCGCCGACTTCGGGTGTCAGCCCGCAAGGACCTTGGTCAAAGTGTCATTGCCACCGGTCTGCCGTTCATGGGTCAGCCCAATCATGAGGTCGAATTGGCCGAGCTTCGAGCCGTTATGACCAAAACCGCCGGCGTTCGCCGCTTTGGCGCCGCATCGCTGGATCTCGCCTATTTGGCCGCCGGACGCTTTGACGGGTACTGGGAACATGCACTGAAGCCGTGGGATATTGCCGCCGGCATCCTGATTGTGCGTGAAGCAGGTGGATTTGTTTCCGATCTTGCCGGTCGGGACCTCATGTTGAAAACTGGCGATATCCTGACTGCCAATGAGCCGCTCCACCGCCCTCTACAAGAGCTTCTGCGAGGGGCCCGAAAAGGCTCACAGGGTGTGGATAACTTGTAAGGTTAAAATAACTCGCGCGGATATCACTTTTGTGACCAAAAAGCGTTTCCAACTGCGGTTAATTAAGGTAAACATTCGACTCAGGTGGGGGGTGAGTTTTAGGAACTTATCGTGCCTATTTAGGGATTATAGGCGCGGTGGGGACCGCAACTTGCCAGGACGAATGAATGCGTTCGTACACAGCGCTTTTACCCTCTGGGTTTGAAACCATAATTTCCAGGTTTTCAGCCTTCTCTAAAGGGTCCTACATTCCCCGCATCGCAGTCCTTGCGATTGTGGTGCTGGTTGCTGCTATCGTCGGACCCCAAGGTCTGGCCGTAGGGCCCAGCCAAACTCGCTCCATGACCCCAGCTCTTCCTACTGGTGCCGCCATGGATGCAGAGACCGTGCTCAGCAGCATTACGCTTTCGGTGGACCTCATCGAGGTCTCCTCGGTGCTGGAACGACACCATGCTTCCTATCCGCAGCGCCAGGTGGGGCCCCTCAGCTTCCCTCAAGGGGCCATTGATATCCCCTGGATTCAGGTTTCAGCGCCCGCAAATGAAGATAGCTCCTTGGTTCTGGCCAACACGCGCGCTCAGGGCCCAGCCGGCAGCACAGTGACAGGGCCTCGCCGCAGCAATATCCCTCAACTTATTCCTGCTGTTGAAAGCAGCACGATTACCAGCGCTTCGCTGACCAGTGCCGGATCGGGCCTCAACAGACTGCGCTCCATGGTGATCTTTGACAGCCAGGGGGCTGAGCTTTCTTCTGACGCCCTTACTGCCCTCAACAATGTGGCGGCGGGCCTGCGGAACACCTCCGGACGCATTCAGCTTCTGGCCTATGGCGGCAGTACGGCTGAGCGCTCTCACACCGCACGGCGCCTGGCTTTGCGGCGGGCTCTCGCGGTTCGGAACTACCTCATGCAACATGGTGTGGAACAGGAACAGATCTCTGTTCGGGCACTGGGCGGCGCAACCGATGGCGGACCTCCTAATCGCGTCGATGTTGTGATGCCCAACGGTTAAGGTTACGCCGCAAAAGCAGACCTACCCTCGCTTATTCCACCTTCTCAGCGCCACAATTTGAAACTAGCCTTGGCCCCGCATATGCCTCATAGCGGCGGGACGAACCATGTTTGGGCGCAAGAAACAAAAAGAAATCGAACTTGATGATGCTTACGGCTTTGGCGAGCCGCGCATCTATTTCATTCGCATGTCCTTGTGCGTTTTCTTTGTGGTGCTGATCGCTGCCATCTTGTTCGACCCGCTTTGGACCGCCTATCAAGCCAATGCCGTGATCAACTCTGTGATCCTGGGCGCTTTGATGATCGGCATCGCCTATACCTTCCTGCGGGTGACCACCCTTTGGCCAGAGATCAAATGGGTGAAAGAGTTTCGCCGCGCTGAACCTGGGCTAACCGTTCCCACGCGCACCTCCCTGCTGGCCCCTATGGCTGCCATGTTGCGCGATCGGGCGGGCCCCGTGACCCTGAACACTCTCGCGCTTCGCTCCATATTGGATTCCATCGGCGCACGCCTGGATGAAAGCCGTGATATTTCACGCTACATGATTGGCCTTTTGATCTTCCTTGGCCTGTTGGGCACGTTCTGGGGCCTGCTGGATACGGTCTCGGCGGTGGGCAATGCCATTCGGTCTCTTTCAGCAGAAGCAGGCCCCGCCGAGAACATGGTGGACAATCTTCAGGCCGCCCTTGAGGGGCCTCTCTCGGGCATGGGCACGGCATTTTCATCCTCCCTCTTCGGGCTGGCAGGCTCACTGGTAATAGGGTTTCTGGATCTTCAGGCAGCTCAGGCTCAAAACCGTTTCTACAATGATCTGGAAGAATGGCTCTCTACCGTCACCCAAATTGACAGTGGCACGAGCGATGGCGGCGGTATGATGCATGATCCTCGCATTGATGCTCTGGCCAATCAGATGGCCCATCAGCAGCAAGCGAGCGCTGAATTGGCCGAAGCCCAACGCCAGCTGGCCTATCAAATTGATCGCCTGATTCAGACGGTCGAAAACAGCGCGGGCGGCTAATGGCCTATCGACGCTACGCCCGGGGACATCAGGAAAGCGCCGACTATTGGCCGGGCTTTGTGGATGCCCTTGCGACGTTGCTGTTGGTTATCGTTTTTCTTCTTTCCGTTTTTATGGTCGCACAGTTCTATCTCCGATCTGAGCTTTCGGGCCGGGACGAAGCCATGATCCGTCTGGAAAGCCAAATCGCGGAACTTTCCACCTTGCTCTCACTGGAACGTCAGACGGCGGAGGATCTACGCGGGGAGATGTCGGCGCTCACGGCAACCCTCGCCACGGAAACCTCCCGCGCTGAAGATGCCACAGGCGAAAGCACCCGTCTGAGCGCCATGTTGGCAGGCCTTGAAGGAGGCGCTGACGCCGCAAGCGCCCGCACAGTAGCCCTTGAGGATGAATTGGCGGCAGAGCGCGAGATCAGCGCCGAGGGCGCCGCCCTTCTTGCCTTGGCCAACCAACAGATTGCGGCCTTGCGCCTTCAAATGGCGAGCCTGCAAGAAGCGCTGAATGCTTCTGAAGCGCGTGATGCGGAGAACCACGCGGTAATTGCAAACCTGGGCCGCAGGCTCAATGCAGCTCTGGCGCAACGGGTGCAGGAACTGGCGCGCTATCGATCTGAGTTCTTCGGCCGCTTGCGCGAAGTGCTCCAGTCCCGCGACGATATCGAAATTGTCGGCGACAGGTTTGTCTTCCAGTCGGAGGTTTTCTTTGCCAGCGGCTCAGCAGAACTAAGCATTGAAGGCCAGGCTGAACTGGCCCGACTTGCTGATGCGCTAAATGAGATATCCGGTGCCATTCCAGACGAGATCAATTGGGTCTTGCGCGTTGATGGGCATACGGATGTTCGTCCCATCAATACCGAAGAGTTCCCCACCAACTGGCACTTGTCTGCGGCCCGCGCCATTGCCGTGGTGCGCTATCTCATATCCCAAGGCATCCCGCCCGAACGCCTTGTGGCAGCTGGCTTTGGCGAGTTCCGCCCGCTTGACCCTTCAGAGACAAATGCAGCCTATCGCCGCAATCGCCGCATCGAGTTGAAACTCACCGAGCGTTAATTTCCCAAGACCCGCTCATCGGTGACATCACAGACCGCGACGTGACCATCGAAGATCACGCCGATCACCATGGTGCCATCATGATAGGCCGCTGTGCTGGAGCCTGAGACAAGCGCGCCGGTATCCATGAACACTTCGGAGATCGACTGGGTGGCTGGATCAATCATGAGCACCTGAGAAGGGCTCGGGCTGGCGGCATCGATGGCATGGGCCTGCACATCAAACAATTTTGGATGCGCGCCAATCCACAAGCGACCCTCTGCGTCGATGTCAATATTATCAAGCCCGGTGCCAAAATCCAAAAGGCCTTCTGCGCCCACACGCTGGGTCAGGGCACCGCTGACAATATCGCGATCATAGATGCGCAAAGTTCCATCGGTGGTTTCTGCCACATAGAGCACGGTGCCGTCCGGGCTGACATTCACGCCATTGGCATAGGTGAGCCCATCGGCAACAACGCGTGCTTCTTCGCCATCATAGTAGACCAGCGTGGTTTTGTTCTGCCGCAGGAACAATTCCATCTGATAGCCAAGGCCATCACGGTCTCGCGTGGAGAAATCATTGCCCACATAGAATGAAACCAGCCCCGTTGCCACAAGATCATTGGGCGAGACAATCAACGGATCAGAGATGCTGCCCACAAACGCCAGCGATGGCACGCCATCTTCGCCGTAATTGACATCAAACAACTCGATAAACTGATGACCGTCAGCAGGGTGATTAATCACGAACAGGCGCTTGCCCTCAGGTCCATCATAAAGAGAAATGCCGTGAGGGCGGAAGTCGCCCGAACGTTCTGGCGTGATATCAATATGGCCTGCTTCAGGGTCATCCAAGCGGAAGACCTCAATAGCACCGCGGGGCGCCGTATCCGGGTTTGTGAAAAAGGCGCGGCGGTCATCGGAGGAGACAAAGACCCATCCGGTTTCCCGGTCGATCAACACATCTTCGGTGCCCCCGGCAAAACCGCCATAGGTCTCGCAAGAGCCTTCATAATGCGCTTCGATAGTTCTAAAAGATCCCATGTCGATCATCAGGCGCACAGCGAACAGCGCCACGCCAAAGGCCCCAATGAGAAGTATCCCGATCACCAACATAATACTGCGCAGCATGATAAATCCCCCGAAGATCAAATATATGCGGCAAGCTTAGCCTATTCTGCGGCATTGTCGCCTGTTGTAATATCCAGACTGTGATCTTCTGCGCCGAACTGCAAATGAGCAAGGCGCGCATAAAGCCCGCCTTCGCGCACCAGGACTTCGTGACGACCACTGGCCACCAGGCGCCCCTGATCCATGACGATAATGCGGTCTGCGGCCTTCACCGTCGCAAGGCGATGGGCGATCACCAGTGTTGTGCGCCCTTCCATCACGTGATCCAAAGCCTTTTGCACCAGGCGTTCGTTTTCTGCGTCCAACGCGCTTGTGGCCTCGTCCAGCAAGAGAACTGGCGCATCGCGCAGGATGGCGCGGGCAATGGCGATGCGTTGACGCTGGCCACCCGACAAAGTCACGCCGCGTTCGCCCACGGCGGTCTCATAGCCCTCGGGAAGATGAGAAATAAATTCATGCGCCGCAGCAGCCTTGGCAGCTTCAATGACTTCGGCCTCGGTTGCGTCCGTGCGGCCATAAAGAATGTTGTCCCGGATGGTGCCGGCAAAGATCACGGGGTCTTGCGCCACCATGGCAATACGTTTGCGCAAGTCTTCGGGGTCCACCTGATCGACGGCCACGCCATCAAAACTGATCGACCCTGTCTGCGGCTCATAAAAGCGCAAGAGCAATTGGAAGACCGTTGTCTTGCCCGCCCCCGAAGGCCCCACCAGGGCGACCGTCTCACCGGGACGCACGGCGATGCCAAATCCATCCAGCGCGCGATCATCGGGCCGCGTGGGATATCGGAACGTCACATTGTCAAAGGCGATCTCACCGATGGCAGGCTCCGGCATGGCGGTGGGATTTTCCGGCGCCGCAATCTCAGGGGCGACGGCCAGCAATTCCATCAGGCGCTCTGTCGCGCCTGCTGCGCGCATCACTTCGCCCCATACCTCAGAGAGCGCCGCAAAGGCAGCCGAGGCAAGAATGGCGTAGAGCACAAACTGGCTCAGCTCGCCGCCGGTCATGGTGCCGTTGAGCACAGATTGAGAGCCCGCCCACAAAACACCGACCACCGCGCCGAAGATGGCAAAGAATGCCACTGCCGTCAGGAACGAACGCACCATGATGCGGGCCACGGAAGTTCTGAACGCCCGCTCCACTACTTTATTGAAGCGTGACCGGTCGATGGCTTCATGGGTAAAGGCCTGCACGGTCTGAATGGCATTCAGGCTCTCGCCCGCATGGGCACTGGTGTCCGCAATGCGGTCCTGACTGTTGCGCGACAGGGTGCGCACTCTCCGCCCCAGAAAAAGCAGCGGTATAAGAATGATCGGCAAGGCCGCGACCACCATCAAGGACAATCGAGGACTGGTCCAGACCAAAAGCCCGACTGAGCCCACCAGGGTCACCGAATTGCGCAAGGCAATGGAAACCGATGAGCCGATCACCGTCTGCACCAGCGTTGTATCCGTGGTCAGGCGCGAAAGCACCTCCCCCGTGCGCGTGACCTCAAAGAACGAAGGGCTGAGCCCCGTCACGTGCGCATAAACATCCCGGCGCAAATCCGCAACCACCCGCTCCCCCAACCAGCTGACAAAGAAAAAGCGCGAGGCCGAGGCAGTGGCCAGCACCCCCACAACAAGCAGCATCGCCAGGAAATAACTGTCGATGAGGGCCGCATTGTCCGAGGAAAACCCATTGTCGATCATGCTGCGCACAGCGACAGGCACCACCAGGGTGGCCGCGGACGCGATCAGCAAAAAGACGGCCGCCCCAAGCAGATACCAGGGGTGGCGCAGCAAATAGGGAAAGAGCTTGCCAAAAGCGCCCAAATCCCGCGACGGCGCCCGCCGGGCGGCCTCGCGCTCTATCGCTTCTGCATGGGCTGTCTGGGGACGTCGTGCCAAGGGTGCCTCGAATCCGGTGGGAGTATCGCCTGCCTCTTAAGCCATATAATGGCCCCGAGCCCAAGGTCAAAGGGGCAAATTGAGGCCACAGTTGGCGGGAAATTAGGGCGATTTAGATGGGGTGGCGGCACGCCCCTGAGCACGCTAAAATGGTACTATGAAAATAATCAACCAGGTGCTGCTTTCAAATCCTCCAACTTGAAAAACATAACTTGAACATTATATAGTTTTGAGGTTATAATTTGCCATGGCTTGGGACGTGGAGTTTCATCCGGCTTTCGAAGCTGAATTCGATCAGTATGAAGAGGATGTACAAGACGCCATATTAGCCCGTGCTCTTCTGCTGAAAGAATTTGGTCCACAATTGGGACGTCCCTATTGCGACACACTAAAAGCATCGAAGCACACAAATATGAAAGAGCTGCGGTGCGATGTGGATGGCGGCATCTGGCGCATCGCCTTCGCGTTTGACCCGCAACGCATGGCGATGCTGCTCAGTGCCGGTGACAAGGGTGGTGCAAATGAAAAACGTTTTTACAAGCAACTCATAAGGCTGGCGGATCAACGCTTCGCCGAGCATCTGGAAGAACTCAAAGACGCAAATAAGTAAGAGGACCGAGACAATGGGAACAAAACTGAAAGACAAGATTGCCTCCCTGCCCGCGAATCGCCGCGCTCGCGTCGAGGAAGAAGGCGCGCGCCTTATTGCGGAATACACAACATTGCAGTCCTTGAGAAAGGCCTGCGCCATAACCCAAGCCGAGCTTGCCGAAAGACAAGGCGTGTCTCAGGCCAACATTGCAGGCATGGAAAAGCGCGATGATATGCTGATTTCAACGCTTGGTAAGACTGTCGAGAATTTGGGCGGAACTTTGAAATTACTTGTGGAGTTTCCCGACAAGCCGCCAGTTTTTCTGACGGGCTTGGGAGATTTAGTTGAGGAGGCTTAAGGGGTTTGGGTTTACTAAAAACTCATCGAAGACCAGATCAATCTACTCTGACCCCTTTGCACAAGGTGCTCAAGCGCGCCTGCCATACCGCCGTCCCTTTTACCGTGAGACGATGGACTCGCCACCAAGCGCAAGAAATGATTGCTTGGTGGCGAGGTCACATATCGCTAACAGTGCCCAGCAATCTACTGAACATTGAAACCAACACACGAAACGCCAAATTTCCCGTCTGCGGCTAGCGCATTATTGATGTTGTCTGCCCAGATTTCGTTGGCGGTGGTGGAGCTCAAGTTCGGGGGCTTTAGCAATCCCGATGTAAGAGACAACGCAATGCGAAGATCGTAGTACTCTGATATGCTGACAACCGCTATGCCGCACACAATACCGCCGTCTGCCGCCGGTCCCAGATTGTTTGTATCGTAGTCCTGTTGGGCTCCTGGTTGGAATGTGCTATTCTGGACGGGAGGCCCCGAATATTGAAGGCGCCTGCTCGGATGAAGTCCGGTTAGGTCTCCCGCGGGAATGTCAGGGCCCAGAAATACGAGGCCCGTCGCAGGAAAAGAAAACTGAAAGTTGGGCACATTCCCACCCACAGGGTCTTGCATGTATGCCACCCAATCGTCCGGGCTGTTCCAATGGCTTGGTTGTGTCGCAGCTTGGTCCAGTGCGTTCGGATCGAGGGTCAACCATGTTGCTAGAGATTGCGCTGTATCTGCTTGCGCCACATAATTGATCATGCGCACCGTCTCACATGCGGTCCCGCCCTCATTGGTAATTTGAAATGCAACCGGAATCGGGTCTCCAACCGCCAAATTCGAATTAGGTGTCGAGGCTTCAATATGCAATTCGCACGGTGTTTGTGGGTGAAGTGTTGGCGTTAATGCGAGCACGCAATGTGATGGGAAATCAACAGTGGTCATTCCACTTGGCCGCCCATCCCAACCGACGACGGCGGCGCAATTGAGCTTGTCGGACCCAGGCCCGAAAAACAGCTGAGTATCCACTTCAACCATAGCTGTCAGAAAAAGCGGCGTTGTGCCATCTACAAAAACGTTGGGAACAGTACACACAGCTGCTGTGTCAGCTATGATCGTTCCGCTTGAAAATGTTAGTGGGCTTGGGCCTAGGCCTGAAAACACTTGGCAAGGAATGTTACTTCCAGCCGCGTCAATCACATTGATGCTCTGCATATGGCCGTTCAGTATTTCCTCAACCTGCAATTCGCCGGAGTAGGGATCGCCCATGTTACGAATCTCCAATGTATAAGTACACACAGCCGATGCCGGTGCTGAGCCAACCGAGCAAGTATTCAAGGATTTGATTATTTCAAAATCTGGAGTCGCATTGGGGTCGGGCTCGTAACAAAGCTCAACGGCGAAATAGTCAACGGAGGTGTCATTCTGGATGTGAATATCAATAAAACCGTTCGCGGTAATACCATTTAGAACATCTTGTCCGGTGGGGGGGCTGTTCGCTAGCATAGTAAGCGGTGATACTGCAGTGAGCGTTGGTGTTGAAGTTATCCCACTTCCGTCAATATTCCACACAACGCTAGAGGTGGTTCCCAAAGGAATGGCGAAGTTTGGGTGGTATAAGGGGGTGAACCCATTTCCCGAGCTGGGCAGGGCCTGCAAAATGTACATGGTGTCGGTGTTCCACGACGCACCTTGGGCCGCTGGCCGGAGATAACCGCTTATACGCATTGCCTTCGCAGTGGCATTTGCCGGGAGCCCTAGATAAAACGTGTCTGCAAAGTATCTGCTGTTGACTGTATCGTCGTACCGATTGTTTGAGCTGGTGTTCCATGGAACAGCGGCCACTGAGTCAACGCTGGCAAAGGTTGGCTCCACGGCACCCGACGGATCAAAGTTATCGGCGACGCCATGGGTCACCGCCGGCAAGTACTGCTGCCCCGGCGCACAGGCAAGGGGCGTGAGTGTAGACGGGAACCCTTGCCCGACCGCGGGCGTTGTTACGAGGCTTGCGCCGAAAAGCGCAACCAGGGCAATCAGCGTTCCTTGCAGAAATAGAGTCGTTGATTTTGACATGATTTTCCTCCCACCGGGTTTCTCCGGTTCGTTGCCCGCGCCGGTTGGAATACAAACTTGCGATTATAGGCGTGTCAAATAGAAATTGTGTTATTTGTTGTGTTGCAACCAAAGCGAGTTGTGATCAACAGGTTCAGAGCAACCTGCTCCACCGCCAGCGTTGATGTTGCCTCTACTCCCCCACCTATCCCCACGACCGGGGCCTCGAACAGGGGCAATAATCCTCCTGTCGATGGTCGATCCCGCCCCCTTGCGAGGTAAAACCGTTGGTAAAATCGCCGGTAAAACTGGTGGTAAAATTATGGACAATTTAAATGCAACTTCAGGACAACAAGCGGCTTTTGAATTTTACCAAAACCCGTCAATTGGGCCCCTCAATTCAGGCCCCATTTGCTCTTCATTTGCGGCCATTTGGCCCATATTCACCATTGGCTCATCTGGGGGCCAAAGCCCTCTTGCCCTTCGTGCGGGATGGCTGTATAAGCCGCGCTTCATTTGAAATGAGGCGCCATAGTCGCGCCAAACAGGGCTTACAGCGATGAAAACAGATACCCATCCCGATTACCACTTCATTACCTTGAAGCTGAACGACGGGACCGAATACGTCACCCGCTCTACCTATGGGGCTGAGGGCGATACGCTGACCCTGGATATTGATCCGAACACGCACCCAGCCTGGACCGGCGGCAGCCAGACCCTTCTGGACCGCGGCGGACGTGTTTCGCGCTTTAATGACAAGTTCAAGGGCTTTTTGGGCTCCTAAGGGCTTCATCCTGCCGACGCTTGGCGGGATCTGAGAGGCCCAAGCAAGTTACCCTTCAGTCGGTGCAAAGACCGAGGCCAGCAGATCATGCTGGGCCTGGACGCCGCTTGTGCCGCCTTCAATCCGGCCTTCGCGATAAAGCTGATGGTCCAGCCGTTCCACCCTGTCGTAAAGATGCGAGCTCTGGGTCAAGAGATCCTTGAGCCGTGCCGGAATGAGATCCGCCCCCTCCAGAGGCCGGGCGCGGCAGACTTCCTGAGCGCTGAGGCGGTATTTCTTGTCGGTGGCCTCATCCGGGGTCATTTCATCTTCACGCACCGCGCGCTGAACCAGCAGCCAGCTGGCAACTTGCATGAGACGCGTGGTGACCCGCATGCTTTCGCCAGCATAGGCCAAAGCGCCTTTGCGCGGCAGAGACTTGCTCTCCTCGCGGCCCTCGCCATCCAGATAAGCTGCGGTTTCCTCAACCAGGGCCATGCCGTCGTCAAAGGTGCGTTGAAACACTTCCGAGGACGCAAAATCGGTCACTGCGATGCGAATAGCCTCAGCATCAGCTTGTTTCTGCGGCAAATCTGCATTCATCGAGGTCTTGTCCTCAGCCATTTTTCACGCGCTCCTGTATCCAAATGGGCCAGATCACCGGCCCTTGGACGCGTCAATGAAAGTTGCATGCCAGTCTTTAAGAACCATTGACGAAAAAATAACGGCGAAAACGTGAGGTTTCCGCCGTTTCTTGCTTTTCACCCGCCAGATATGGCGAAATATGGGACAGCTATTTCTTAAAAAACGCCTCGGCGTCGGAAAAAGCACCCTTCTTACTGTTGAGCACCAACCTGGTGCGCTCGATCTCGCCTTCCAGCCAGCTTATGCGCTCACCCAGGTCATCCACCGACAAGCGGTGCAGCTCGTCATCGCTCGGGTGCGCATACAAGTCAGGCTTGGCGACTTGACCATCTTCATCCATCATCATGACTGAACCTCCACTAATTGACCCACCTAGGCTTACGGGGCGGTTTCTCACTCCTTTGGATGAGATAGTCTGCGCCTCCGATCCGCCTCCATCAAGACCCAAACGGACATTCATACCCATGAGCCACACCACGCCTGAGAATATGACCGCCATCGAAATCTCCACGCCGGGAGGCCCCGATGTGCTCAAACCGGTCTCCCGCCCAGTGCCTACGCCGGATCACGGGCAGGTTCTGGTGAAAGTGGCCGCTGCCGGGGTTAATCGTCCGGACGTGATCCAGCGTCAGGGGCTCTATCCGCCGCCCCCAGGGGCCTCGGATCTGCCCGGCCTGGAAGTGGCTGGCACTGTGGTCACTATGGGCCCTGGGGTCACAGGGCTCTCCATAGGCGATAAGATCTGCGCTTTGGTCTCGGGCGGAGGCTATGCGGAATATTGCCTGGTGGACGCCTGCCTTGCGCTGCCCATCCCACATGGTGCTTCCATGGTGGAAGCTGCCGCCCTGCCAGAGACCTTCTTTACGGTCTGGACCAATGTATTTGACCGAGCGCGCTTGAAAGCCGGAGAGACCTTCCTGGTCCATGGCGGCTCCAGCGGCATTGGCACCACGGCGATCCAGCTTGCAAATTGCTTTGGCGCACGGGTTTTTGCTACCGCTGGAACGGCTGAGAAATGCGCCGCTTGCGAGGATCTGGGCGCTGAAAAGGCCATCAACTATCGCGACGAGGACTTTGTAGCCATCACCCAAAGCCGCACCGATGGGCGGGGCCTTGATGTGATCCTGGATATGGTGGGGGGCGATTATGTGCCGCGCAATCTCAAGGCTCTCGCCATTGAGGGCCGCCTGGTGAACATCGCCTTTCTTGGCGGCGCACAAGTGGATCTGAACCTCTTTCCCATCATGCTCAAGCGCCTGACCATGACCGGCTCCACCTTGCGGCCCCGATCCCTGGAAGACAAAGCAGCCATCGCCGATGCCCTGCGGACCAAAGTCTGGCCCTTACTCAACGAGGGCCGCATCGCGCCCGTGATTAGCAACAGATGCCCCCTCAGCGCGGCGGAATATGCTCATGCCGTGATGGAGAAAGGCGATCACATCGGCAAAATAGTGCTGGAAGTCGATCTATAGGGCCAAAATCAAGCTTCTGAGGAGATGGATAATTTTTGCCGTTCCCAAGCGGTTCAAAACCTCCTATAAGCGCGTCAGGTTTCCCCTAACGCGTCTGTCGGCGGAACCCGCGATGAGCCTGAAAACTCCCGCGTGATCGCATCCTATTGTTTCAACGACGACGCCAGGATTTGAAAAAGGTACACTCCCATGGCTCAAGACCTGCCGCTCATGCCCAAAGCAACCGCTGTCTGGTTGGTGGATCAGACCAGACTTACTTTTGATCAGATCGCCACTTTCTGTGGTCTGCATCCGCTTGAAGTCAAAGGCATCGCTGATGGTGAAGTTGCCTCCGGCATTCGTGGTCGCGACCCCATCCTGAACAGCGAACTTACCCGCGATGAAGTCAAGAAAGGCGAAGAGGACAGCAGCTATCAGCTGAAAATTCTGCGCCGCAAAACCATCGTCGTGCCAAAGAAAAAGCGTTCAGGCCCGCGTTATACACCTGTGTCGCGCCGCCAGGATCGACCTAATGCTATTTTGTGGCTGGTGCGCAATCATCCGGAACTGACTGATGCGCAGATCGCACGTCTTGTGGGAACCACCAAGCCCACCATCAACGGCATTCGCGAAGGCTCGCACTGGAATTTCTCAAACCTCAAGCCGGTTGACCCGGTTTCCTTAGGTCTGACCAGCCAGATCGACCTTGATGGCGCTGTCTTTAAAGCCGCCAAGAAAGCTGGCCATGTTGCACCAGAGCCCAAGGGTGCAACACTCAAACCAGCCAGTGAAACTGTGATCGTGGATCAATCAGAACTGAAGAAGGCGCCTGAATTGGGCACACCGGATTCTCTTGCTGCCATGGCGCCGAAGGAAAAAGAAGATGTGCCAGATGCCGACAGTGTCTTCGCTGCCTTTGGCGACAAGAAAGACAGTTAGTCTTTTTCGTCCTCGACAAGAAGATTGAGCGCCAGGCGGCCACCGTCTGCATAGATGGTTTGTCCGGTCACATAACTTGCTTCGGGTGAGGCAAGAAACACGGCGATGGAGCCGATTTCTTCAGGGTCCCCAATACGCCCCAAAGGGGTGCGCGAGAGTATTTTCTTGCGCCCCTTTGTGTCACTTCCGCGCGCTTTGAGAATATCTGTATTGATATTGCCCGGCCCAATGGCGTTTACATGAATGCCATGAGGGGCAAGGGCCAAAGCCATCACCTTGGTCAGCTGGTTCAGCGCGCCTTTAGATACTGCATAGGGCACATGATCAGGCGTGCCGACGACAGCTTCAATTGATGAGATGTTGATGATGGAATAGGTGCGGCCGGAATCCGAAACCCGGCCTTCTTGTTCAATCTGACTGACCATCTGGCGCGCCACGGATTGCGCGGTCAAAAATGCGCCCTTGAGGTTGATCTTCAGTACACGGTCAAAATCGCTCTCTTCCAAGTCAAGAAAATTTCCGCCGCCAACAACACCGGCATTGTTCACCAGCACGTCAATCCGGCCAAATTCTTCCAAGGTCGCGGCAATGAGATTGTGGATGTCCAATCGCTCACCCACGTCGCACTGGACAAACAGGACTGTCCCGCCGTTGGAGGCAATCTCCTCTTGCGCCTCGAGACCTGCGCTTTGATCAATGTCTGCAATAACAATCTTGGCCCCTTTGCGGGCAAAGCCGCGCGCGCAGGCAAGACCAATACCATTGGCCCCCCCGGTAACGATGACGACGCGATCTCCCCAAGCCATGTGTATATTCCTGTTCAGCCAACTCTTGTTTTCGTATTCAGGCGCGATTCAATCGAATGCACCCGCTTAGTCAAGAGCCACCTTGGCCGCTGCGCAAAATAGCTGTGAGTGCTTGACCTTTCGTGCCCGACGGCAATGCTTGGGAAACGCTTCCAAGCCAAGGATCTCTTTTGCTCATGGATTTCAGCCTCGTGATCACTGACCCCCTGTTTTACGCCATGGCGATCCCTGCTGTCTTACTGGTGGGAATTTCCAAGGGCGGGTTTGCTGGCGGCATCGGGCTTATTGCGGTGCCCATGATGGCACTGAGTGTTTCGCCCCTTCAGGCTGCCGGTATCCTGTTGCCAATCTTAATGGTGATGGACGCTATCGGTGTTTGGGCGTACCGGAGGAAATGGGACCGCAAAAACCTCTTCATGCTGTTGCCTGGTGCGGTCATTGGCATTGGGCTGGGCGCTGTTACGGCGCGGTTTGTCAGTGATGATGTGGTGCGGCTGATCATCGGCTTTGTGGCCGTCGCCTTCACCCTGCATCATTGGCTCAACGGCGGGGAGACACGTAAAGCGCAAAGCGCCAACCGCGCGCAAGGCACCTTCTGGGGCATGGTGGGGGGCTACACGAGTTTTGTGTCGCACGCTGGCTCGCCGCCGTTTCAGGTTTACATGCTGCCGCAGAAACTAGACAAGAGCATCTATGTAGGCACGTCCGTTATGTTCTTTGCTGTGGTCAACTGGGTAAAGCTCGCGCCTTATGCTTGGCTCGGTCAGCTTGCCCCCGGCAATCTTATGACGTCTGCCGTGCTGCTGCCCCTCGCACCAATTGGTGTAGCGTTGGGGATCTGGCTACACAACATCATTCCAGAAAAGCCCTTCTTCCGGGTGATCTATCTGATGATTTTTGCCGTTGGGCTAAAACTTCTTTGGGACGGATTTAGCGGGATTGCCTTCTCAGGTAGCTAAGCTGTGGCAGGTTTCGGTAACAGCAAAGTCTCTGGATTGATGATCTCAGTGCCCCCCGTTAGCCGCATGATGCCAACGATGGACCGCACCACGACCCAGATCGAAACCAGGAGATAGAGCAAGCGCCCATAGACCGGCAGGAAGGCAAAAGGAAACAGCGTGAAAGACCATGCAAAGGCCATCAAAGCCACCATCGCGATAAGGGCAATCCAGAACGTGTGGATCACAAATTCATAGTGAGATTGGGCAATGCCTGTCGCGCGCTTGCCGCCCATATAGGAAATCAAGACAGCAACCAGAGCCGTAAAACCGGTGACGACGCTCAGCAGCATCAGCACGTGAGTTACCAACGGCAGGGTCCGTTCTTCGGGCGTAAAGGCCATAGGTTCCGCTCCTTTCCCAGGTTTGCCGAATTTCTCATTGGCAAAACGTGGGCAATTCATTGATCCCCATCTCAGATCGGCGATTAGAGCAGCCAATTATTACCATTTGACTGTCTTTTGAGGTTAATCCCCACCTTGCGATAAGCCATGTCTCTGGCTTAGTTTGGCCGCCGAAACCCGCAAGGAGCAAGGCCTCATGAGCAGTCCCTATGATCAGGATCTTGGTAAAAACGCCGCAAACCATCAGCCCCTGACACCACTTACTTACCTGGAACGTTCAGCCGTCACATATCCGGATCATCCGGCCGTCATCCATGGCCAGCGCACCTACTCCTATGCGGAATATTATGCGCGCTGTCGCCGCCTGGGCTCTGCCCTCAACAGCCGCGGCATCGGCAAGGGCGATACGGTAGCCATTGTGGCCTCCAACATTCCGCCCATGCTGGAGGCTCACTTCGGCGTCGCCATGACGAAAGCGGTGGTGAACACGGTCAATTATCGGCTTTCCTCCAAAGAGATTGCCTTCATCCTGGATCATGGAGAAGCAAAGGTCCTTCTTGTGGACAAGGAATTTTCCGAAGTGTGTGCCGCCGCGCTGGAGATTTGTGATGCAAAGCCTCTGGTCATTGACATTGATGATCCGGAATACGATGGCCCCGGGGCCCGCATCGGCGAGATCGAGTACGAAGATTTTATCAAAGATGGTGACCCTGAATTTGCCTGGGAAATGCCGGACGATGAATGGGACGCGATCTCACTGAACTATACCTCCGGCACCACGGGTAATCCCAAAGGCGTGGTCTACCACCATCGCGGAGCGTACCTGTTGGCCATGGGAAATGTGGTGACGGCATCCATGCAGCGTCATCCGCGCTATCTGTGGACCTTGCCCATGTTCCATTGCAATGGCTGGTGCTTTACCTGGTCCATCGCCATTCAGACCGGCACTCATGTGTGCCTGCGCCGGATTGCTTCCAAAGACATCTACGAAGGGCTTGCGGAAAGCGACGTCACTCACATGTGCGGCGCGCCCATCATCATGAGTCTACTGGTCAATGCGGGCGATGATGAGCGCCGGGAGCTTTCCAACAAAGTGGAGTTTTTTACCGCAGCCGCCCCGCCTCCTGCCGCCGTGCTGGCCAAGATGGAAACTGCAGGTTTTGAGGTCACCCACCTTTACGGGCTTACCGAGACCTATGGCCCTGCCACGGTAAACGCTTGGCATGACGAATGGAATGATCTCCCTACGGATGAACGCGCCCACATCAAGGCCCGACAGGGCGTGCGCTATGCCGTGCTGGAGGGTCTGTCCGTGCGTGATCCTGAGACCATGGAGGAAGTTCCGCGCGATGGGGAGACCATGGGTGAGGTGATGTTCCAGGGCAACGTTGTGATGAAGGGATATCTCAAAAATCCCAAAGCCACGCAGGATGCCTTTGCAGGAGGCTGGTTTCATTCTGGCGACCTGGGCGTCTGGCACCCTGACAATTACATTCAGCTGAAGGATCGCTCCAAGGACATCATTATTTCCGGCGGGGAAAACATCTCCTCCATCGAAGTGGAAGATGTGCTCTACGCCCATCCCGACATCGCAGCTTGCGCCGTGGTTGCCAAGTCAGATGAGAAATGGGGCGAGACGCCCGTTGCCTTCATTGAGACCCAGCCGGGCAAGGAAGCGCTTACCGGAGATGATCTGAAAGCATATTGCCGGGAACACCTGGCCGGCTACAAAGTGCCCAAGCTCATTATCTTCGCGCCGCTGCCAAAAACATCCACGGGTAAGATCCAGAAGTTCAAACTAAGAGAAAAGGCAGAAGAGCTATAAGCTCTCCTGCCTTCCATTTTGCACTTAAGCCTTGATAGGGGCGCTTAAGCAGGTTCTTTTCGCAAGCGTTCCATCTCTTCTTTTAGTCGGAGTTTCTGTCGCTTTAGCGTGGTAATTGAGAGATCGTCGGATGAGGGATGACCAATTTCGCTGATCAAATCTTTTTCCAGTTTCGCGTGACGTTGTTCAAGTTCTGCGATCCGGGCCTCTACCGCCATTTGTAGTCTCCTTCGATAAAGTGGACTTGAATTAAAACACCAAAATCCGGATCTGTCAGGTAACATTCCTTGGCAAGGTCAAAGGTAATTAACCAATATGAGCGCACAGCGCATAATCGTTGGAATTTCAGGGGCTTCAGGGGTGGTGTATGGCATCCGCCTTTTAGAACTTCTGCGCGAAATGGACATTGAAAGCCATCTTGTGATGAGCCGAGCTGGTGAAATGACCATCGGCTACGAATCAGATCTCAAACCGGCCCAAGTCGCAAAGCTTGCTCACACGAAATATAATTTCGCCGACGTCGGCGCCGCCATCGCCTCGGGCTCCTTCAAAACCCTTGGCATGATCATCGCCCCTTGTTCTGTGCGCACCATGTCAGAGATCGCCACCGGCGTGACCTCCTCTCTCCTGACCCGAGCCGCCGATGTGGTTCTGAAGGAGCGCCGGCCTCTCGTGTTGATGGTAAGGGAGACGCCGTTTCATCTGGGTCATCTGCGGACCATGACCCAGTTGGCAGAGATGGGAGCTATCATTGCCCCGCCCTTGCCCGCTTTTTATGCCGAGCCGCAATCCGTCAGTGAGCTGATTGATCAGTCGGTCGCACGGGCGCTTGATCTAGTAGGTCTTGACGCGCCCGTTGCAAAGCGCTGGGGTGAGGATCTTCAAGGGGGACACCGTCGCGCAAATGCGATCCCCGCAGACGAGGATGACAGCTAGATGAGCGCAACCCAGGAAACACCCGGCTTTTGGGATTGGTCACTGCAGATTTATGGCGAGGATGATGTTCAGAGATCCTGCCTGAACTTGCAGGATCGGCATGGGCTGGATGTCAATCTGGTGCTATGGTGCGTCTGGGCGGTTAGCGCAGGTTTTGGGATCATCGATGATGACACACTGGCGGGCGGCAATGCTTTTGCTACGGACTGGAACGCCAAAGTCACCTCTCACCTGCGCATCGCCCGGCACAATCTTCGCCCTGCCCCAGCAGGCACCCCGATCGAATGGTCCGAGGGCCTGCGCGCCAATACTTTGGAAGTGGAGCTGGATGCCGAGCGTATTGAGCAAGATTTCCTGCAGGCGCTGCTGGGCGGCCTTCAGGAGCCCGCAGAGACGTGGGATCATACGCCCCGGCGAGCACGAGCCATCGCCTCCAATAACCTGATAGCCTATGCGGACCTAGCCGGAGCAGATGGTGAAGAGCTGGAGCGGAACGGGGCGTTCGACCCCTTGCTCGCGTCGGCTTTTCCGGGCTAAATCAAGACGTTCGTAGTGCCGATTCTGCGAACATCCTTCAAGAGCGCTCTATTCAGAGACTGCCTTCAGAGACCAGCTGCTTTATGTCAGAAAAACAGGACAAACAGGTACGCGAGCAGCTTCTCCACCTGCAGGAGGAGCACCGGGATCTTGATGCCGCCATCATGGCCATGACCCAGCAAGGCACCTATGACCAGCTGCGCCTGCAACGCATGAAGAAGCGCAAGCTGCAGCTCAAGGACGAGATATCCCGCGTCGAGGATTTGCTCTACCCGGATATTATCGCCTGAAATTTAGGTTTTGGATTTGTGTTCGCGCTTGGACTGGAACATGGCCTTGTCAGCCTCGTCCATCGCCGATTTGGCATCGATGCCTTTTTGGAACGTGTATGCGCCAAATGATGAGGAAATCGCAATCTTTTCCCCTCCCGTAATGCTGATCGTTGCGCTGTGAATTTGCGTCGCCAGGCTTTCAGCCTTTGCCAGAGCGTTTTTCTGATCAGCCTTGGCTAGCACCACACCAAACTCATCTCCTCCCAGGCGTCCGACCACATCGGAATCCCGAACATTCTTGAGCAAGATCTCGCCCACGGTGCGCAGCACATCATCACCTGCAGCATGGCCATGGGTATCATTGATGGTTTTGAAATTGTTGAGGTCAAAATAGATCAGGCTGGCTTCCATGTCATAGCGTTCCGCAAAAGACATGGTGCGCGACATCTCCCGCACAAAAGCGCGGCGATTGAGAACTTCTGGCAATAAAGGATCCTGGTCTGCCAGGGCTGCCAACTCTTCGATGCGCCCCTTGGCCAGGCTCAGCTCTCGGCGGAGAGTGTCGACCTCTTCCATCAGCACCATCATGGCGGAGCGGACCTGAGGGGTCAGCTCCGCCTCGGAAATGCCCATGATGGACGCCACATCCTCCGGCGAACGCGAAGGTGCTGCGGTGGCCGTGCCTTCTGGCTTGCGCCGGGTGCCAACCCCATAGGCCTTCTGAATAGGCCCGGTTTTCGGGACTTTCATTGCAAATGCTCCAAGAATTCAGGGCCCCCTGCCCTTCCCAGTGCCAGTCTCGCCAAAAGGGGTTAACGGAATATTCCAGCCCCCAGCAGCGGCATATGACCCCCAAGTTTTGGCGCTTGCCAGACGGCCTTTGGTGGCTATACTCCCCCGCTTTCTTGAGCCCGCTTCTTGAGCCCGCCTTTCTCCAACCTGTGCCTCACTATGAAAGCGCACCACACGATGAGTGAAAAGCCAGCCGTCGCCATCATCATGGGCAGCCAGTCCGACTGGCCCACCATGAAAAATGCCGCAGAAACCCTGGAAAAACTGGGCGTTCCTCATGAAGCGCGCATTATCTCCGCTCACCGCACACCGGATCGCCTCTATGACTTTGCCAAGGGCGCACGGGATGAAGGCTTTAAGGTCATTATCGCGGGTGCGGGCGGTGCAGCTCACCTACCGGGTATGACGGCATCCATGACCACGCTTCCGGTCTTTGGCGTTCCCATCGAATCAAAAGCCTTGAGCGGACAAGATAGCCTGCTTTCCATCGTTCAGATGCCTGCCGGCATTCCCGTCGGCACCTTGGCCATCGGCAAGGCCGGGGCGATCAATGCTGCCCTTCTGGCGGCAAGCGTTCTGGCGGTGACTGACGAGACGGTTTCCCAGCAACTGGATGCCTGGCGCGCGGCGCAAACCGAAGCTGTCGCCCCAACACCATCTGACGGATAGTGAATGCCTGATGCCTGACCGACCTCTCCCCCCTCTTGGCACCATAGGCATTCTTGGCGGCGGACAATTGGGCCGCATGCTGGCCATGGCAGCCGCCGAGTTGGGCTTTCGCACCCATATCTTCTGCCCAGAAGACAATTGCCCCGCAGCTCAAGTCTCCAACCATGTGACAATTGCAGCCTACGACGATGAGGCAGCACTGGCAGAGTTCGCGACACATGTTGATGTGGTGACCTACGAGTTTGAGAACGTACCCGACGCAACGGTGACAGCTCTTGAGGCCCATGTGCCCGTCCGTCCTGGACGCAAGCCGTTGGCAGTCGCGCAAGACCGCTTGGATGAGAAGCGATTTCTCAATCGCATTGGCGTTGCCACAGCTCCTTTTGAGCGCATTGATAATGCAGCGGGCATAAGCGGCGCAGCATCGGCAACCGGACTACCCGCCATTTTAAAAACCCGCCGCATGGGCTATGACGGCAAGGGGCAAACGCGCATTGATCCGCAGGCGGATCATGAACAGGCATTTAGTACAATCGGAAATGCGCCAGCAATCCTGGAAGGGTTTGTTGCGTTTGAACGAGAGCTGTCCATCATCATTGCGCGCGGCATCAACGGTGATGTGGCGGCCTATGACGCCGCTGAGAATGAGCATCGGGATCACATATTGTGGCGCTCTCATGTGCCGGGGAATATCCCCGCAGACCAATCCGCCGCCGCCAAGGAAATTGCGACATCGATCGCCGAAGCGCTGGATTACATCGGCGTCATGGGCGTTGAGTTCTTTGCGCTTAAAGACGGCAGCCTGATGGTCAATGAGATCGCGCCAAGGGTGCACAATTCCGGCCACTGGACCCAGGATGCCTGCGCCATCAGCCAGTTTGAGCAACATATTCGCGCGGTTGCAGGCTGGCCCTTGGGTGATCCAGCGCGACATTCCGATGCGCAAATGGAAAACCTCATTGGCGATGAAATGGAAGAATGGGATCTGCTGGCCGCAGAGCCCGACACGCATTTGCATTTCTATGGCAAGCGCCAGGCCCGCCCCGGTCGCAAGATGGGTCACCTAACGCGGCTTAGCCAAAAATCTGATTAACTCGACCGCCCGCGCGGATACCTGAAACCGCCAAGCACTGACCATGGTGATGGCAGCTTTGCGGTGGCTTTGCGCACCCGCGCTTTGACTTTCTCAATGCCCATGACGTTTTCGATGCGCCGATCCAGAAAGGCCCAGGTGTCGCTTGCGCTATCCGAGTGATCTTCAAACCAGCGCATCAGCGTGGTGCCATAGACACCGGCAAGAATGGCGCGTTTGGAATAAAAATTGAAATCGGTGGAAGTATCCCCAATACCGCGCCAGATCGCATCCACTGTCGCATAGGTGATCCGCATTCCCGTTGCCGCATTCATGGGCAAGGCCAGCGTGTGCGCGGCCCGGCGGATGGCATCCTTGTCATTGCTGATCGCTTCTATACGCAGACGCACAGCAAGCGTGATCTTCTCACGGATTTTCATGGTGGAGAGATCATATTCTTCCAGGCGCGCCAGCATCGCCGCATCGGCTCTTTGCGAATGATATTCCAGCGCGTCTAAAACGCCTTTGGGGAAGGCAAGATTCAACGTGTTGGTGGAGGCTTCCGCTGCCTTGCCCGCGCGGGTCAATCCGGCAGCGGTCCAGCCGTCAAAGGGGGCACTATCCAGCAACTTTTGGAGAATGGCCTCGCGCGCCTCTTCCAGATCCGGTGATTTCTTGATCATTCGCTTCGCTCCTCAGACACTGCATCTTGCGCATCCTCTGCCTGAATATAGTGCTTCATCTCACTTTCGAACATAAGCGCGCCCATATCTTCCATACGCTGGAGATAGAGAATGCCGTCCAGATGATCGACTTCGTGCTGCACCACCCGAGCATGAAAGCCGCGCGCCTCGCGGACAAAATGCTCGCCTTTTTCATTATAGCCGGAATAGCGAATATGGGGGCAGCGTGGGACCAGGCCTCGCAGGCCCGGCACGGAAAGGCACCCTTCCATGCCCAGTTCCCGGTCTTCGCTCAGAAACTCGATCTCCGGGTTGATCAGCACCGTCAATTCCGCGGTGTGATCAAAGGCTTCTTCCCCATCGCCTGGGTCAACGTCTGGGGCTTCAGACCGGTCCTCTGGGGCCTGAAAAACCACCACGCGGGCAGAAATATGCACCTGAGGGGCGGCCAGCCCCGCGCCATTGGCGTCTTCCATGGTTTCCACCATGTCCCGAATCAGCCCGATTACGCCCGGAGCAGCAGGGTCACTAAGGGGTTGAGCCACTTTCCGAAGCACCGGATGACCCATTCTTGCGATTTTCAATATAGCCATGGATTGGGAGTTTAGCGCCAGAAATCGAGGCGTCCAGCCGTTGTTGCGCCGCACCCATCTCCTATAGACACGGGTGATTAAAAACCCTATGTTCCGCCCTCTTTCAGGCACCTCATGCAAATAGAGGCGTCTGGATGCGATATTCTATTTGCTTCATTGAAAGCAGAAACTGCCAATGTGGGTGAAAGCCCCTAGTGAAAGGCCAAGAGGGTGCGAGCCCCTCACGAAAGGCCATTGAGGGCGAGAGCCCTCTTTTGAAAGGAATGGGAAGTTCAAGTGCATATCATCGTCCGCGACAATAACGTCGATCAAGCCCTGCGCGCCCTGAAGAAGAAGATGCAGCGCGAAGGTATTTTCCGGGAAATGAAACTCCGCGCTCACTATGAGAAGCCTTCTGAAAAGAGAGCTCGTGAGAAAGCTGAAGCCATCCGCCGCGCCCGCAAGCTGGCGCGCAAGCGGGCTCAGCGCGAAGGCCTGATCTCCAAATAAATAGTTTTACATCGCAAGATGTGAAGAAGGCCGCGCGAGGTTTCTCGCTGCGGCCTTTTGCATTTGGAAAATTGAAATCCCAAACCTAGCTCCACACGGGCCTGGCAGCGATAGATCGACCCATCGCGATAATGACCGAATTTGTCGGGTATTAGACCTTTCGGACATCGCACTCTAATTCTATACATGTGGCCATGACAGCTACGCGGAAAAAACGAATTGGGTTTCTGGTCTTTGACCGCATGCAGGCGCTCGACCTGTTCGGGCCGCTGGAGGTTTTCGAAGAGGCCAATAGAAGCGCATCAACCAAGTCTTTTGAGTATGAGACAATTATTGTCAGTGAGAACGGCGCAAACGTGACAACCGTAAGCCGTGTCGAGATCGGCGTGCACACAAGCATGGCCGATTGCCCTTCACTCCATAGTTTGATCATTCCCGGTGGTGGCGGCTCCCGTGAAGAAATGATTTCACAAGAGGTCATCGATTGGATAAGCGCACAGGCAAAACAAGCTGAAAGAATCGCCAGCGTTTGTACCGGACTTTTCATTCTTGCTCGGACCGGTATCCTGGATGGATGCGCTGTGACGACCCACTGGCACTACGTTGACGAAGCCAAAGTATCTTTCCCTGATCTTCAGTTTGATCCGAACGCGTTATTCATCCGCAATGGGAATATCATCACGGCGGCAGGCGTTACCTCAGGAATTGATATGGCCTTGGCCCTCGTCGGAGAAGACATGGGGTCGGACATTGCGTCCAAAGTCGCACGAGAGCTTGTTGTCTTCTTGCGGCGTCCGGGCGGGCAGGATCAGTATTCTTCCCTTCTCCGCCGACAAACCACCAGCAATGACAAGTTCTCTAACATGCTGGTTTGGATCGCAGACAATCTGACGGAAGACTTATCATCAGAAGTCCTTGCCGCTCGCGCTTCCCTTAGCGAGCGACACTTCAGGCGCGCGTTCAAAAGCGCCCTTAGCGAGACGCCCGCTCAGGCCATTGAACGTATACGGATTGATGTCGCGAAGGAATGGTTAGCAACAAGCGGCATATCAATTGCCGCAGTGTCTCAAAACGTCGGCTTTCATTCATCAGACTCCTTTCGCCGCGCGTTCGAGCGGCTGGTTGGCGTAACACCCAGCGCGTATCGACAACGATTTGGTTCGGTAGAAATCATCAGCCCGTCAAAAAGGAAACCTCAGTAATGTCCCTGACCCTGAAACTTATAGGCAGCATTTTCGTGTTGATCTTGCTTTCACTTCTCTGGATGGCATGGCCCGTCTACGGGTTTTACGCCCATCGCGGTGCAGTCCCTATGGTTCCTATCGGTTGGGTAACCTTGCCCGACGGAGAGGCACCGGCTGTTCAAGAGGCCCTTGATCCAGGCTTCCAGCATGCAGGCGACGATGCTCTGGCGCGCATGTCTGCATATCGGGCAGAAATTGGCGCACCGGCCATGTCAGCTGCTGTTGCGATAGGCGGTGAAGTCGTCTGGAGGGGCGCAGTAGGTTGGGCGGATATACGCTCCGGCCGCCCCGCAACACCCGATACAATCTTTCGTGTCGGGAGCACATCAAAGGCAATTACAGCCACGGCCCTGGCCCGTTTGGTCGATCGCGGTATCGTCAATCTCGATGCACCCATCTCAAGCTATTTCGATGACTTGCCAAACCAGGCCTGGGCAGAGATCACACCACGCCAGCTAGCCTCGCACATGTCAGGCTTGCCGCATTATGAACTCAACAGCGACTGGGTTGGTCTTTACCGAACCGTGGCACTTCAGGATCACTACGCCAACATAAGCGATGCGCTAGATATTTTCGATGAGAGCCAGCTCCTCTCGGAACCTGGAACCGAGTTCTACTATTCTACTCTTGGAACAGTTCTTCTAGGTGCAACGATGAGCGAGGCCGCCGGGATACCTTATCGGCAGATCGTGGCCGAGGAGGTCATTGATCCACTCGACCTGGGATCAATCATGGTTGCCCCGGCGCGGTCTGGTGGCGATCTTGCCACTTTCTACTACCGTGAAGGTGAGCGCTATCGCCCCTGGCGGCGTGTCGATCTTAGCCACCGTCTGCCGGGCGGTGGATGGGCAGCAACTCCAAGTGATCTTGCGCAGATGGGGATCATGCATCTGAATGCCGACTACATTACCGCTGAAACAAGAGAGGCGTTTTGGACACCCCAACAATTGTCCAACGGTGAAACCAACGAGCAGGATTATGCCGTTGGTTGGCGTTGGCGCGAGTGGGATGTGGAGGGTGTTGGTATTTCTCGTAACGCCAACCATGGCGGGGTCTCACGCGGCTCGCAGGCCTGGCTGCTCGTGTTCCCGGAATTCGATATGGCAATTGCAATAACAATGAATGCCAACACAGAAGAGTTCGCCGAATTCGGATTGCTCTTTAGAGAGATCCTGCAGGCATTTGCACCCGCACCAGCGAACGATGAGGTCGCAGAGTAGAGGCTCAGACCCTGTTCGGGATGACCCAGGCCACAATTGCCGCCAGGCCCGCCACGCCTGCGGTGGCAATTGATTCAGGTGTCATGGCAGACAGGAATGGCGCCACTGATTCATTGGTTGCTGCAATAGCTGGCATGGTGCCCACAATGGCCGTAAGCTGCGCGCCGGCAATGGCTGACCCGATAGATGCAGTAGCCCCAAGGGTGATCGCCTTGCGGCGGCGATGCTGGGCGATGCGGCGGATCACCAGAGCCGAGAAACCATCATCAGTGATTTCATCAGCCGCACTTCCCGGCAAGGCATCTAGGCCTTCTATGGTGAAATCATCATCCGTCATGGCTCAAACTCTCATTGTTCTCCGCATTCGACGTTACATCACTCGGCTCACTGTCTGATCCTATCACAGCGCGGAGGCGTTTTCTCCCCCTAAGAACATGGCTCTTAACCGTACCCAGTGGCGCTTTCATCATCTTGGCCGCTTCGGCGTGCGAGAACCCGTAAGCATCGCACAATAACAAGGCTTCCTTTTCCGGGCCCTTAAGATGGACAAGCCCGCGTTCCAGATCCAGAGCAGCTGCCACCTGATCCCCGTGATGGGGTTGGGCCTCTTCCACCAGGCCATCGGCAGCCTCTGCCGTCTCTCCGGTGCCCTGGCCAAGACCGATAACGCCCATTACTCTGTTCCAACTGTCCGCCTTGCGCCGGGACATCAAGAACTCTCGGTAGGCGATGGACAGGAGCCAGCTGCGGAAACGCCCGGGGCCTTTATAAGAGCCGATCTTCTGAAAGGCCTTCAGAAAGGTGTCTTGAGCGAGGTCGTCAGCTTGGGTGATATCCTTGGCGAGACGGCGCAGGAAACCACGGACCACCCCCTGATGGCGGCGAACCAGCTCTCCAAAGGCGCTTGCATCCCCAGCCGTCGCGGCCAGCGTCGCCAATTCATCATCCCCGAGATTCAAGCCTAAGCTGCCTCTGCCGGTTAAGCGGCTTTATCGTTGCCGCCCAGGAAGTGAAACAGGACAAAGACAATTCCAACGAGTCCGGGGAACAACGCAACACCCATCATGGCCTGAGCGCCATCATCTCCAGCTGGAACCATTGTGCTAAGGCCCGCAAATGCCACGGCGACGGCAATCAGGATGAGACCTTTGCGCAAATCTGCGTTTTTCCTAGGCTTGGCACTGCCGATGGCGTCCACCAGCTCCGGCGTCACTTCACCGGTCTTTTCCACAATGGCGCGCACAGTCTCAAGGGCTGCTTCACGCTTGCGTGCATTGGAATTAAAGGCAAACCAAAAGATCAGGGCCATCGATCCAAAGACGATTGCCGGTACCAATATTTCTGGACCCATAACAAATTCTCCTGTGTGTGCGGGCATATCCGCATTTCGTATCGGGAAAAGCCCCGCATTCAACAAGTAGATGCAGGTCAGAAGCTGATTGGATGCAGATAAACTTGGTCGATTCCGGGGGCCCTAATTCAGTTCTCTATAAATTCCATCGATCCGCGAAGGACATGGAGGAGAAACTCATAATCATTCAATATTTTTTGGAACGCTTCACCATCACGATGGTCGGGCCCAACATCAAAATTTGAAACCTGCTCAAATTCCGCTTCAACCAACGCGATGCAGCGCGCCCGGCGAGCATCGTAAGGGGCCACATAATCGGGAAACAGAGAATGGAGCTCATCACGAGCAGATAGCCA
>JAJFIL010000305.1 GCA_021774965.1 Alphaproteobacteria bacterium
ACTACACTTAGGAGAAAATGATGTCCACAGCCACTGCCGCTGAAAAATTTAAAGTCAAAGACCTCTCACTAGCGGATTGGGGCAGGCAGGAAATGATTCTTGCTGAAAAAGAAATGCCCGGATTGATGTCCCTGCGCGATAAACATGGAAAGTCCCAGCCTCTGAAAGGAGCAAGGATCGCGGGTTCTCTGCACATGACCATTCAAACCGCCGTTTTGATCGAAACATTGATCGCGCTTGGAGCCGAAGTCCGTTGGGCATCGTGCAACATTTTCTCCACACAAGACCATGCCGCCGCCTCAATCGCCAAAGCGGGCATTCCGGTTTTCGCCTGGAAAGGTGAAACGGAAGAGGAATACTGGTGGTGTACCGGGCAAACCCTGCTGTTTGACAATGACCAGGGTCCTAACATGATTCTCGATGACGGCGGCGATCTAACCTATTACGTCCACAAAAATCACCCGGAATTGCTCTCCGAAATAAAAGGCGTTACCGAAGAAACCACGACTGGAGTCCACAACCTTTACAAAATGTTGAAGGACGGTTCTTTAAAACTTCCGGCGATGAACGTCAACGACTCAGTAACCAAATCCAAATTCGACAACCTCTACGGTTGCCGCGAATCTCTGGCCGACGGCATCAAACGCGCCACGGACATCATGATTGCTGGCAAAGTCGTGGTGGTCGCAGGTTATGGAGATGTCGGCAAGGGTTCGGCAAAAGCCATGAAGGACTTAGGAGCACGCGTTCTTATTACGGAAATCGACCCCATTTGCGCTCTGCAAGCCGCCATGGAAGGATACGAAGTGACCACCATGGAAGAAAGCCTGAAAGAAGCCAATATTTTTGTCACCACCACCGGGTGTAAAGACATCATCACTATTGAGCACATGGAGGCCATGAAAGATGACGCCATTGTCTGCAACATCGGTCATTTCGACATTGAGATTCAGGTCGAACAATTGAATGCGTTCCCTGGAATCAAGAAAATAGAGATCAAACCGCAAGTGGACAAATACACGTTTCCGAAAGGGAACAGCATCATCCTGCTCGCCGAAGGCCGGCTGGTCAATCTGGGTTGCGCCACAGGACATCCTTCATTCGTCATGTCCAACTCATTCACCAATCAGGTGCTGGCGCAGATGGAACTTTACAACACCAAATATGAAGTTGGCGTTTACACCCTTCCCAAGATACTGGACGAAGAGGTCGCCCGTCTTCACCTGGACAAGCTTGGCGTCAAGTTGACAACGATGACCAAGGAACAGGCGGAGTATTTGAATCTTCCGCTGGAAGGTCCGTATAAGCCGGATATGTACCGATACTAGGATCGGTCCCATAGGTGTCTGGATAACCGGAGGTTACTTTAAGACAAATTTGTTAAACACGAAAACGGCGTACCTGTGTTCAGAGGTGCGCCGTTTTTTTATGGGTCAACCAGTAAGGTTTTTTGTAATCGCATGGCGAATCAACTCTGCAGGCGGAATACCCTTCAGAGCACCATCTTTCTCGTAGACCCGGCACTTTTGACTATATCCGGCGGCTTCGTAGGTATTGTCGATATCTTTTCCATTCATCCGAATGGTTGGGGAACCGTAGAATTTGAATGCTTCGGCCATCGCATCCGATTTGATATGAATCATTTCAATCGGCAACTCGACCCCTTCTTCTCTTAAAATCTTTTGCAGAAGATCCAACGCCGGTTGGTAACTCGAACAACCTTCAAAATACAAAAATTCAATTTTCATTTTATAGGCAAAAAATGCTTTTTCAGAAACGCCTCCATCCAGGGGACAATCTTCTCATATGCGTCTTCCACCACATAATGCCCCGCGTCTTCCAGCTCATGTGTTTCTGCGTTCGGAAAATATTCCTTCCAGCGCTGTAAAAAATGATCGTTGAAGCAAAAATCCTGTTTGCCCCAGACGATCATCATTGGACGATCTCGGAACTGGCCCAAATTTTCCTGAATGGATTTGACGACCGAATAACTGGGGACTCCCGGATGCATAGGGATGTCCTGAATGAACCGCAAAATACCAATACGATTGGCATACGTATTATACGGTGCCAGATAGCCTTCGCGCACTTTTTCAGTCAACCGTTCGCGGTGCACGCAGGCACGGGCAAAAGCCCCGCGCACGAACGCATTGCACAAAAGAATCGCTATCGGACCTAAAACGGGCAAACGGCAGAAGTTGATGCTGGCCGGAATATGATCGGATAAAAAGGCGGCGGTATTGAATACGACGATTCGGGCTATTTTATCAGGATGACGTTCGGCAAAACCCATGCCGATAGCACCACCCCAGTCGTGCAGGACCAAGGTTATATTTTTTAATTGCAGGGAATCGACCAGCGCTTCCAGGTTTTCTATATGCTGAGAGAGCGTGTAATTGTAGATGAAAGGTTTATCTGAAAAACCGCAACCGATGTGATCTGGAACGACACAGCGGTACTTATCTCTCAATCCAAGAACCAGGTTGCGGTAATAAAACGACCACGTGGGGTTGCCGTGAAGCATCAGCAGAGCTTCCCCCTGTCCTTCATCCAGATAATTATAGCGGAGAGGACCCAGCTTTATCGATTGGGGCTTAAAGGGATAGAGTTCTTCGAATTGCTGAAACCGGATCACCACTCAATGCCCAGCATGAGGCTATTGAGTCCACTCCCGATTCCTAGAAGAGCCGCGTGACTCCCCTTCTGTAATACGCCCTGCTCTTCTCCCATAGCCAATGTAACAGGAAGCGAGGCAGACCCGGTGTTCCCCAGGGTTTCCAGTGTGGGAAAATCCTTATCCATATCCATTTCGATGGTTTCTAGAAGAAGTTTTCGGTGCATCGTTCCAACCTGATGGCAGAACACACGATCCACATCGTCGTTTTTCCAGTTCATCGTGCGCTTAAAAGATTGCCAGGTTTCCCCGGCCAAAGCACAGCCTTCTTTCATTAAAGTCTCGGAATCGGTATCCATTAAAGGAGCCCCTTTAAAACTACTACCGCTGTCTTCGATTCCGCGACACAGATCATTGAACTGGGTGGCGGCAAAGGACACTCCACCCAGCAAACGATGGCCCGTTTGGGATATATTTCTATGCGTCAACAAGACGGCGACAGCCGCAGAACCGATCGTAAAGGATGCGAAAGATTTTTTAATATCCTTGCGCGTGACCTGGGGAGATGAGAGAAGAGTCTCAATGGTATTAAAAACCAGGGGACCGCCGTTTTCTCCCGCCACCACCAGCCCCGCCTGAATGTGTCCAAGTTCGATCATGTTGGCGATGTGCACCATGCCATTGAGAACCCCCAGACAGGCATTAGATATGTCGAATACCTGCGATTTTTTTGGCAAGCGTAAATTATGATGAACCAGGGAAGCGGTAGCAGGCTCCAAAAAATCCCTGCACACGGAGGCGCTGATCAGGCAACCGATCATCGAACGGTCGATGCCCGATTTTACAAGGACTTTTTCTCCTGCAATGGCGCTGATTTCGCTCGGGGCCACCCCTTCATCCCAAAACCTCCGTTCGCGGATGCCTGTCATCAACTCCAGTCGGCCCACAGGGAGTTTCAATTTTTCGTATAAAGGGGCCATCTGATCTTCAAGATCTTCAGAGGTGACCACGTTATCCGGTAAATGGTAGGCCAACGCCTCAACATTAACGTTATTAAATCGCATCCTCGCTTAATTCCTCAATCCATATAGAATAAATAAAACGTTGCCCACGTCAACAATCACCACCACCGCCACAGTCTCCACCGCTATCCCCACTCATGAACCCACCACTTCCACCACCTGAGGACTTCCCACTAAAACCATATTGTCCGGGAGATTCTAAAACCTCCACTAATAATCGAAGCAAAAGGAAGCAATAAATAAAAAATGCTAAAATCAGCCATTCCCAGTCGAATTGATTTAAAAAAGGATATTTAAAATAAGCCCAAATCAAACCTGGAAAACTACATAGAGTGAGGATGAGTTTCATATTTAACTTTTCATAAACAGTTAACAATAATTTATGATAACTGAATTACAATGAAAAATCTGTCGTCCCAAAAAAACTAATGCTCACAAAAAAAGCCCCCTCGCGTTGATTGCTACCAACAACAAAGGGGCTTATAAGAATCCTATAAAGGAATTATGAACTTTTGAATTAAGCTTCTACCTCTTTTTTGGGTAAAAAGTCTTCCAACCCAGCGCCACCGGCAATGGCGTCTTCCATCAATTTAACCGATTCGGCAATTCCCTTTTCACAAACTTCCAGGGAAATATCTTTAATATTATTTGCCCCCGCGTAACCCATGACCCGGGATTGGGAGTTGTCTCTCATAAAACCTTTGGGAACCCGTTCCAACCGTTCCAAAGCCTCTTTCGACCAGTTAAAGTCTTCTGGAAGAAAGGTGCCGCCGAACTCCATGATCTCCTGAATGGTTTTGGGAGTGCCGCTGGCTTTTTCACTGGCTTTGCCATTGCCGTCAACATTTTCCTTGATGGCTTTTTCATTGACAATCTTGCTGGCAAATGCGACTGAGATTGCGGAAATTTTCTGGATGCGGGCGTTTTTCTCGATCCTGGCTTGCGCTCTGCGCCGGACATGCCCTTCAGGAAATCCTTCCAGGTAATCCAAAGCTTCCTGCGTCCAGCTGACTTCCACTTCATCAAAAGTCG
>JAJFIL010000306.1 GCA_021774965.1 Alphaproteobacteria bacterium
CAAGCTTGTTAACGGTGGTGAGGAAAAACCTGTAGAAGATGATGCGGATACGGACGATGCTGCCATGCCAGGCGGTCCTGTCCTTAATCTGCAGTATCGCCAGGGGCCGCACCTGCCAGTTCTGGCCAATGGCTTTGCCGATTCTCACTACATCTGCTTTCCCTATGAGACGCGGCGCTCCGGCATTTACACATGTGGCCCCGTGCGACGGCCCATGACGGTGGCCGAAGCCAAACAAGATGCCCAAGGCGCTGTGCTAAAAGCGATCCAGGCCATGCGCGCTGCTGATGATGCGCGCGCTGTGCACCCACGGGCAGGGGACCTGTCTTATCCTGAGTTCGGCTTGGACATTTGTACCAAATGTCGCCGCTGTACCGTGGAATGTCCTTTCGGGGCCATCGATGAAAAAGAAGACGGCTATCCGGAGCTCAATGCTACCCGCTGTCGCCGTTGCGGCACGTGCATGGGGGCTTGCCCGGTTCGGACCATCAGTTTCAAGAACTACAACGTGCCCATGGTCTCCGACATGATCAAGGCGGTGGATGTTCCCGACGAGTTTGATGAAAAGCCGCGGCTCTTGTTGCTCGCGTGTGAAAACGACGCCTATCCGGCGCTGGATATGGCGGGCATCAATCGCAGCAAATACAGCCCCTATATTCGCGTTGTGCCCGTGCGCTGCCTGGGGTCGGTGACGACCTTGTGGGTCTCGACCGCGCTGGAAAGCGGCTACGACGGTATCATGCTCATGGGCTGTAAGTCCGGCGATGATTATCAGTGCCACTTCGTCAAAGGCAGCGGCCTGGCCAAGGAACGTATGTCGAAAATCGGCGACACGCTGAAAAGCCTGATGCTGGAAGAAGAACGGGTTCAGTTCAAGGAAGTCTCCATCGCTGACTCAGGGCGCGTCTGTGAGCTGGTTGACACCTTCGCCGGCGACATTGATAACGTTGGGCTCAGCCCATTGAAGGGGTTTTAGACGATGACAACTCCTTTGCCAGATCCCGCCACGCGCAAATACGACCAGGGTTTTGCCCGTTGGGTCCGCGACAACGTCAATGGCGGTGACAAGCTTTCCATGTGCATGCAGTGCGGCGTGTGTTCGGGTTCGTGTCCCATCGGGGCGCAGATGGATTATGGCCCGCGCAAGCTTTTCATGATGATCCGTGCGGGGATGAAAGAAGAAGTGCTCAGCTCCAACACGATCTGGAACTGCACCTCTTGTTATCGCTGTGTGGTGCGCTGCCCTCGCGAAGTACCTGTGACCTACATTCTGCAGGATCTCGCCGCCAAGGCTGCCGATATGGGTTATGCGGACAAGACGGAAAACAACAAATTTGCCAAATCCTTCTGGTGGAGTGCTGCAGCGTTCGGGCGCACTGACGAGAGGTTGGTGACAGCGCTTTACTATTTCTCATTTGGTTTTGCCGAGGGCATCAAGCGCGGGCTTGCAAACCTCAAGATCGCCTTTGGCCTGATCAAGGCAGGGCGCATGCACTTGACCGCGCCTCATGCCATCAAGGACAAAAAGGGCCTCAAGGCCATTTTGGACAAGGCAGCAGAAATCGATAAACGTGACGGAGCTGGCCAATGAGTGAGCAAACGCCCACAAAAACCTTCACCTATTATCCCGGCTGCTCCTCCCAAGGGGCGGGCAAGCATCTGGACGAGTCTGTTCGCGCCGTAGCTCCGGAGCTGGGGATCGAGTTGGATGATATCAGCGACTGGAACTGTTGCGGTGCATCGGTCGGCACTATTGGCGGTGGCACGCTGCCCAATTTGGCATTGACCGGGCGCAACCTTGCCATGGCGCAAGAACAAGGCCCCCGCGATGTGGTTACTGCTTGTGCTGCCTGTTATCTCAACACGCACTCGGGCAATGAGAAAATCAAGTCCGATGTAGCGGCTCGTTCCCGCGTCAATGAAGCATTAGCGGCAGGGGACAAGACCTATACGGATGATCTTCAGGTTCGCCATATGTGCGAGGTCATCGTCAACGAGGTTGGTACGGAGAAAATCAAAGAGCGGGTGACCAATCCGCTTGAGGGTTTGAAAGTCGCAGGCTATGTGGGCTGCCAAACTGTGCGCCCCTTTGCCAGTACGGACGGTGGCGGTAACTACGACACCTATGAAGACCCAGAATTCCTCGACGACTTTGCCAGTGCTTGCGGGGCGGAGGCCGTTGCCTTTGATCCCAAAACATCATGCTGCGGCGGGTCCGTCGCGGTGATGAGCCCGGACAGGACGCTTCATCTAATAAAGGACATTGTGCAGGCGGCGGAAGATGCCGGTGCTGATGTGATCGCCACACCTTGTCCCTTATGTCAGACAAATGTGGAAATGTATCAGGACGAGATCAATCAGAAGTTCGGCACAAGCTTCAATATGCCGGTGGTTTTCTATAGTCAGTTGATGGCGGTGGCCTTTGGGATGGAAGCCAAGAAAGATGCGGCATTGCATCGCAATACCATCCGCTCGGACAAACTCGAAGCGCTTGCCAAGAAGTAACTACTGAGCGGATCAGAAGTGATAGCTCATTATTGGAGCTTCCTTCTGCGCCGGGCTCACATGGATTTTGCGGCGGCGGATTTTGGGGTGATGCGGCAGGTGGTGTGCATGCATGAACCTGCTGATGATCTGCATGCTTCGTCCGTGTACGGCATCAACGATTACCATATCCCCGTGGAGGTCCAACCGGGTTGAAGCCGATCCTTCGGCGCGATCATGGTAGGCCGCTTTGATCCAGCACTTATAAGGCGCAAGTGTTTCGTGAAGATGGATAGTCTCACGGATCTTGCCGCCGCCAGCAACCTCATTCCATAAACGTTCGCACCGTTCATAGGGGCGGCCCTGTTTGATTGGGTCACTGTGCGTTATCACGTTGACATTGGTCAGGCTCAGCAACTCGACAATTTCAGCGCGAAACTTCTCACTTTCCGGAAATACCGGACGCGGGTGACAAAAGAATACTGGCGTTGAGGGGTCAATTTCGGAGATCAGTTGAAGGGTCACAATGCTGGGAGCCTTGAGCGATGCGGTGACCGCCACTTCCCCCGGGAAACAATCCTTCATGAGATAGCGTAGCATCTCTCTGACGGAATGGCCGTCCGTTGCATCGGTTAGTTCCTGTAAACTCTTCATTTGCGCCACCTGCAATCCCTGCACCGCCTGGTGCTGCTTGCCTCAAATGCTACGACACCGGGGCAAATCTGGCAAATTGGCGCAGGAGATCTTGTTGCAGCCGTCGGGCAGATATTGGAGAGGGTCGTTTTTCTTAGCGAAAGCCTGACCAGATAAGTGTTAGAGCTGAAAGGGTTAGGGCCCCTCCCATAGACATGTTGAGGAGCCGGTTCTTGTTGGGGGAATTGAGCCATCGAGAGAGGGCGGCGCCAGCGCTCGCCCAAATGCTCAAGCCAATAATTGCCGCGCCAAGCAATATTGCGATGAGATGAAACGCACTGCCTCCAGTTTGCAAGACGGCACTGGTACTCGTGGTTACGAAGACCCAGCTCTTTGGGTTGAACAACTGAAACAGGGCGACCGGTGTGAAGCCAATGGGCAGCGGGCCCCGATGGGCAAGGGATTGCTCCGGGTCTGAAGTTGCGAGATTGAACCCGATCCAGGCGAGGTAGGCCGCACCCCCGATGGTGATCGTTTGCATGATGAGCGGGTTGCCAACAACAAGCGCGCCGAGCCCCAGAAGAGATATCACGATCAGGACTGTCGCTCCAGTGAGGATGGCGCCAATAGGGATCAGCGCAGCATGCCAGCCATCGCGGGAGCTTGCGTTGAGAACGATGAAATTGTTGGGGCCGGGGGTGATTGCAATGGTCATGGCCATTGCAAGAATAGGCAATAAGCTTGTCATCAGATGGACGTCGCCGGGAACTCTTCGCAAAAACCCTGCAAGGAGATATGTTCTCCAGAGCGAAGCATGAGCCGAGCTTCGCTGAGGAGCTCGCGGCCATGCGGTATGGTCCAGTCGGGAAAGGTGGGCGGGGTCGGCACTGACACCGATACAACATCACTTTCTGCACTGGAGAGCCAGTTTTTCAGAAAGTCGATACTCGATGCGATGCCTGGGATGGAATACAGGTCGCGAGCATAAGCCCACAGGCTGGGATAGTCAGTTAGCCGGTAATCCAGCCCAACAAAGAGAGGCGCATAGACTGCATCAAATCGCGCGAGGCTTGGGAAAAGCCGCAAGTCCGATTCTGTAAGAATTTTCCCTAAGAGAAAGCGGCGTTTGGATAGTCGTTTGTCTAGCTTGATGAGAGTTTCCAGAATTTCGATTGCGGCATCTTGACGAATGGTTTCACATTCGGCGAAACCGGCACGATAGACGGCGTTATTGAGTCCTGAGTAAATCCAATCATTTGTTTCATCGATTCTATGGATCAGCGAGCTCGGTGCGAAAACAACATCTGATTGATGGCCCTCGGTGGATACCTCATCAAGTATTCGCATGATGTTAGCGGATTCGTTCGAGATGACTCGTTTCTCCTTGGCGTCCCACAAGACCGGGACCGTCGATCTACCGGAATAGTTCGGATCAGCGAAACTATAGAGTTGGTGTAGATGAACGATAGATTGATCCGTACCAGGAATGGACCAAGGGAGACCTTCGTTAAGAGAAATCCCTTCGATCCGAGGTCCATGGGGCATGTATAAGGGCAGGACGCCCTGCAGACCCTTCAGGACTCGAAGGATGCGGACGCGATGCGACCAGGGGCATGTCTCTGATGCAATCAAATGATATCGGGTTGGTTCGCGAAAAGGATTGAGGGGTTCAAGGCTATGAGATTTGTAGATGCTTTGCGCTCGCTCGTAGGCGCCATTTTGAATGGTCGTGTCCGCATCCTGCCATACTCCATTTACAACCTGCCCCATTTTTACCTCTTCGTCTGATGCGTTTCGCCTGGGAGCAATCTTAGGAGGAGAACTTCGCAAAGCATGGTTGAAAATAGAGCCATATTGGTCTAATAATTAGACCATGAAATCTCTTCCTCTCAATGCCCTTCGTGCCTTGGCCGCGGTAAAGCTCAAAGGCGGTGTCAGACCAGCTGCCCGGGAGCTGGGGGTAAGTCATTCTGCAGTAAGCCGACATCTTCGTGAACTAGAGGCATGGCTAGGAGCCCCCCTGTTCGAGAAAGGTGGCGCGCGAACTCTCAACTTCACCGGCCAAGGCGAAATGCTGGCAAAGGCCGCGGCCAGTAATCTGCAAAGCTTGCAGCGTGCAACGGAACGGGTGCGCGAGATAACCAGCCCTAACACCGTTAGTATTGCCTGTGCCCCCTCGGTTGCCGCGCGATGGTTATTGCCGCGCCTTGCCGATTTCGAAGCAACTCATGCCAGCATTACAATCTCTGTGATTGCCAATGCTGGGCTCGGGTCCCTAGCCGACCAGAACGCAGATCTCGGTATTCGGATGGGGCAGGGTCCTTGGCGCGGACTGGAATCTGAGCCGCTGATGGATGACGCACTTTTCCCGGTGGTGCAGGCGCGTTCCTGGGAAGATGCTGGTCGGCCCGATGGTGAAGCCTGCCTAACGAAATGGCCGTTACTTCATGACCGCGACCCGAGCGCATCCTGGGCAAGCTGGTTTGAACTCTGTCCAGTTGAAGGAGCTGCGGTTGCTGCAGGACCTAGATTTACATCATCTGATCTGGTGTTGCGCGCAGCATTGCAAGGGTTGGGTATTGCATTGGCCCGTGCACGGCTCGCAGAAGATGACCTCTTAAATGGTCTTCTGGCGCGCCCTTTCGGTGAGGTTGAAGTGAACCTCAATGATGCATATTGGATTGTCCGGGAAGGGCGCCGACCAATGCGGCAGGTTGAGCGTATGGTCGTTGACTGGCTCAAGCTGAAGGCAGGTCCAACCCTCCAACCTCCTAACGGGCTACCGCCTCAACGGCGCGCATGACACGCAGCACATTGCCGCCCCAAAGCTGGGCCATGTCTTCTTCGGAATAGCCACGGTTTACAAGTTCCCGCGTTACCTCAAGGGTTTGCGATGCATTGTCCCAACCCAGAACGCCGCCGCCGCCATCGAAATCCGAAGCAATGCCCACGTGATCGGTACCAGCCACAGACACGGCATGATCAATGTGATCAACAAAATGCGCAACGGTCACATCAGGAAAGCGCGCGCGCAGGGCGAGGAACTCTTCCCGATAAGCTTGACGTAACTCGGGAGCAGCATGCATCCTGCTTTGGCGGGTCTCTAACCCAAGTCGTGCGCGCAAGGCTGCGACTTCCTGGTCGTGTTCTTGGGTTCTAGCGTGCACATAACTTCTAAACGCGACCATTTGCGCCACGCCGCCATTATCGCGAATGGCGCGCAGCTGTTCATCGTCAAGATTACGTGCGTTTTCAAAGACGGCGAATGCACCGGAGTGTGACGCGATGATGGGCGCGCGGGAAAGTTCGAGCGCTTCCATCATGGTTGTTCTGCCCACGTGGCTGACATCCACCATGATGCCATTATCATTGAGGGCTGTAACAAGTTCCCGGCCAAGCTCGCTAATCCCTGGGTCGATTTCACTTTCGCCCATTTCCACATTGGGATCAGAGCTGCCGCCAAATTGGTTATTACCGAAATGGGTCAGCGAGACATAACGCACGCCTCTCTCGGCCCAGAACGGAATGTCATCAACATTCAAGCCCAGAGGATAAGCATTCTCCATGCCCATCAGGGCAACGCGCCTGCCGTTGGCAGCGATCGCTTCAACGTCATCTGCGGTGCGCGCAAGTGCAATCTGGTCAGGATAGCTGCGTATCATTCGGTCAATGGCTTGGTATTTGTCTTCCGCAGCCTGACGAGCTGACGCAAATCCTTCAGGCGTCAAGGGACCTTGCCTAACATAGACGATGAAAAAGGCTGCATCGATGCCGCCCGCACGCATCTTGGGCAAGTCGACCTGGGCGGAGGTGAGCCCACCGGGGTCCAACTCATGCGTAGCGTAGTGCGCCCCAATATCCACGTGAGTGTCCACAATCAGAAGGCGTTCATGAAGCGCGCGCAAGTCCGCTTCCGGGCTCTGGGCTGTCGTATCTGCCTCTTCTTGCCTTTGGCATCCCGCCAAAGTAAGGCCCGTCAAAGTAAGGAGAGAGACGAACACTATGGATTTCAATTTTGTTTTGAGGCCCGCGCGCATAATCGATCATCTCCTGGGTGAGTTTTCATTATGGCTCAGAATTTACAGAGGACTGGCGTACTTGTCTGCAGCAAAAACAACTCTCTGATTGGGAGATCTTCTCAATCAAGATAACTGGAAGCCGTTCGCACCGTTTCTTCCAGGCCGCCGGAGGCATCAATCCGCTTCCATGTGATCTCGCCTAGATCATATGAAAGCTGACCTCTCAAGACTTCTATAGTGGCGTCTGAGGCATCAGCGACACGTGCAGCGATGCGCGCTTCCATCGCTGAGGTCGGAACGTCCAACCACAGGCCCACGAATGGAACGCCGAGTTCTCCGGCAAGTTGCTCGAGGGCCGTGCGCTCATCCGGTCGCGCGTGAACCGCATCCACAATCACAGAATGGCCAGCTTCAAGTACGATGCGCGCGTCCGTGATCATTTTATCATATACCTTGCGGGTCATTGTCTCCGTGTACGCCTCAGAGCCAAGGCGGTTTTTAGGACCCTTTCCAGATAGGCGTTTCCGCAATTCGTCACTGCGCAGGATGATGGCGCCGGGCGCAGGTCCGAGGTTTGGCGCAAGAGCGCGGGCCACCGTAGACTTGCCAGATCCAGAAAGCCCGCCCACAGCCACCAGGGCGTTTGGGGCGGCATCAAGAAATGCCAAGGCTTCGTCTAAATAGATTTGCGCGTCAGATTGAATTGTTGACCCGCCCTCACGAGATTTGGTGTCGAGGGCTTGAGCCGTCTGGGCTGTAACATGAGATCGGATGGCAGCACGCACCGATAGAAATAAGGGTAGAAGGGATAGTGCCTCAAGGTTTGCTTCTCGATCTTTCATCTCCAAGCTGATCAAGTAAGTGTTCAGCACTCGATTGGCGCCGTTACGAAGGTTTAAGTGAAGCAGGTCCATCAGCAAGAAAGCCAGGTCATAGAGAGTATCGATGGAGCCCATGGTTTCGGAAAACTCGATACAGTCAAAAAGAACCGGTCGGGCGGCCTCAAAAAATATGTTGCCCAGATGAAGATCACCGTGGCACCGACGCACATATCCGGATGAGCGGCGCTTCTCCAAAAGATCTGCGGCTGTCTGAAGTGCGACCCCATTCTTTCTCTGAAGAGCCTTGATTGTATCTGAAGCAAGTACCTTTCCCTCAAAGCCTTCCAGGTGCTGTTGATTTGAGGCGATGGTTTTGCCCATTGCTTTCGGGTCGCCGAAATTGGGCGTGGGCGTTGCTGCCGTATGGAACGATGCTATCTCCCTTGCCAGCGCTTCAAGCATTTCAAGTGTCAGCTTGCCTTCCCGTGCCAGATTGCTGGCAAGGAAGGCCTCATCAAAACGCTTCATCTTGATGAGCCACTCAACGGGTTTGCCTTTGCCATCAAGGGACAGCTGCCCACTATCGTCTCGTGTGACCGGTATCAGGGCTTCATAGATTTGCGGGGCAGTTCGTCTGTTGAGGTGTAGTTCCACATCACAGGCCGCGCGACGTTTGTCCAGGGTGGAAAAATCGAGATAGCCAAGATCGACGGGTTTCTTCAGCTTGTAGGCTCGGTCACCCACCAGGAAAATCAACGAAATATGTGTCTCTCGAATTTCGACATGATCGCTCGCGACCCCAAATGCGTCTGGAGTTGAGAGGAACTTAACAACGCTCGATTGATCGTTCTGGTCGTCGCTCATTTGATCTGTCGAATAGTTCTCATCCACGTGATACTCTGAAACTCTTGTCGCCAACGCAAGCTAAAGCCATGTGCGGTGCATCCACTTGTAAATCTCGACAGTGAACAAAAGCATCATGGCAAGTCCCAGGAGCCAGGTCCATTCAGCGAGGCTTACGGGTTCAACATCCAACACCTCTCGAAGGCCCGGTGTGTACATTGCCGCAATGTGAAGGCCCTGGGCAGCGATCACGGCGCCGATCAAAAAAGGGTTAGCGCTTAACGGCACGGTGAAGGCAGATCGCTCTTCGGATCGACAGTTGAAAACATGTACGTTCTCGAAAAGAACCATTAGCAGCAACAAGAGATTGTGTGTGGCGAAGGGCGTGATCGAAGGGTTGGCATGAAGCCAATAGTAGACCGCAAAGGCAACAAGGCCCATCACAGCACCCGAAAGCAGGGTTTTCTCAATCATGGTGCGATTGAAAATGGCCTCATTGGGTGAGCGTGGCCGCCGCGCCATCAGGCCAGGTTCGCGTTTTTCAAAAACCATCGCAACATCCTGGATGCCGTTGCTCACAAGGTTGAGCCACAAGAGCTGCACCGGTGTTAAAGGCATGGGAAGGCCTGTTACCGCTGCGGCCAGGAAAAGCACGATCTCCGCTGCGCCGGTGCTGATGAGCAGCCAAATGACTTTGCGGATATTGTCATATGCGCCGCGTCCCTCCTCGATGCCATTTACGATGGAGGCAAAGTTATCATCTGCGATGATGAGGTCTGCTGCACCGCGAGCTACATCGGTACCGCTGGCCCCCATGGCAACACCGATGTGAGCTGCCTGCAGGGCTGGAGCATCGTTTACGCCATCGCCCGTGACCGCCACGAAGTGCCCCGCATTTTGAAGCCCGCGAACGATGATCGTCTTTTGTTCAGGTTCAACGCGGGCAAAAACCTTTGCCTCGCGAATTTTCTCCAGCCGCTCCGCCTCGTCCAGTGATGCAAGATCAGTCCCGGTGACCACATCGCCGTGCGCATTGGCGATCCCCAATTGGCGCGCGATGGCAAGGCCTGTTGCGGGGTGATCTCCGGTGATCATTCTTACGTCCACGCCTGCACTGTGGCAGCGTCTGATCGCGCCTGGTACTTCCGGCCGAACCGGGTCGATCAAGCCAACAAAGCCCAGGAACTCCAGCGCCGTCAGGGCCTGGTGTGGATCGGTTCGCAGCGCCTCATCATCAACGGGCGCGGAAGCCAGAGCGATAACGCGGTAGCCTTCAGTTGCAAGATCCTGCGCGATTGAGCTGAGACGGCCACTAGCACCCTCACCGCACATGGTCAGTACCGTTTCAGGGGCTCCCTTCACATGTGCCCATGTTTGATCCTCGCTACGGCGGAAGGAAGCTGCAAAGCGCGCGGCTGATTCATAATGGATGACGTCGACTTCCAGATTTTGGGCACAAAGATCGCTCCGCGTCAGCTCAAGTTTCTCGGCCAGAACCAGAAGCGCTACATCCAGCATGTCGCCACTGACTTCCGTGGCGTCGTCGACATGATGCAGTTCCGCCTCGTTGGCCAACACCCCGCTTTGGCCCAGGCGCTTGAGGCCGTTGTTTGGCGTGGTCACCTCGCCATTAAACAAGACAGCACCAGTTGTCTCCAACCCCTCACCGCCAATCTCAAAATCCTGGCCATCGGGCAGAATGACACGCTTTGCTGTGAGACGATTCAAGGTCAATGTGCCCGTCTTATCGGTTGCAATAAGCGTGCAGGCCCCCAGGCCTTCGACGGCGGGCAGCAGACGGACGATCACATTGCGCAGGGACATGCGCCTTGAAGCAATAGAAAGAGCGATGGTAATAGCAACAGGCAAACCTTCGGGGATCGCTGCAACAGCAAGGGCTACGGCGAAGAAGAAGACATAGGCAAGTTCAGCACCTTGAATGAGCTGCGACAAGGCGATGGCAACAATGACGACGCTCATGATGGTGGTCAGGCGGCGCGCAAATTGCTCAAGGCGCAAGACAAGAGGCGGAGAGGTTTGCTTGCCAGCAATAAGCTGCCCGATCCGGCCAACCGCAGTATGGATGCCGGTTTCGCATACGACCCCTGTCCCGCGTCCGGCCAGCACCAATGTGCCTGCATGAGCAAGGTTGGTTCTATCCGCAAGCCCGACGTTGGCATCGAATTGTACATCTGCGCTTTTCTCGACGGCAGTGGATTCGCCGGTGAGCAATGACTCATCAAGGCGCAAGCTGTGAGACGAAAGCAGGCGAAGATCAGCGGGAACTGCATCACCGGAACCCAGTAAGACGACATCGCCTGGTACCAGTTCTTCTGAGCCCATTTTCTTTTGCACGCCATTCCGAATGACCAACGTAAAAACCCGCAAGATCTTCCGAAGGGCCGCAACACCTGTCTCAGCCCTCCATTCCTGGACGGTACCGATGACGGCATTCAAAATAAGTACGCCGAGAATAAAGCCTGCGTCCCCCCAATGGGAAAGGCTCAACGACACGATGCCAGCGGCCAGCAGGACATAGATGAGAGGGCTTTTGAATTGGCGTAAGAAAAGAATAGCAATGCCCACCGGTGGGCGATCTGGAATTGTATTGGAGCCGTACCTGCTGCGCCGTGTGGCTGCCTCACTGTCACTAAGCCCACCCGCCCGTGCCTGAAGGTTCTTAAGTACGTGCTCAGGGGTTAAGCTGTGCCAGCTTGGGCCATGCGTGTACGGAGCATCTTTGGTCGCATCGGAGCTTTGCGCGCTCTTCATACTGGCATTCGCCCCCTTATTTCTGCATCTCCGCCAAGCCCTCGATCGACCCTGATCTTCTTAGCCGAATTCGCACCTGAAACAAAGCCTGGTAGCCCTCCTGAGGCATGGCTTTGAGGAATAGGGTCGCACGCATCTGATCAGAAAGGAATTGTGTTGGATTTGGTCCCAAATGAGAACTTTTCACACACAGGGGCAATGCGACCTGATAAAACACTGATATGAAGACGGATGAATCGGGTGCCATCAAACTCACCTTCCTTGGGGCCGCTGGAACGGTAACCGGCTCAAAGTATCTGCTTGAGGCAAGTGGCCGCCGAATTCTTGTAGACTGCGGTATTTTTCAGGGGCGCAAGGAGATACGGGAGCGAAACTGGCAGCGACTTCCGTTTCCGCCAAGTTCTCTGGATGCTGTCATCCTTACCCATGCCCATCTTGACCACTCAGGCTATATTCCCGTGCTGGTCGAGCAAGGGTTCAAGGGCCCCGTGATCTCGACCCATGCAACGCGAGATCTTTGCGAAATCCTTCTTCCCGATAGCGGCTATCTCATGGAAAAGGATGCCGACTATGCCAATCGCAAAGGCTTTTCCCGGCACAAGCCAGCTTTGCCCATCTATACAGAAGCCCAGGCGGCTGCCTCTCTGGAAAGCTTCAGACCCATCGACTTTGATGAGGAATTTGATCTAGGAGATGGGCTCAGCGTGAAGCTGACCCTTTCAGGGCATATTCTGGGCTCGGCCTTTGTTCAGCTGACGTGGGGCGGGCGCAGGATCGTCTTTTCAGGAGATTTAGGCCGGCCGAACAGTGCGACCATGCGAAAGCCCGAGGCCTTAAGCCAAGCTGATTACCTGGTCGTTGAATCGACCTATGGCAATCGTCACCATGAAAAGACAAACCCCTATGACACGCTCGCGGAGGTGATCACGAGAACCGCCGCGAGAGGGGGCTCGGTTATCATTCCCTCATTTGCCGTTGGCCGTTCGCAATCGCTTCTCTATCACATTGCGGAGCTCAAGAAGCAGGGCCGCATCCCTGACCTGCCGGTTTTCCTCGACAGCCCCATGGCGATCAACGCGAGCGATATATTCTGCGGTCACCTGGGTGAACACCGCCTGACCGCCAAACAATGCAATTCTACATTTCAGCAAGCGAGCTATACGCGATCTGTCGAGGCATCAAAGGCTCTCGATGAAGGCCCCATGCCGCGCATCATTGTGTCGGCCAGCGGTATGGCTAGCGGCGGGCGCATTCTGCATCACCTGAAGAGATTTGCCCCGGAAAGCAAGAACACTATTCTGATAACTGGCTTTCAGGCGGAAGGAACACGGGGCGCGCAAATCGCCGATGGTGCAAAGGAAGTCAAAATCCATGGACGCATGGTTCCAATTTGCGCAGAGGTCGCTCACTTAAAAACTCTCTCGGCCCATGCGGATCAAGACGAGATTATGGGTTGGTTGGGTCATTTTGAAAATCCTCCTAAGATGACATTTGTCACCCACGGGGAACCAATGGCCTCGGCGGCCCTTGCGGATCGTATTCGGGATGATCTGAGTTGGGGCTGCGATGTGCCCGCTCACGGGGATCAAGTTGAGCTAACTTAGAAAGACAGATGCAAGAATGAGCAGCAACAAGACATCTGGTGACAGGCAGGGACCTCAGGGCGCAGCCTCCCTCCGGGCTCGGCGACTTGGTATCGATACATCGCGAGAAGCCGTTATCTACATGCGGCGCGATTGTCATGTTTGCCGCGCGGAGGGCTTTACCGCCCATCGGCGCGTGGAAGTGTGGAATGGCAAGAAAAGTATTGTAGCGACCCTGAATGTTATCGCCGGGGATTTGCTGCAGCATGGCGAAATGGGTCTTTCAGAAGCGGCCTGGCAACGACTTGATCTTCGCGAAGGAGCTATTGTGCAGGCGGACCATCCGGTGCCGCTGACATCGCTTGGCCAGGTGCGATCGAAGATCTATGGCAACCGGCTTGATCAACAAGACTTTGATGCCATCATCCATGATGTGGTGGATGGGCGGTATTCAGATATCCAGCTCTCGGCCTTTGTCTTGGGATGTGCCGGCGCCAGTCTAGATCGGGACGAGATGGTCGCGCTAACCAAATCCATGATTGATGTGGGGGAGCGGTTGGAGTGGGGCAGCACACCGATTGTTGACAAACATAGCGTCGGCGGCCTCCCCGGCAATCGAACCACGCCCATCATTGTGGCTATTGTTGCGGCGCATGGCCTTACAATGCCCAAAACCTCATCGCGGGCGATTACCTCGCCTGCGGGCACCGCAGATACGATGGCAACGCTGACGCGTGTTGATCTTGATCTCGCTGCTATGCGGCGTGTGGTTGAAACCGAAGGCGGCTGTATTGTGTGGGGTGGCGGCATGCGGCTTAGCCCGGCGGATGAAGTATTGATCCGTATAGAACGCGCGCTTGATATTGATAGCGAAGGTCAATTGGTGGCCTCGGTTCTTTCGAAAAAGGTGGCGGCGGGATCTACTCATGTGGTGCTTGACCTGCCAACAGGACCAACCGCAAAAGTTCGCAACAACAAAGTCGCCAAGGAACTTTGCAACGATTTGGTCGGCGTGGCGGGGGAGTTGGGGCTGGTGGCCCGCGCTGTTATTACCGATGGGACCCAGCCCGTGGGCCAAGGCATCGGGCCGGTTCTTGAAGCGCGAGAGGTGCTGGCGGTTTTGCGCGATGAAGAACATGCACCAGCGGACCTGCGCGAGCGTGCTATCCTTCTTGCCGGGGAAATAATTGAGATGGCAAACAAAGCGCCCGAAGGCAGCGGCATTCAAGTGGCGCGCGACATTCTGGCTGATGGACGAGCATGGAAAAAATTCCAAGCTATCTGTGAGGCTCAGGGCGGTATGCGTGACCCGAAGAAGGCGGCTTACACCAATGTGGTAAGTGCTCCGCGATCAGGTCAGGTTGTCAGCTTTGACAATCGTCGCCTTGCAAAGGTGGCGAAACTGGCGGGAGCGCCGACAGCTCCAGCGGCTGGCATTGATCTCCACGTCTCACTCGGTAGCATGGTTATGAAAGGCGAGCCGCTGTTTACCGTTCATGCCCAATCACCGGGGGAGCTTTCTTACGCCGGCGAGTTTGTTGTCTTCAACCCTGGCATCATCACGCTTCAGGCTCAATCATGAGTGCGCTTGTTCTGGCCTTCCCGGGAAATGAAGGCCTTGCGGAAAAAATCGCTGACCAATTGGGAGCAGAGATAGCTCAACTTGAAATTCGGCGTTTTCCCGATGAAGAAAGCTATGCCCGGATCGACAGTGATCTTCAGGACCGGCAAGTCATCTTGGTAGCTTCGCTCGACAGGCCGGATGAGAAAATACTGCAGCTTGTATTCCTTGCGGCAACAGCGCGGGAGCTTGGGGCCGCATCGGTGGGCCTGGCCGCGCCCTATCTTGCCTATATGCGGCAGGATAAAAGCTTTCATCCGGGCGAAGCTGTTACGTCGAAATACTTTGCAAAACTTCTGAGCGATTGGGTGGACTGGATCGTGACCATCGATCCGCATCTTCATCGGCGCTCATCTTTGAATGAGATCTATACGGTTCCAAGTCAGGTCCTTCATGCAGCACCGCTCATCTCTGAGTGGATCAAGGAGAACGTAACCAACCCGGTCCTCATCGGCCCGGACGAGGAGAGCGCGCAGTGGGTCGGTGCGGTCGCCGCCGGAGCTGGTGCGCCGCACGTGGTTTTGCAAAAAGAACGCCGCGGAGATCGCGATGTGAAGGTCACCGTTCCTGATCTGGATAAATGGCAAGACTGCGTGCCCGTGCTTGTGGATGACATCATCTCAACAGCACGCACGATGATCGAAACCTTGGGCCATTTGGATGCGGCAGGAATGAAGCCTGCCCAGTGTATTGGCGTACATGGGGTTTTTGCGGGCGATGCATTTAAGCAGTTGGAAAATCAACATCCGGCTGCGATCATCTCCACCAACAGCATTCCGCATACCAGCAACAAGATTGATGTATCGGGCCTGATGGCAGAGGGCATCAAAACTATTTTGAAGTAGTGTTTTCAGAAGGGATACGAAATTGATCAACCGAAGAAACTTTATGGGTGCCTCAGCTGCGGGAACTTTGGCCGGTGCCTTGGCACTTGGAGGCTGTGCCAATGCTGCAGCGCCGCGCACCATTGCGCCTGAGTTCGGGCGCTATCGAGACAAAACCCGTGCGCCCTTTGGTAGTCAGGTTCCGGCATCCATCGTCAATTATACCAAGATCGCTCCCAATGTGGGCTTAGCAGGCAGGCTCACGGAAGGTGGGCTGGAGGCAACGGTGGCGCTCGGCTTCAAGCTCATTATCGATCTGCGTCAACCAGACGAAGATGGTGTTGCTGAAGAGGTTGCGGCCATTCCGGGGCTGGGAATTCCATATGTAAACATCCCCATGGGGCCCGGCGCACCAAGTGATGAACAAGTCTCTCAATTCTCAGCTTTCATAAGCGATCCAGCGCATTATCCCATTCTCGCCCATTGCCAGTCTTCAAATCGTTCTGGCGCTATTTGGGCGTTGCACCGGGCTGCCGCGGGCGTTGATCCGGTCACAGCATTGGAAGAGGGACTTGCTGGGGGCATGACCCGGCGCGAAACTGTGGTCAGAGAAATCCTGGGGCTTCCGGCCTTGCGCTAATCTCTGAAAAGATTTGTCACTCAGAAGTTTGTATGTCTTGGCGCAGTCTGCGCCGCCCGTCTTGGTATCCTTCAGCATCGCCATATTCCAGGAAGTCGGCATATCTGGAATGAACGCCCAAAAGGTGCCGCGCATGTTTAATGGGGCACCAATATTGTTCTGTGCGAGAAATGATCTCTGTCGCGTAGGAAACAACTCCCGTGGCATAAGAGCAGTACATGCAGTTCAATTTCTCAAAACCGTTGAGATAGCCAAGATAACGCCGGTCAAAAGCGACGTAGCTGCGCCGTGACACTTTCGCGACTTTGTAAATGGGAAAACAGATCAACTGATAGACACTCACAAAGAGGTCCAAAAGAGCAAAGGGCAGAAGAACCGAATAGATAAAGGGTGAGGTAAGCAGAATGAATGGGTTGGCGTTCATGAACTGCACCATCATCCCTCTTTTATGAGACGCGTGGCGTTCTGAGGTTTCTTCGTCAAAAACCACCCGCTGATCGGCGACTTCAAAATCAAATTCTTCCCGCCGCGAGGTGAGAGCCTCATCAAGCTGAACTTGCAAGGCTTCGATTTCGGATACGAGATCAGGAATGCTCTTGGTCATAGCCATCTTTCCTTGTCAGAAGAACCAATACAGCTGATGAGTGCCGGTGATATAGCTGACCACCATGTAAACATGAGATTTGCAATGGTGGAAGGCAGGCATTTTTTGAACGCCCAATGGTTCCAAATACCCAGACCCAGCCAAAATACACTCAGATTTCGGGAAAGGAATCGCATAGTATCTGCCAATATTTTGGCGGTCGGCCCTTTTTTGGGGCCTTTTCACAGGTGGAACTCAGACAAGAAAAGAGAAGGGCAGGGAATGGCACATGTAGTGGCCCTCGGTGCAGGCCTTTGTTGAAAACCCTGGGTCAATTGTCGTGGGCGCTGTTCAAGGGGCCTCGTGCTACGGCCCTGCCTGTGAGTATGCCTTTATTCTGGATACGGACCTTAAGCGCCGAAGAATTCGAGACAAAGTTCCCATGACATTTGTGACCCCAGAGCCTTACATCGGGCATCAGGCATCTGGGGCTGGATGGTCTGGGTGACACCAAGGCGCTCATTGAAACCGAATTGCGCGATCGACGTATCAAGTGGATCACCAATACGAAGACCCGAAGGTTGAGGCGGGCAAAGTCATTGTTGAGGAGCTCAATGATGATGGCTCCCTCAAGGAAACCCATGATATTCCAACAAGTTTCACAATGCGCCTTCCGGCGTTCAAGGGGGGGGGGAGGCGGTGAGGCTTAATCCTGCGTGGATCCGTAAAGACTCACGATGAGGGGTGAAGCTTCCGACCAATTGGCGAACTTGACCGAATGGGAGATGTCCTCCACCGGCACATTACGGTAGCCTTCGGTGAAAAGAACAAACGGAACGGAAGCCCGCCACGCCGTTTCTGCATCTGTTTCACTGTCCCCGACATAGATCACATTCTCCAGAGGGCAATCAAGTCGGCGTGCGCATTCAAACAATGGCTCCGGACTTGGCTTCTTCATGGCAGAGGTGTTGCCAGAAACTGATGCACTGAAAAAAGGCGCGAGACTAAACCCTTCCAGCACCAGATCGGTGAGTTGGTCTGCTTTATTGGTGCAAATACCAAGCGTCCAGCCATCGTTTTTCAAACTGCTCAAGGTTTCCATCACGCCGGGATAAACAGTTCCATGGGCCGCAGGCGCGGCAGCGTAAATCTCAACAAAGCGCATGATGCAACGCGCCAGACTCTCGCCCGTGCGCGGTGAGCCCGCCGCCTCAAGGCACCTTTGTACCAAATTGCCGATACCATGACCGATGAAAGAACGCACCTGATCAAGATCAAGCGAAGTGAAGCCTTTCTCACTCAGCAAGACATTGATGCAGGCATGCAGATCCGGCGCTGAATCCACGAGCGTTCCGTCAAGATCGAATATGGCAGCTTTCATCAGGCAGCTCTGTGGGTCACCAGCGAGAAACCAATGGTCTGCTTGATCTTATCAATCGCCGAGATGCGCACATGATGGCCAGGGTTTTGCTTTTGGCATTCTGCGGCTTCCTTGATGATGTTATCGACATCACGTTCGCCGAACATGGGAAGCTTCCACATGTACCAATAGCTTTTCGAGGCGCGGGCCGGTTCCACGTGTTCCACCACGCAGTCCCAATCCATTTCAAGAGCACGATCCATTTGCAGCTTAATCTCATCAGCAGTCATGGGCGGCAGGTAGCTCAGGGCTTCAAACCGTTTTGAGGCTGGATCGTTCAGGCGGCTATCGAAGGGTTCAATTACCGCCGGATCGGGCTTGTAGGTTTTCGTCGTCATTGTTTTGTTCTCCCAATTTGGGTTTCGATCAATTAGTGCGAGCTATTCAGCGGCCGATTGAACGGAATCGAGTTTGTCCACCGTGTCGAAATCAAACTTGATTTCCTTCCACGTCTCCATGGCAACGGCGAGCTCTGGTGAGTTCTTGGCTGCATTGGTCAGGATCTCGCGGCCATGCTTTTCAACCTGGACACCCTCATTACGAGCCTTCACACATGCTTCTGCAGCAACGCGGTTTGCCGTTGCGCCTGCAGCATTGCCCCAAGGGTGACCAAGGGTGCCGCCGCCAAATTGGAAGCAGGCATCGTCACCGAAGATCGCAACCAGCGCCGGCATGTGCCAGACGTGAATGCCGCCCGAGGCAACAGGCATCACACCAGGCATGGGACCAAAGTCCTGATCAAAGAAGATGCCACGTGAGCGGTCTTCCTTGATATAGCGCTCCCGCATGATGTCGATCCAGCCGAGGGTGGCGTCGCGGTCGCCTTCAAGTTTGCCCACTACGGTCCCTGAGTGCAGATGATCACCGCCGGAAAGGCGCAGCATCTTCGTCAGCACCCGGAAGTGAATGCCGTGGTACGGATTGCGGTCCAACACGGCGTGAAGGGCGCGGTGAATATGCAGCAGAAGCCCGTTCTCACGACACCAATTGGCCAGCGAGGTATTGGCGGTAAAGCCTGCCGTCAAGAAGTCATGCATGATGATGCGCGAACCAATTGATTTGGCATATTCAGCGCGCTTGAACATCTCTTCCACGGTGCCCGCGGTCACATTGAGATAATGCCCCTTGCGTTCGCCCGTTTCCTCTTCGGCCTGGTTGACCGCTTCCATGACGAAATCAAAACGTTGCTTCCAGCGCATGAAGGGTTGAGAGTTAATGTTCTCATCGTCCTTGGTGAAGTCCAAACCACCACGCAGGCATTCATAGACGGCGCGGCCGTACTGCTTGGCCGACAGGCCCAGTTTTGGCTTGATGGTGCAGCCCAAAAGCGGACGCCCATATTTGTTCAAGATATCGCGCTCGTTCTGAATGCCGTGAGGTGGGCCCCCGCAGGTCATCACATAGTGAAGCGGGAAGCGGATGTCCTCGAGCCGCAGTGAGCGCACAGCCTTAAAGCCAAACACGTTGCCTGCCAGCGAGGTGATAACGTTTACGACCGAGCCTTCTTCGAACAGATCAATGGGGTAGGCCACGAAAGCGTAGAAACAAGTGTCGTCCCCTGGCACATCTTCGATGGCGTAAGCGCGACCCTTGTAATAGTCCATGTCGGTCAGAAGGTCGGTCCACACAGTGGTCCAGGTGCCGGTGGAGCTTTCAGCGGCCACGGCCGCGGCGGCTTCTTCCCTCGGCACGCCTTCCTGCGGCGTGATCTTGAAACAGGCGAGAATATCGCTGTCCTGAACAGCGTAGCCTGGTTCCCAATACGTTTCGCGGTAGTCCTTAACACCGGCGTCATAGCTGCCGCCGCGATTGCTTCCTTGATTGCTCATTTTTCAAACTCCTTTTGCAAAACTGGCGTTATTACTGCGCAGCCATAGCGCTGGTAATTTTCGGGTCGAACTCTCCTGCGGCATAGCGGGACGCCATGGCCGCAAGGGAGATCGGCTTAATTTTTGAGGCTTTCCCTGCCGTGCGGAATTGCTCATAGCGATCCGTACAAAGTGCCTGCATCGCCTCGGTGGAAGGTTTCAGGAATTTGCGTGGGTCAAACTCCGCCTCATTCTCTTGAGCGATCTTCCGGAACTGTCCGGTGATTGCCAGGCGACAATCGGTATCAATGTTGACCTTGCGCACCCCGTACTTGATGCCGCGCACAATCTCTTCGATGGGCACGCCATAGGTTTGCGGCATGCCGCCGCCATAAGCATTGAAGATGTCCTGCAGTTCCTGCGGTACGCTGGACGAGCCATGCATGACCAAGTGCGTATTCGGAAGACGGCGGTTGATCGCTTCCACCACATTCATGGCCAGGATGTCGCCGTCCGGTTTGCGCGAGAATTTATACGCCCCGTGAGACGTGCCCATGGCAATAGCCAACGCATCCACGCGGGTCGCGGCAACAAACTCTGCGGCTTGATCCGGGTCCGTCAGAAGCTGGTCAGTGGAGAGCTTGCCTTCAAAGCCGTGTCCGTCTTCGGCTTCTCCTGTCCCTGTTTCCAGCGACCCAAGGCAGCCTAATTCACCCTCCACCGATGCGCCTATGTCATGGGCCACGGATGTTACCTGCCGGGTGATCTCGGTATTGTATTCATAGCTGGCAGGTGTCTTGGCATCCGCTTCCAGCGAGCCATCCATCATCACAGAGGTAAAGCCCGCCTGGAGCGCAGAGTAGCATGTGGCGCCATTGTTGCCATGGTCCTGATGCAAGCAGATGGGGATCTCAGGGTATATGACCTCGGCGGCCTCGACCATTTTGATCAACATAACATCACCAGCATAGGAGCGCGCGCCGCGACTGGCCTGAAGGATCACCGGCGCATTGCACACTTGCGCGGCGTTCATGATCGCCTGGATCTGTTCCATGTTGTTGATATTGAACGCTGGAACGCCATAGTCGTGTTCCGCTGCATGATCGAGCAGTTGCCTTAGTGTTATGCGAGCCATTTTCTCGTCCTTACGATTTAGTTAAAGCCGAAGCAGGGCGCGCGCTTTGTCAGCGACTGCATCTGCAGTGATATTAAAATGGTGATAGAGTTCCTCAGCCGGGGCTGATGCGCCAAATCCGTTCATGCCGACAAATGCATCGGGATTTCTTGTGTATCTCTCCCAGCCCATTCCGGTTGCCGCTTCGACAGCGATGCGTGGTGCCTTGCCAAGCGTGGTGTTGCGATAGCTTTCGCTTTGTGCATCAAACAATTCCCAACACGGCATGGAGATGACAGCAGCCCGGACACCTTCTTCACCCAGCGCAATGGCCGCCTCAACGGCGAGGTGAACTTCGGACCCGGTGGCGATGAGGGTTACGTCTCTGACGCCCTGCGCCTCACGGATCACATACCCGCCCTTGGAAGTGAGGTTTTCTTCCTTGTGCGCCGTGCGCAAGGTAGGCAGTCCCTGACGCGAAAGAGCCAACACGCTTGGTGTCGATGTTTCGGTCAATGCGCATTCCCATGCCTCGGCTGTTTCCACCGCATCTGCCGGGCGGAATACATGCATGTTTGGCAAGGCACGAAGGGTGGCGAGCGTTTCCACGGGCTGGTGGGTCGGGCCATCTTCGCCAAGTCCGATGGAATCATGGCTGAGGACGTAGATCACACGCTGCTGCATCAAGGCAGACAGGCGCATGGCCCCCAGCATGTAACCGGCAAAAACCAGAAACGTGCCGCCATAAGGAATAAAGCCCTTGTGCACCGCCATGCCGTTCATGATCGCGGCCATGGCGTGTTCGCGTACGCCGTAGTGAATATAACGTCCCGCAAAATCATCAGGCAGCACTGCGGCAAGCTCATCCGTCTTGGTGTTGTTGGAGCCTGTCAGGTCTGCGGACCCACCAATTGTATGTGCACAGACATCGTTCACCACTTCCAGTGCCATTTGAGAGGCCTTGCGAGTGGCGACCTTTGGAGCAATGGAGGAGAGATCAGCCTTCAGCCTGTTGATACTGGCATGCAGTCCCTCAGGAACTTCGTCGCTCATGGCTTCAGTGAAGACAGCTTGGCTAGAGGAGTCTTCCAACCGCGCTTCCCAGGCTTTGCGCTCGCTGGTGCTGCGCAGGCCTGCCGCCCGCCACTGATCAAGAAGGGGGGCGGGAATTTCAAACGGATCAGCGTTCCAGTTCATCGCAAGGCGCGCGCCTGCGATTTCGGCATCACCAAGGGGGGCGCCATGTACAGAGCTACTGCCTGCCTTGTTGGGTGCGCCTTTGCCGATGACAGTTTTCATGGCGATCAGAGAAGGCTGGCCGGTCATTTCCTTGGCAGCCACCATGGCCGCATCAATGGCGTCCATATCATGTCCGTCTACAGATTGAACATGCCATCCAGCGGCCCTGAAGCGGTCCAACTGGTTCATGGAAGTTGAAAGGTTGGTTGCCCCGTCGATGGTGATGGAATTATCATCCCACAGAACAACCAGGCGCCCGAGCTTCATGTGTCCGGCAAAATCAATCGCTTCGTGGCTTACGCCTTCCATCAGGCAGCCATCTCCTGCCATGACCCAGGTGAAATGATCCACTAGGTCATCGCCGAAGCGTGCATTCAGCATTCTCTCGGTAAGGGCCATGCCCACTGCGCTGGAAAGACCCTGGCCAAGGGGGCCGGTTGTCATCTCAACACCTGCGGCATGGCCGTATTCAGGGTGACCCGCGGTGATCGCGCCAAGCTGGCGAAAGTTTCGCACCTGATCGATGGACATGTCCTCATAGCCCAGCAAGTAGTGAAGGGCGTATTGCAACATCGAGGCATGGCCAGCGGAAAGAACAAACCGGTCCCGGTCCGGCCAGTTGGGGTTGGTGGGATCGATTTTGATGTGCTTGGCAAACAGAACTGTTGCCGCATCCGCAAGGCCCATGGGCGCGCCGGGGTGTCCAGAATTGGCGGCCTGAACAGCATCCATTGCCAGAACACGAATGGCACTTGCCATTTCCTCATTGAGGCTGCCGCTCTCAGGTATCTTGGTCATCAACGTCATTTGCCTTCCTCAGGTATGGCGCCGCTTGTTGGTCAGGCGCATGATGAGAGGGGTGAAAATCAACTGCATGGCGAGATCCATCTTGTCGCCGGGAATGACAATAGAATTGGCCCGGCTCATCCAGCTGTCGTGGATCATTGATGTGAGGTAAGGAAAATCGATCCCGCGCGGATTGGCAAAGCGGATCACCACCAGGGATTCGCCCGCAGTAGGTATCCACCGCGCAACGAACGGATTGGAGGTGTCCACCACGGGAACTCGCTGGAAGTTGATGTCTGTTTGGGTGAATTGCGGCGTGATGACATGCACATAATCATGCATGCGGCGCAGGATCACATCGGTAACAGCTTCGGTGGAATACCCCCGGTGGGATTTGTCACGGTGGATCTTCTGGATCCACTCAAGATTGACAACCGGAACCACGCCGACTTTCAAATCAGCGTATTTCGCAATGTTGATGTCACCGTTTGCAACGGCCCCATGAAGCCCCTCGTAGAACAAGACGTCCGAGCCTTCCGCCAGGGGTGCCCATTCGGTGAAATTGCCGGGCGGCACTTCATAGCGCTCGGCCTCTTCATCGTTATGGACATAATGGCGTGTCTTGCCATTTCCGGTTTCACCGTACGTGCGGAACGTATTTTCCAGCTCGCCCAGGAGATTGGCCTCGATTGAGAAGTGGCTGAAGGAATGCTCTCCCGCATTCGTCCGGCGTTCCAGCTCGGCTTTCATATCTGCGCGGTTATAACGGTGAAAGGCATCCCCTTCGATCGACACGAAGTTGACGTCCTCCCGCCGGAAAATCTGATCAAACGTATGCTTGACCGTGCTCGTACCTGCACCGGATGAGCCTGTCACGGAGATGATGGGATGTTTGTCCGACATGGGCTTGGCTCCTTCCTAGCTGAACAGGCCGCGTTGATTGAACAGTGGTGCGCGGGCTTCATGGAGTTCGGGGTTGGCGTGATATTCCCCAACCAGGCGCACCAGATCAGATGAGCCGAAAACCAACGGCGTGCGCGCATGAATGGATTGGGGCGTTTTGTCGAGAATGCGAACCTTGCCATCGGTTGCTTCGCCGCCGGCCTGTTCCGTCAACATGGCCATGGCGGCGGCTTCATAAAGCAGACGAAGCCGACCTTGATCGTATCCCTTGCGATCATCGCCGGGATAAAGAAACACGCCGCCGCGAGATAGAATGCGTGTTGCTTCTGCGACCAGAGAGGCGACCCACCGCATATTGAAGTTTTTGCCCATGGGGCCGTCTTCACCGGCGCAGAAATCATCAATCAAATATTTGACAGGTGCTGCCCAGTGCCGGTCATTCGATGCATTAATGGCATATTCAAATGCCATGACAGGAATGCGCGTCTCGGGAATCGCCAGCTCAAAAGTCTCTGTGGCTGGATTTAGAACATACTGCTCAACCCCATCACCCGCCGTAATCAGCAAAGCTGTTTGTGGTCCGTAGACGAAACAGCCCGCAGCAATTTGCTCGTCCCCAGGGCGCATGAAAGAGCCTTCCGGATCATCCTTGACGGTCTGAAAGATAGAGAAGATTGTTCCAACCGAAACATTGGTGTCGATGTTGGAAGAGCCATCAAGCGGATCTACCGCGAGGCTGATGGGGGCGCTGGCCTCAAACGTGCTGATGTCGTCGCGCTCTTCAGAAACATAATAGGCAACAGGAGCCTTGCGCAGGTTGGTGACCACAATATCGTCCGCTTGCACGTCCAGCGCTTTTTGCTCGTCACCATCCGTATTCTCAGTGCCCACGGCCTTGCCCAAAGCACCGGCGAGGGGGCCCATCGCACACAGGCCAGAAATATCTACGGCCGCCGTCGCCAGGGCCTCAACAGTCTGCATCAGTGCCAGCCGCAGCCGGTCATCGGGGATATTCTGCGCAAATCGGTCAGATAGTCGGATTGCCATTACTTTGGACCCCATTTCTGCCCGCAGCCCTTTAAGGGCTGTTTTCCGGGCTGCTGCCGTGAAGCAGCGGTGAACACAATTAGTGGCTGGATACCAATCAAAAGAAAATTGAATTTTTTCTTCTTTATGATAAAATAAATTTATGCCACAGCGAAAAACCGTTACACTTAAGCAGCTTAGATCTCTCTCAACAGTGCTGAGAGTGGGCTCTATTGCCGCAGCCTCTGAGGAACTCTTTCTGACGGCCCCGGCGGTCTCAACTCAGCTCAAAACACTGGAAGGGCTCATAGGAGCCAAGTTGATTGAGCGGGATGGGGCCGGGATGCACCCAACGGCCTGCGGGATGGAACTTCGAGATCTCTATGATCGCATCGATTCGCTGATGGTGACATCGATGGATCGCATCAAGGCTCTGAAATCTGGCAAGGCGGGCACAGTCGGTGTGGCGGTGGTCAGCACGGGCAAATATTTTGCACCCATGATCATGGCGGCCTTTATGGAAGCTTATGCTGACATTGAGCTGCGGCTTTTTATCGGCAACCGGGACGAAGTCATCAAGGCGCTGAAAAACCGGTCTGTCGACATGGCGATTATGGGGCGGCCTCCGGAAGATCGCGTCACGCTGGAAACCGACTATCTCGGCGAACATCCCCACATCATCATCGCCCCGCCCGATCATCCACTTTGCGCCTACAGCACAACTCCGGCCGCAAAGCTTTTGGCACAGACATTTTTGATGCGGGAAGAGGGCTCGGGCACGCGAACCCTCGCCCAGCGGTTCCTCGATCAGTATGGCGGCGGACGGGCTTATAAATCGATTGAGATGGGAACCAATGAATCCATCAAGCAGGCTGTCATCGCTGGGCTTGGCCTTGCCATGATCTCGAAACACACAGTTCTGGCAGAGCTTGAGGCTGGGCGTTTGGTGGCCCTAAAAGCGCCGGGCCTGCCGATCATGCGAAAGTGGATATTGGTGCGCCCTTCAGGCGAGCCCATTGCGGCAGCTGCGGAAAGCTTTAAGGCCTTCCTTGTTCAAAATCGCGGCCGCCTCATTCCCCATGAGGTGGACTAGAATTGTATGCTAGTCGTCGGTTTTGTGCTGATTGATGGGGTAGTTTCCTACCTTTTTCCGCAAGGGCTGAAACAACATACGGTCAAGCCACAGCTCCCGAGGCTCGCGGAACTGATCAATCCCGATGGTCATGCCTTCGTGCCCCTCGCAAGGTTGGGCACGGTAGGTTCCAAAGAGCCGGTCCCACCACGGAACGTTAAATCCATAATTGCTGTTGGCCTCATCTGGAATAACCGAATGATGAACCCGGTGCATATCCGGGGTCACCACAAACAATCGCAATAGCCGGTCCAAGCCCAATGGTATGCGCACATTGCTGTGGTTGAACATGGCCGTTCCGTTTAGCACGATCTCGAACACCAAAACCGCAATGGCCGATGGGCCCAGGGCCGCAACAACCATCAGCTTGATGATCATGGACAAGATGATCTCGACAGGGTGGAATCGAGCACCAGTGGTAACATCGAAATCAAGGTCCGCGTGATGCATGCGGTGCAAGCGCCAAAACAGAGGCACTGCATGAAACAGGACGTGTTGAAGGTAGATCGAAAAATCCAGGATCAAAACAGCCACAACGAATTCCTGCCAGCCAAGCAGATCTAGCTGATTGAGTAGCCCCCAGCTGTTTTCCTCGGCGAACAGGGCCAGGCCCACTGCTGCTGTTGGGATCACAACACGCAGAACGGCGGTGTTGAGAAAAACGATGCCGAGGTTATTCGTCCATCTTATGCGCCGCGAAACTGAGAGATCCCGCCGCGGTGCGAACACTTCCCAAAGCGCCATGATGGCGAAGATCCCCAGGAAAAAAGCCAGACGAACATTAGGCTCATTGGCAAGAAGGAAATCTTCCATAGGGGCAATCCGATTTGTGAACTGAGATAATACGAAGATTGTCTCTCGGCGGTATCATCCGGTCGGTTATCGCTGTGATACCCTTGTACAACGAAAAAACCGACCGAATAATTTGACTAGCATCCCTGCCTGCTGTGGGGCTCATCCGGAAGCTCCCGAAGGAGGCTCCCGGCTGATGCCACTCTGGCAATCCACCCTTATGCAGATGGACTTTCCCCGCCATGGCAGGCGATCTACGCCCAAGGCCAAATGGTTGGGCTTACTCGACCCGTGGCCATTCTTCTGAACGACAGATCAAGCCGCCGACAACACAGCCGGACATACGGATTTCGTTTTCCGAAAGGATCGTGACACGACCGGCATATTCATTCCCGTCTTCAGGATTGTACATGCGACCACGCCATTGATCGTCACTGTGCTTTTCAAGGTCAAAGAGCATTTGAATGCCAACAACGCTTTCGCCGGTGTTGTCATCAACGCCCTCGCCAGAAATGATCTCACCGCAAAGGTAGTCGCCGCACATGGCGAATTCCACGACCCAGCCTTGGTTCGTGCGATTCCACGAACCCAGTGCCTGGTCTGTAACATCCTGGGCAAACGCAGGTGTTACAACAGATGCAGCAAGAAGGCCTGCTCCAGCCAACACGCCAAGTTTACTTACTTTAGTCAGTAGATTCATCTGACCCTCCTTTAGATGAATGTGGCCGGTCGTTACCAATTTTTTTATACCGCTACCCTCGACCGAATTGAGTAACGTTAGATAAGACACCTTGCTCATGCACGTTCCCGCCCATAGTAAAGCGTGACCACGTGCTGAGCTTCTGCAAAAAACAACCATCGCTCTGTGGCAATACCAATACCAGTGGATAACGCAGCTGGTATCAGCCACAGCAAGGGCGATACAGCATCCAGATTCAGTGCCGCAACCAAGGCGGTTCCAGGGACAATGAATCCCAGTGCGATCGCAATTCGCCGCAGTTTACTCGCATGTTTGCGCGCAATTTGAAAACCCATTTCCTCGAGCAAATAATTACTCTCAGTATGCGGACCTTCGATTAAACGAACAGTACCGTAGGAAGCAAGTCCCGTTGCCGTTCCTGATGTTGACCGCGACGGCTCTGATATTCGCGATCTCCAATAGGCTGCCTTTAGGGCCAAGCCAAGGCTAACGAAAATCAATGCGTTCGCCAGCACTTTCTCGAGGCCCGGAAAACCCCAGGCCGCAAACAGAAGCGCCATTAAAACAGCGCCAGTGGCAAAGCTCAATACAAGATAGCCCTGCACCACCCAGCGATTATTCCATGCGGGAATTGACTTGAGCGAGGCATAAATCATTGCAGTGCAAAAAACTGTCACTGTGCTCATGAGGGCGCCAATAAGGCCGATCCATCCAGCCAGTCCCTGATTTTCTCCGAAGAACACCCACGAAAGGGCGAAAAAGCCAGTTGGGATAAATGTCAGTATGGCGATTAAACCTTCCCGCGATAGCCAGGACGAGCGCCACTGGCTGAGCGCACGCCACGCGCGCTTGGGGTGGCCCAAATGCAATGTGGAGGAAAGAAGCCCGCTTCCCACCAGGAAAAAGGCCAGCCCGAAAGCAAGAAGCCCAAACATTTGATCCGCCGGCAAGAAATCCATCCAGGCAAATGCCGCAAGCCAAAACAATAGCCCGTATCCCGCACCAGTGGCGGTGGTAAAATATATGACGGACTTTGCTGGATGCACCGTTTGGACCTTTCTTATTCTGACAAGATGCGATCAACCCAACGCGCCAAAAGGCCTGCGCCGTTCGGTTGATCATCTTTGTGTTGCAACATACGTGGTGATGCCGCGGCCATTTCAGGCCCGCGTGCACGTGGTGGAAGATATCGGTTCACCGGCTTGGTGCCTTGCTCTGGCATAAGTGCATACCCCTCACGGGCGGCCACCAGTTTTGAGACATCCGAGTTTGGGTCGCCCAGATCGCCAAAGTGCCGCGCACCGGGGGGGCAGGTGGAGACGCAAGCAGGAACGCGAGATTCTTCCGGCAGCTCCTTGTTATAGATGCGATCAACACAGAGCGTACACTTCTTCATAACGCCTTCGTCTTCGTCAAACTCGCGCGCTCCATACGGGCAAGCCCAGGAGCAAAGTTTGCAGCCGATACAGGTTTCGGCATTGACGAGAACAATGCCATCTTCTTCACGTTTGTAGGAAGCGCCTGTCGGACAAACGGTCACGCACGGTGCATCCTCGCAGTGAAGACAAGATTTTGGAAAATGAACTGTACGGCTTGTCCCGGTTTCAGCACTGACTGCCTCGAACGTATGAATGCGATTGAACCACACACCTTTGGGCTTTGCCCCATAAGGATCAAGGTCGGTAAGGGGTGCGCTGTGACCGCTGGTGTTCCACTCCTTGCAATTGACCGCACAGGCGTGACAGCCCACGCAAATATCCAGATCAATAACGAGACCAAGTTTCTTGGTTGTTGGGCTTGTAGGCAGTTGGGTCATTTGGAAGAACTACCCTTATTGCCTGTTTTGGTGCTGCCCTTTCTACTGCCTCTGGCGCTTACCCTGGAGCTGTCTTTGCCGGTCGTCTGATTGCCTCGGCCATCCGCAACCCCGGGCACAGTTTTGGAAATCACATGGCGATGAGCGATCCAGTCCTTTGCGGGAACCATGCCGCCGGTCGCCTCGGCGGTAAGATCCTTGCCATACCGTAAGGCATCTACCTGAGCTGGAGCATTTGGAATTTTCTGAATGGCTTCAAGAGCAGGCTCGGTTTCACCCGCTTCATGGGGCAGGCATTTTTCAACACGAACGCGAAGGTCAAACCACGCCGCCTGGCCTGTGACCGGATCAGAGTTTGAAAAGCGCGCACCATCTTTGCGAGGGGGCAGCAATTCATCGATCAGGTGATTGAGCAGGAACCCGCGTTTGCTTTCCGGGGCATCTTTAGTAAGCCCCCACGTGCCTTTGCGTTTCCCAATGGCATTCCATGTCCAAACCGTATTGGGGTTTACACCCTCAACAAGGCGCACCTGAGCTTTCACCCGCCCGATGCGGCTTTCAATCCAGACCCAATCATCGTCCGCAATACCTTGGGCCGTTGCGGTGCCCGTATGCATATGAAGCCGGTTGGCTGCCGTGATCTGGCGAAGCCAGGCGTTCTGCGATCCCCACGAATGATACATGTGCATAGGGCGCTGGGTCAGCGCATGAAGCGGAAATTCATCTACGCCTTCAGCCTTATCCTCAAAAGGGGCATACCAAATCGGTAAAGGGTCGAAATAGGTATCCACGCGTGTCTTGTAACGCTCCGGAGGCTGATGATCTCCGTGGCCCTGGGCTGCGAGGCGAAATTTCTGCAAGGTCTCGGAATAAAGCTGAAACACAATTGGCTTGGCCTCTGCCATCCAGCCCATCTTGGTGGCATATTCTAAATAAGCTTGGTTTGCGTGTTTGAAATATTGTTGATCGTCCGGCAGCGTATAAGACCAGAACGCACCGTTTTCGATATAGTGATCAAGCTGATTGGGGTTGGGACTTCCGCGGCCTTGTTCGGTCCCGTCTGCCCCGCGCCATCCGGCAAGAGGCCCCAAGCCCGGCGCGCGTTCATGATGGGTGATGTAATCTGAATAGCCGCCGGGGTAGGTGGGGGAGCCATCCTCATTCGCAAGACCGGGCAAACCCAGTCGCGCGCCAAGATCAATCAACACATCCTGAAAAGGCCGCACGTCACGATCTGGTTTTACAACGGGATGACGGATCGCATCAGCGGGGCCATGGGCGCTTGAGATTGGCCGATCAAGAAGCGAGATACAGTCCCAGCGCTCAAGGTAAGTTGTGTCTGGTAGGACAAGATCAGCATAGGCCACCATTTCCGAATGGAACGCATCGGAATAGATAATCTTTGGGATTTTGTATTCGCCGTCTTCGTTCTTGTCTGTCAGGTATTTAATCGTGCCAGAAATGTTCATGGAAGAATTCCAGGCCATATTGGCCATGTACATGAACAAGACATCAACAGTCTGCGGATCTCCTGCCCAGGCGTTTTGCAACACCATGTGCATCAATCCGTGGGCGGATAATGGATATTCCCATGAATAGGCTTTGTCGATGCGAAGCGGCTCACCTACCTCATCAACGATCAGGTCTTCGGGTCCTTCTGGTGTGCCCAGCGGCATGCCGGCAAGGGGTTTGCCGGGCTCACAAACTTTGCCCGCAGGCTTTGGCCCGGATGGAATAGGTTTGGGGAAGGGAGACTTGTTCCGCCACCCCCCCGGCACATCGACCGACCCCAGCAGGGCTTGAAGAATATGAAGCGCACGGCAGGTATGAAAACCGTTTGAGTGGGCAGAGATACCGCGCATGGCATGAAATGAAACCGGTCGCCCGATCATTTTCTCATGCTTCCGCCCCCAGGCATCGGTCCATGGGGTATCTATTACAATCTCATGCTCAAAGGCAGCTTCTGCAATTTCCGCGGCAATGCGCCGAATGGTATCGGCAGAGATACCGGTCTGATCTGCCACGCGATCCGGCGCATATTCATCCGCCATATAACGGCGGGCCAAAAGCTCAAAGGAAGGCACTGCCTTGCGGCCATCGGGAAGGGTGCGTGTTCCAGCGAAGGCGGGCTTGAGCTCTGCTTCATTGGCGCTTGTTAGTGCGCCCTTGGAAAGATCAAAGCATAAAGGGTTGCCATCTTCATCGCGCGCAAACAGGCCATCATCCGCTGCGCCTTCATCCTGGATCACCAACCAAGGCGCGTTGGAATATCGCGCGAGGGAGGCAAAATCGACCTTCTCGGCTTTAAGGAGCTCATGGATCAGGGAGAAGATGAAGAGACCGTCTGTGCCGGGACGAATACCAACCCACTCGTCTGCGACGGCGGAATATCCAGTGCGACAGGGATTGACCGAAACGAACTTAGTGTCGTTCCGTGTTTTCAGGCGGCCGATGCCGGCCTTGATAGGGTTTGAGTCATGATCCTCGGCGACACCAAACATCATGAAATAGCGCGTCAGATCCCAGTCAGGATCGCCAAACTCCCAGAAGGCGCTGCCAAGTGTATAGAGACCTCCAGCGGCCATGTTGACGGAACAAAACCCACCATGGGCCGCGAAGTTTCGCGTGCCGTATTGCTTGGCCCACCAACCGGTCATGGATTGGCTTTGGTCTCGCCCTGTAAAGAAAGCAAGGCGGGCGGGGTCTTTCGCGCGGGTCTCGCCAAGCCACTTGGTGGCGAGATCCAACGCTTCATCCCATTCGATTTCCTTGAATTCGCCCTTCCCGCGGTCGCCGACCCGCAGAAGCGGTTTCTGGAGGCGAGCGGGGGAATACTGGTTCATGATCCCGGCTGAGCCCTTGGCGCACAGAACGCCCTTGTTGATCGGGTGATCGGGATTGCCTTCGATGTAGCGGACGCGCCCATTCTTCAGGTGTACCTTGATGCCGCAGCGGCAGGCACACATGTAGCAAGTCGTCGTTTTGATCTCGTCCGAGGTCTTCGAGGAAAGCTCAACATCTTCCCTGACCGTCGCGAACGGGTTTAGCGACACGCGCCTCTCCTCCACCCCGCAGCCTCAACGTCTGGCGCTTGAACAAAGCGCCGCTTTTCTTGATCAGCGATTATTATCGTAAATCGCAGTATTCGAATTTTCTAATATGAAAGTGCCAAGAATCTGCAAGAAATTCAATAGAAAAGCGTCTTAACCAAGACTATATCGCAATGAAAAGGCCCGCCACATCAAATGATGTAGCGGGCCTTAGGTAAGCCAAGAAGTGGTTTAAGCTGTTATTGACCCAGAGTATGGGTCCAGCCAATGGTCACAGCGAACTGGGTCATATCAAGTTCAACCCGGCGACCCGTAGCACCAACTGGCGTCATTTCAGGGCCAGACACGGTAGATTCCGGTGCAAACATGACCGCAAAATCAAGCGCGTTGCTGTCACTTGCCTGGTAGGTAAATCCGCCAGTAAAGTGCTGTTCCATGACACCAGGTGCAAGCACGTTCAGGGTCACGTCTTCAGATCCAATAGGGTTTTCGTTATAGCCAACGCCAAGACGAAGAACCAATTGGTCAGTTGCGTCATATTCTGCGCCGACCTTGAATGCGTCAACGTCATCCCAACCAAAGCCAGGGCCACCGGACGAACCGAATAGCGTGGTCTTGGTTGTTGAGTTTCCAACTGCAGCAACCTCACTGTAGTTGATGTGACGATAGTCAGCGACCAGCGTCAGACCATCCATCGGCTCAACCGCAATACCAACCTGGTAGTTCGACGGGATATCAAAAGAGCCCCGCCCTTCGAACAAGCCAGAATAATCGCTCATCTCACTCATGGAGATAGATGACTGGTAGCTGCCGCCAAGGCTGAAGTGTTGGCCCAATTCAAGGTCTGCACCAACGCGGACACCAAAACCCGAAGAGGTATCGACACCATTGTCGGTCATATTTGATGGACTAACCGAAGCGCCGGCGAATGCACCCAGGCCTCTTGCTTCAAACATCTGATAAGCAAAGATCGGTGCAATGCCGACGGAAAAATTGTCGGTCAGTCGGCGAGCATAGCCCACCGTGATGAACAGCTGGCTCAGATCAACGCCAGCTCCGCCGCCGCAGAAAATGCCGCTTCCACCACCGCATTCAGGAAAGGAGCGGGAAACGTTGCCGTAATCCGTGTTCATGCCGCCATTGCCGTAAGCTGCAATGGAAACTGCAGAGCGGCTATCGATTTGACGAACAAGACCGACATTGGGAATTACAAAGTAATCCGAATCGCTTTCGGTCTCGCCGACAGGTAAAAACCCACCGCCAGGACTGACGGTAAAGCCACGACGAGGGCTAAACACAGTAGCGCCCAGTGAGAACTGATCTCCGCCGCTAGTGATACCCGCCGGATTAATCGAAAGAGCCATAGCGTCGGTTGCGTCGGCAACCCCGGCTCCAGCCATTGCAGACTGGCGCGCACCATAGCCGTGCGCAAAGTACCCTTCTGTTGCGGACGCTGTTGAAACCATCAACAGAGTTGCCGCCGCAGCGAGTGTGAAAGTTAAACCTTTTGCCATTGTCCCCTCCTGGCGTAAGTACATTCAGTCCCAAGTCCTGCAATCCACCCCATACTCCCCCAATGGGAACGGATGCAGACTTCAAAACACTTTATGCTGCCTGATTAGGCAGCGCGTCTGAGCACGAAACGGTAGGTTCCACCGCCTTCATCGTGCTCTACGAGTTCGTTCCCCGTTGTCCGGCAGAACGCCTCGAAATCTTTAACCGAACCCGGGTCTGTAGATAGAATCTCCAGGGTACTACCGGGTTCCATGGCGCCAAGCGCCTTCTTTGCCTTCAGAATGGGCAAGGGGCAATTCAGCCCCTTCGTGTCCAAAGTTTGGTCAGCCATTCAAGTAACTCCTTACGATTATAGGGGCAATTGTTGTTAGATATATAGATTAATGTCAGCTTTGAGCGCATTTTCCATATATGTTGCAGCGCCGCCAACATCGATGTCCTCAATCATGTCGTCTGTTGAGTATTCAAACAGGTCCAGGGTCATCTGACAGGCGATCATGCGCACATCTGACAGCTGAGCTGCCTCACGAAGCTCTTCGATAGAGGCCACACCCTTCTTTTTAATCATGTTTTTCATCATGCCGGTGGTAAATGCGGTCACGCCGGGGATCATGCCGACCATGTTAGGCATGGCCATGTGCATTCCTGCCATCGGCATTTTCATCGCAGCGTTGCCAAGAGGTGACACCTGCATGTCAAGATCTTTCTTAAGAAGCGTAAGACCGTAAAAAGTAAAGAACATCGTCACGTCTACGTCCATGGCCGCTGCGGTGGTCGCAAGGATGAACGGGGGGTAGGCCCAATCAAGGGTTCCCTTGGTGACGATAATGGACATGGACTTGGCGTTATCCAGGGAGCCCGCCGGGGCTGTTGCGTCTGACATATTCCTACCTCTTCACGTATCTAGCTTTGTTGTTCACTCGATCACTGATTTCTTGTCGAACTTTCGATCCAGTACCATTCTATTAGCAAATTCGAATATTATGCAATATTAGGTGTCTGAATGCCCTGTCGTCTACAGAAAAATTACGAACTTGACTAAGCCCACTCTCTCCAAAGCCATGAAGAACAAGGCAAAGCGCGGCTCAGCGCTCATATCTCACCCTCTTTTCACGGCTGCGGATTGGGGGCCGCATCACCCCTTGGGTGCTGGACGGCACCGGAGCGTTACACAGCTTTGTGGCCATTTGGGCTGGATGAGCCCCGATCATCTCCACGAAATCGAGCCTGCATCGGTCCAGACGCTCCTGCAACTTCACGACGCTCAATATATAGAGGCGTTTCAGGCGGCCTCAAAGGCAGGCCGTGTCAGCCAGGAGGCCCGCAAGAAATACAAGTTCGGGACGATGGAAAACCCCATATTTCCTCACGTTTTTGAACGAGCTGCGGCAACGGTCAGCGGCTCGATCAAGGCCGCTGAACTTGCCATGGAAGGTCAGTTTGTCTTTCACCCTGCCGGCGGCACCCACCACGGCAAACGTGACCAAGCCAGCGGCTTTTGCTATTTCAACGATCCTGCTTTTGCCATTCTCACCCTGTTGGAAGCAGGCGTTGCCCCGGTACTCTATGTGGATCTGGACGCCCATCACGGCGATGGGGTCGAAGCCATTTTTGCCAATGATCCCCGGGTCTTCATGATCTCGATCCACGAAGCAGGGCGCTGGCCCTATACTGGATCCTTGGAGGACCGGGCAGGGGGGAACGCCCGAAATCTCCCCGTCCCCAAAGGCTTTCATGATGCTGAATTGCGCTTCCTGTTTGAGGAGGTAGTCCTCCCAAAAATGGCGGAAATCTGCCCCCAAGCGGTGGTGATGACGTGCGGGGCGGACAGTCTTCACGGGGATCCGCTGTCAGGAATGGAGCTTTCCAATGTGGCATTATGGGATGTGATTGAGGAGATCGCGGAGCAGGCCCCGGCCAGCATCGCCCTTGGGGGAGGGGGCTATAATCCCTGGACCGTCGCACGGTTTTGGTCAGGCCTTTGGGGCCGTCTGGCAGGATTTTCCCCGGCACCAAACCCCTTGCCTGCTGCGGCCCTTGAGTTGCTCCAGGGGCTTTCCTCGGATCTGGTGGACGAAGATGAGATCGAGCCTCAATGGCTCAATCAGCTGGATGATGAGCCCCAAGCGCCCAAACCCGTGCGCGAGGATATCCGGGGAATAGCCTTGGCCGCTAAGTCAAATTAAGTGCTGAAATTGTCCTTTATCGGACAAAATTTTACTTGGAATTGTCCTGAAATTGTTCCGAATTTACCCTAGGGTTTACAAACCCACCAAAGCGCTGGACCTCTCGTTTTTCCCATGCTTTTATATTAGGTAAATCGAATATGAGGAATCGCATGAGCTGGCTCGAGCAAATTTCTGAAATCGAGGCTTTGGAAGACGCAGAGCTTGATGGCGCTCTTATTGACAGGATGGAGGCCCAGGCGGCTCTCATCAAAAACCGGCCCATCCGCTTTTCGACCCCGACCTTCCGTGAGTACGAAAGCACCGAATTATCCGGCTGCGGCAAAAATAGTTTCCCCGCCTTTTCCATCACGGCGGGGGGCTGTGCGCTCAACTGCGATCATTGCCAGAAGAAGATCCTGGAGCCGATGATCCCGGCCACCAAACCTGAAATGCTGGATCAGAAAGTCCGTGATCTGATCATGATGCAGGGCCTTCAAGGGTTCCTTCTGTCTGGTGGCTCCAACAAACAAAATGAAATCCGCTACGAGCGATTTTATCCTGTCGTAGAAGGACTAAAGCGAGACTTCCCTGATCTCAAGATTGCCATTCACACAGCATTGACCGATGAAGCCGGTGCAAAGCGGATGGAATCTGCCGGTGTTGATACGGCCATGATGGATGTCATCGGATCCGATGAGACCATCAAGCAGGTATACAATCTTGACCGCCCAGTAGAAGACTTCGAAGCAACCCTCGCGGCACTTACCTCTACAAGCATGGAAATCTCACCGCACATCGTGGTGGGGCTGCACTATGGTGAGATCCTGGGCGAGGAACGGGCGTTGGATATTGTAGCGCGCCACGATGTGAATGCATTGGTGCTTGTGGTGATCATGCCGTTCTATGCCAAGCCTGGTACGTTTAAAACACCCTCCACCAGCGACGTGGGCAATATCTTTGTTGCTGCAAGGCAGCGTCTTGCGGACAAGCAAGTTCTTCTGGGTTGTGGCCGTCCGGCAGGCATGCACAAGCGCGTTACAGATGCCTATGCGGTGATGGCGGGTATCGATGGCATTGCCTTTCCTGCGGATGGTGCTGTCGCTGTTGCGGAAAGCGTAGGCCGGCCGTTCGAGCAGGCTCACTCTTGTTGCTCGATCAAGCTTGGTGAAAACTCTGGCGCTGCCAAATCAGTTTGCGCTGCGTAGTCTCTCAAAAGTCATTAGGAAATAGACATGACGTGTTTGAAACCTGAATCTACAATCCCAGGGGAAACCGGCGCCGGGGGAGGGGACTTTAACGCAGCCAGTGCCATGCACCCGCGCGCGCCAGAGGCAATCCCCAGCGATCTCAAAAACGGTGGTCGGGTAAAATCAAATTCCGTGGCGCCGGAAGGGCTCTATCTGCCCAACAGAAATATCCTGACCCCCCAGATGACTTCGCCTGAATATGTTCAGCTCTCAACCGCTGCGGCCATCACCCTTGGCATCATGCCAGGAAAGATGCATGGCTGCGAATGCACGCGCTGTCTCAATATCCTGCTGACCTATCCTGAAGGCTGCCGTGCTAATTGCGCCTATTGCGGCCTTGCCCGCCACCGCGAGGCGGAGCGGGATTATGCGGACCGGAATTTCATTCGCGTGGATTGGCCTGCTGTTCCGATGGAACAAATTGCAGAAACGGTTGGCAAGGACCCGGAAGCCAGCCCGTTCCACCGCATGTGCATTTCCATGATCACGCATCCGAAGTCTGATAAGGATACAGTCTCTGTACTGAAGACCTGGACGAAATATGTAGACCCGGATGCGATCCCCATTTCCATTCTGTCCAACCCTACCACCATGGTCCGGGACGATGTGCAAACCCTGCGAGATCTGGGCTCTGACATCTTCACCGTGGCGCTGGATGCAGCGACACCGGAGCTTTTTGACCGCACCCGCGGCAAGGGTGTTCAATCGCCTCATACCTGGAAAAAATACTGGGAAATTCTCGAAGACGCGCGGGACATTTTCGGGCCCCAGAAATTTGGCGCACATATCATTGTGGGCATGGGTGAGACCGAACAGGAAATTCTGACCCTCGTTCAGCGTCTGGTGGACATGGGCGGCCACAGTCACATGTTCTGTTTCTATCCCGAACAAGGCTCGCTGATGGATCATTTGCCCGCCACCCCGCGCGACCAATGGCGGCGGGTTCAGCTGGCGCGCTATCTGATCGATTACTGCGACGTGCGCGTCGACCACATGAAATTCGACAGCGAAGGCCGGGTTGCTGATTTCGGTATTCCCAAGGCGGAGCTGGAAATTACCATCGATAGCGGCATTGCCTTCCGCACCAGCGGTTGTCCCGGCAAATTTGCTGAAGATATCTCTGCCTGTGACCGTCCGTATGGGGATAGTCCAGTTTCTGATATCGCCAGCTATCCCTTCCAGCCAGAGGGTGCGCATATGCGCCGCATCCGCTCGCAACTTGATATGTTGCGTCCTGGGGAAACCTATGAAGACGGCGAAGAATTCGAGGAGCTTGATAGTTGATGGGCAATCAATTCCGCATCATTGATACGGGCGTTCGCGAAGGCCGCGCCAATATCGCGTTCGACCAAGCCATGATTGATGCGCGCCAGGAAGGCGCTATTCCTAACACCATCCGCTTTATTCATTTTCCCCCGACCGCTCTGGTGGGTCGCCATCAGGCATTGAGCCAGGAATTGAAAGTAGAGCAATGCAAAGCCAATGGGGTGGGTATTGTTCGGCGCATTACTGGCGGCGGGGCCATTTATTTGGACGAAGGCCAACTCGGCTGGGCCATCGTGTGTGATCGCGCCGCTTTGGGTGTGCCTGACTTAGGCGGAATTACAAAAGCGATTTGCGAGGCCGCAGCATTCGGGCTTTCCAAGCTCGGCATTGATGCCCAGTTCCGTCCGCGGAATGACATTGAAGTGGACGGACGCAAGATCTCCGGGACCGGAGGGTTCTTTGACGGGGAAACATTGATCTTCCAGGGCACCGTGCTGATTGACCTTAACCCTAGCGATATGCTGGCAGCGCTTAATGTGCCGGAAGTCAAACTTGCCAAACGCGACTTGGATAATGCCGCCGCCCGGGTGACTTGCCTTAAGGAATTGCTGGGCGAGGCCCCTTCCATGGAGGCGGTGAAGGGCGCCCTCATCGCCGGGTTTGAGGAAAAACTCGGCCTCACCGTAGAGCACAGCGAGCCCACGCAAGCAGAAGAAGATGCAGCCAAGCAGCTCTATGACGAAGAGTTCGGCACGGACGAATTTGTCTATGAGATTGATGACCCTGCCCGAGAAAAAGGTGTCCGCATTGGTTCCTTCGTCGGAGCAGGCGGCACCGCCACGGCGCATGTGCGCCTGGAAGGGGTTGGCGGGGACCGCATCCGCGAGGTGCTTCTTACCGGTGATTTCTTTATCGCACCGCCCCGCATTATCTTTGATCTTGAATCAAGTCTGCGCGGTGTGCGGGTGGAAAAGGCGGGCGAGCATATTGGTGAATTCTTTGAGGAGGCCAATGTGAGCTTGCTCTCCATCACGCCTTCGGATTTTGCCGCAGCAGTTGATATCGCCACGGGCCAGCGCGCACCGCAGGCAGCTGCCACCAGCGAGCCAGCCACGTGAAGACCCTTACGGTACTTCAGCATACATCCGCAGAATACCTGGGCTTGCTGGAAGACCATTTCGAAGGTCGCCGCATTCGGTTCAATTATGTGCGCCCTTTTACCGAAGGCGTTACCATTCCCAATCCACAAGTGATCGGCGATGGCCTTGTGCTTCTGGGCGGGGGGCCGTGGGGTTCTGCCGGAGGGCAAGTGGGTTCTGCAGGCGCGCGTGATGTTCCCACGTTGGAGAAAGAAGTCCTGGTCGCCAAAGCCTGTTTGATGATGGGCAAACCGATCATCGCTTTTGGGCTGGGGGCTCAAATCTTGTGTCTTGCCGCGGATGGCGGCGTTGAGGTGGCTCCGCTTGTCTTTGAAGCAGGTTTTGCAACCCGTACGGATGATGAGGCCCTAAACGGTTATTTACCGGCGCGCTTCCCCCATGTGACCTACATGCGGGATCGTCCGGTTCCGCCGGACTATGCGCAAATTCTTGCGGTCGATAGTCACAATCGCCCTGCGGTCTTTCAGATCGGCGAAAAGGCGTTTGGCTTTACCGGGCATCCCGGTTTCAAGCTGGCCATGGCTGAAGATTTGATCATGGAGTTTGAGGAGTGCCCGGAAGAGACCGCAAAACCCATTTCCGAATTGAGGGAAATGAAGGGGGAAATCGAAGATGCGCTGGTCTCGATTATGACAGGCCTTGTCCAGAAAACCGGGCTTATGGACAGCTCAGACGATAAGTCAAAATCCTAAATGTGTAGGAAGGCGGTTGCTTAAATTAGACTTGTCTAATAAACTACCCTGAGCGGGCGCAAATATCGCCTAATGCTCTGTATTTTGGGCATTTTTTGAAATAATCAACGGCGCAAAAATGCGCTACTATTGACCGGGAGGTTGGGACAAATGTCCAACAGCAAACTTGTAATTATTATGGCGAATACCAATCCATCTCACCGCGAAGAACTCGGGGCCCCTATTTTTCAGGCCACCGTCGCTGCTGCCATGGAATATGAAGTCGATGTGATCTGCACCGCCGCCTCTGGCATTCTGATGAAAGTAGGCGAAGCAGAAAAGCTGACCATCAAGGAAGGCTCCCCCAAGACCGTTTATGATTTTATCAAAGATGCTCATGAAGCGGGTGTGAAGTTTTACAGCTGCTCCCCCAATCTTGAACTTTTCGACATGGAACCTGGTGATTTGATCCCAGAGTGCGAAGGCCTTGTGGGTGGTGCGCACCTGATCGAAATGGTCATGGAAGACGACTGCGAAGTTCTGACCTACTAAGTCAGTTGAGATCTGAGGGACTGGATGTCACACGCGACAACATCACGTAAGCAGGAACACATCGGCGATCCGGTATCGGACAAACCGCCGGTTTCCCGGGACAAGCTTGAGGAAATCTTCCAGGATATCCAGGCGGACCTGCGCTATGACTTCGAGCTCAATGGATGTTTGAACTGCGGCATCTGCACGGCAACGTGCCCCTCCGCTCACTATTACGATTACTCCCCTCGCGAGATTGTTCAACTTCTGTGGACGGAGAATCTGGAAGGCATCTATGATGCCATGCAGGAAAAGATCTGGTCCTGCGCTCAGTGCTACACTTGCGCCGCGCGCTGCCCGTTTGGGAATTCCCCGGGCGGGCTGGTGATGTTGATGCGCGAAGTGGCCATCAAGCACGGGATGGAATCAGCCAAGAACGTGCTGCGTCCGTTCTCCCGCGTGATGCTGAAGCTGATCTCGACCGGCAACCAACTCTCCCCCGATATGATCAACCCGGATCACTTTGCCGACTGGGGCCCGAATATCTCGAAGATCGATGCGCCTCTTGCTGTCTTAAGACGCGCCATTCCCATGCCGACCCTGAACACGATCAAGACCGCCTGGGAAGTGAACCTGAAAACATCCGTGGAGCTTTACACCATCTGGGAAGCCAGCGGTGTTCTCGATCAGCTGGAGACGATCGATGAAGATCTCTTCGACGTCATTACCGACATCATGGATGAGAAACGTGAAGACTGGGACGATTTCCTGGAAGAGCAGGAAGACGAGGACTAAGCCTCGACTAACCTGCCGTATCGGAAATTGAACTCACGAGTTGAGGAAGGAAGAGAAAATGGACAACACCAAAGAACCCGGCGAACGCTTTACAGGCCATGGCTCCGAGTGGCGAGATTCCAATCTCAGTACGGAAGATGCCACCCGCGCTACAGCCTGGGTTGAGCAAAAGATCAACAAACGCTCCATGCTCACCAACAAGGATCGCGTCCATGATGTTCGCGATATCATGTGGGACCTGGAAAAAGACGGCGAGATCGTCGTTCATCGGGTCAAGGACGAGCATGAGCCCGTCATGGCCAAGACCCTTTATGGCTGGGACAAGAAAATCCCAACCAATCAGCTGTGGCATCACAAATCCTGCGGCCAGTGCGGCAATATCCCGGGCTATCCGGCGTCTCTTCTGTGGCTGATGAACGAGCAAGGCACGCGCTATCTCGACGAGACGGATCAGACCTCGTGCACAGCGTGGAACTATCACGGCTCAGGCATTGGCAACATCGTCAGCCTTGCCGCTGTCTTCCTGCGCAATTTCCACCAAGCTTATGTTTCAGCAAAAGCCGAAGGTCTCGACGAAGGCTATTACTATCCGCTGGTTCACTGCGGCACGTCTTTTGGCAACTACAAGGAAGTGCGCGAGTACCTGATGCATTCCGCCGAATTGCGCGAGCAGGTCAAAGTCATCTTGGGCAAGCTGGATCGTCTTGTGGACGGCAAGCTGCTGATCCCCGAAGAGATCGTGCATTATTCTGAGTGGACGCACGTCATGCGCCACAAGATCGCGGAACGTCAGACAATCGACGCCTCAAACATCCGTGCCACCGTTCACTCTGCCTGTCACGTCTACAAGATGGTGCCGCAGGATGTGATCTATGATGATGACGTGCTGGACGGCGAGCGGGTTGCTGTCTCCACCGGCATCATGGAAGCGCTTGGTGCTCAGGCCATCGACTATTCCACCTGGTATGATTGCTGCGGCTTTGGTTTCCGCCACATTATTTCCGAGCGGGAATTCACGCGCTCCTATGCCATTGATCGCAAGATCAAGGTCATGGTGGAAGAAGCCAACTCAGACGTTCTGATCGGTCACGATACAGGCTGCATTACCACGTTTGACAAGAACCAGTGGATCGGCAACGCCAAGGGCGAAAGCTACGATCTGCCGGTTCTCGCCGATGTACAGTTCGCAGCATTGGTGTGCGGCGCGCATCCATACAAGATTGTGCAGTCTCATTGGCATGCGTCATCGACAGAAAAACTGTTTGAAAAGCTCGGCATAGATTGGCGGGCAAAGAAGGCAGAGTTTGAAGACTATCTGAAACAAATCGAGGCCGGTGGTGCGCAGGAGAATCTCTATGATCCTCGTCGCATGATCACTGGTGGCCCCGGATATCAAAAGATTGAACAGGTAAAATGACGAAAACCGTTCTTGTTGTAGGGGGCGGGCCAGCCGGGCTGTCCACCGCTCACGCTCTGGCTCAGGCCGGTCAACATGTGACCCTCGTGGAAAAGGAAGATCGCCTCGGCGGTGCACCTATCCTTGATGGCTATGCCAAACTTGTTCCTTCCGGGGAATGGGCGAAGGATGCCATCGGCGGCATGGTGGATCGGGTGACCGACAATCCGAATGTCGATGTGCGACTGAACACCAAGGTGGACAAGTTCGACGGCGAGATCGGTAACTTCACCGCGGCCTTGTCCGACGGCCAGCAAGTCGAAGCGGCCTCAACGGTTCTCACCACCGGCTTTACTCACTTCGATAGCATCAACAAGCCCGAGTGGGGCTTTGGCATGTACCCCGACGTGGTCACCACCACGCAAGTAGAACAGATGATTTCTTCGGGCAACGGCGTGCGTCGTCCTTCCAATGGCGAAAAGCCAAAGCGCGTTGCCATCCTGTTGTGCGTGGGCTCCCGCGACCGGCAGATCGGCCGTGAGTGGTGCTCCAAGATCTGTTGCACCGTTTCTGCAAATCTGGCCATGGAAATTCGCGAAGAGCTGCCCGACTGCCACGTCTATGTCTATTACATGGACATCCGCACCTTCGGATTGTTGGAGACCAAATACTACTGGCGCTCTCAGGAAGAGTTCAAAGTTAAATACATCAAGGCACGGATCGCTGAGGTCACGTCAGACGGCGACAAGGTCATCGTCAAAGGCGAAGACACGCTTGTTAAACGCCCCATCACCATTCCTTTTGACATGGTGGTGCATGCAATTGGTATGGACCCTAATGTGGACAACATGCTGATCTCCACGATCTTTGACGTGAAGCTGGAGCCAAACGGTTTTCTTGACCGGGAAAATTCCTATGCCGGCATGGGTGCAACAAACCGCCCCGGCGTTTTCGTTGCAGGCTCTGCCACTGGCCCTGAAACCATTGACGACAGCATCGCCCAAGGTCAGGCGGCAGCTATCTCGGCACTGAACGTGGCGCGCGGCACAGCATCGGCAGCGGAGTAACCAGCACCCATGGCCTCGTTCTTCTCCAATCGCAACGCTCGGAGCACTGCCAAGACCCATGAGGTCCTGGAGCGCCCAACCCTCGACTTGAGCGGGCCGGCATTGAGCTATGCGTTGGAGCAATTAGGCGCGGGATGTGAAGCGGAAGGCGGCATCGACCGTTTTGTCATGGCGCTGAAACTGCGCGGTGATGCGTTCAAGGATATATTGCTGGACAAGCCCATGGCAGACGTCACGGCGGAAGAGTTCGCTTCTTTGACGACCTTCATGCCAACGGTGCGCCGACGTATTGGACCCTATCTGGAACCACTTTTGTTTCCAAAACTCCAAAGTACCTTGGCGACGCTTCTTGAGGGCACCCACGAGCCCACCAAAGTAGACGCGCGTATAGAGGCGTTCTGTACGTCTTATCCAGCTGACAAGGCCCACCGCTGGGTCAGAGATCTGGCGGCAGAGGTTCTTCATGCGACAGATTCTGATCGCATCCCGCTTATGTGTCGCTGGGTCTGGAACGAGAAATCCAACACCGGCGTTTTGCGCGAGATTTGGCATGGAGATGTGGATGGCGAGACCATTCGCATCGCGGATAATTACGCGACCTTTGTGATGCTGCGCGAGGAGCTGTCCCAGTTTCTGACTTCCAAAGGCGTATTTCAGGAAGTGGCCTGCTATATCGATCTAATGTGCGCGCAGGTTTATGCCGAATACATTTCTGCGCAAGGCGGCAGCTATTTGCGGGCAGATTTTTCGGCGGCAGATGACCCCATGGCCCATGTGCGCCGCCTGTTGGGGCTTGATGGTGTGAAGGCCAAACTGAACGTAGACAACAATGACAGACAAAATGGTGCGAGTGAAATCACTGCGCTTGTTGAGGGGAGATAGGGCTTAATGCCTATCCATGAAAAAAGCCTGATCCGGCCAGAGGACCTTACGACCCACGATGATTTGGTCATCGATGGCATTGATGTGTCTGGCGACTGGAGCACCTTCATTAATACCCGCGTTGTGGCGGACTACAATGAAGAGATGCAGGATGAAATCGCGGCCCTGCCCGGCGGGGAATACATTCATCGCTGCTGGCAATGTGGGTCTTGCACCAACGCATGCACCATCAATGAGCTTAATCCTGATTTTAATCCACGGTACTGGATCTATTTGATCCGCATGGGATATGAATCCGAACTTCTGCGCGACAAGGACCTGATCTGGCAATGCGTGTCGTGCAATAAATGCACGTCTGCCTGTCCGCGCGATGTGGTGCCGGAAGGCGTCATGAAGGCGACTGCGCACTGGCTGGAGTTGAAAGGCCATACGGCGAAAACGCCGTCCACAGAGTTTGACGAAGAGTTCAGCCATCAGGTCTTCAAGACCGGCAAGATTGAAGATGGAGAGGTCTTCCTGGGCTTTTTCAAACGCACAGGCCAGAGCCCTTTTCAGGACTGGATTTTCCAGATGGGCAAGCAGTTGGCGTTCAAGTTTCCCATCACCATGTTGATCAAGATGGGCTGGGCAACCCTGTTCCACCCTCGCACCCGGAATTGGGGCCCGGCGCGCGATGCCATCAACGAATATATCGAAGAACAGGAAGCAGAGATCAGATTGACGCTCAAACTTGATGAGCCCAAGCCTGCTGCCGACAAAGATCCCGCACCTACACAACAAGCGGCTGAATAGGACGAGTACAGATGAGCGAAAAGAAATACAAAAGTGTTGCCTACTACCCCGGCTGTGCGCTGGAGGGAACGGGCCATGCCTATAACCGCTCTACCAAGGCCCTTGGCAAAACCCTTGGACTGAAACTTGACGAGGTCAAGAATTGGAACTGTTGCGGGGCCATGGAAGTCAAGAACACGGACCCCAAGCTTCAGACCTATTTGTCGTCACGGGTGATGTCGATTGCTGCCAATGAGATGAAACATGATGTGGTGATGGCGCCCTGCAATGGTTGTTATCATAATCTCAAAAAGGCGGAATACGATCTCACCAATGATGAGGACTCGCGCGCCGTCACCGCGCGTCTTTCAGAGAAAGCAGGCCATGAGACCTATAAGGCCGGGCAGATTGAAACCATCCACGCGCTGGATTGGATCAAGGATGCCATCGGTGAAGATGGTCTTCGCGAACGGGTGCGGAACTCCCTCAATGGTCTGAAGGTCGCGAACTACTACGGCTGCATGTACACGCGCCCTCGCCACATCTTCCCCGAAAAGGATCAGGGGGAGGGAAGTGAGTCGACCTCCAAGCCTCACTTCATGGATGATCTGCTGGAAGCTGCTGGCGCTGACAATGTGGACTTCGCCTTGAAGACAGCATGCTGTGGCGGTGCTCATACGCTTTCTGACTCAGATACGTCGACGAAACTGGTGCTGAATATTATTGAAGCGGCGGAAGAGTCCGGGGCCGAGGTGATTGCCACCGAATGTCCGACCTGCCACACGGGACTTGAGATGCACCAGATTCGGGCCGAGAAGGTTCTGGGCCGAAAGACAAATGTGAAAATCGTCTATTTCACTCAATTGCTGGGTCTGGCCATGGGGCTTTCCCCGCGCAAGGTGGGCCTGCAGGAAAATATCTCCAACTCCCATTCTCTGTTTAAAGCCAAGGGCATCGCATGAAGACGCTCCAGGCCATTGAAGCTCAGATCGAAAGCTGGGAGCCAGACGTTGAAAACGCCGAGACCCAGGCGGCCGAGCTGTTGACGCTTGCCGAGACGATATTGGAAAACTGGCTTGTGGCCCATGAGCGCAACCCAAAGGACGAAGTGCGCGAGGGGTTTTACCTCCTGTCGCTGCACCGTCAGTCGGCCAAGGGCGATCCCAGTTTCAATGCCTGCCGGGAGACCTGCCGGGAGTTGGCTTTTCGCTTCAATCTCATTAAAACGGATTCGGAAGCTGCGGAGACCGAGCAGCGCCTTGTGATGATGCGGCGACTTGCCCACCATCTGGTGTTGTTTGTTTCTGGTAAGCTGCAAGTCGCAGAGCTTGGCGAGTTTTGCTGTGCTTCGCGCCCGTTGCGACAAACTGCGGAAACTCCGCGCTAATATAGGTGACCAAAACCATGACTGATGTACGCGGATGCCACCTCGAAGATAGTCTTCTCTATGACGTGGAAAACCACATCTGGTTCAAGGAGCTGGATGATGGAAAGGTGAAACTGGGCATGACCACAATCGCCACGGCCATGGCCGGTGAGATTGTAGCCTTTACCCCTAAAAAAGTTGGTCGTTCGGTTAAGGAGGGCAAATCCTGCGGCACCGTCGAATCAGGCAAATGGGTGGGACCAGCCAAATCTGCTGCTGCTGGTGAGGTTATCGAGGTCAATGAGGCGCTTGTGGCCAAGCCAAACATGGCTAATGAAGATCCGTATGATACGGGCTGGATGGTGATTTTGGCCCCGGAAAACTGGGATGCAGTCAAAGGCACGTTAACCCCAGGAACAGAAGTTGGCCCCAAATATGAGGCCAAAATGGAAGCTGACGGTTTCGAAGGTTGCGGATAGTAATGGATTAGGCCACCATGAAGTGCAGGGGGTGGCCTTTAAGGACACCTCTAATTTTATGAGTGAAGCGAGCGTCTGATGGATCAGTTGTCAGAAATGAGTATGGAAAGTATGGCGGAAAATGCCGGTCAGGCATCGACCCTTCTTCGCTCCATGGCAAATCAGACGCGACTGATGATTCTCTGCCAGTTGGTGGATGGTGAAAAATCAGTTCGGCAATTGCATGAGACGATCCCGCTTAGCCAATCCGCTCTCTCTCAGCACTTGGCGATTTTGCGCCGGGAACGTCTGGTCTCAACCTCGCGCGTTGCCCAGTCTGTTTTCTATTCCCTCGCCAGCACAGATGTGGAAGCGGTGCTCTCGACGCTCTATGGGATTTATTGCGTAGCTCCGAATTTAGAGCCCGATGGGGAAGCAAAAGACGCCCCGACAGATACGCCTTCTGAATAATTCTGAAGGCTCTTGCGCTTATCGGCAGCAGTAGATCCCGTGCAGAACTTCAATAACCCGCTGGGCTTCATCGCCTTTGAGTGAATAATAGATCGTCTGTCCGTCGCGGCGCGTTTTCACCAGCCCATCTTTCCTCAAGATCGCCAATTGCTGTGAAGCATTGGTCTGACTGACGTTCAGAAGCTGACGCAAGGCGCTGACGCTTTTTTCTCCATCCACAAGCTGACACAGCAACATAAGGCGCTTTTCATTGGCCAGCGCCCCCATCAGATCAGCCGCGTCCTTGGCTGAATTTTTGAGATTTGTTACATTCATACTTGCGTATATACAAAGTATCGCATATACAGTCAAGAACTGAATTCTGGCAAACTTTATCCGTGCCGAATCAGGCTCTCTTTGGTGCGCAAAAAGGATAGCGGCATGTTCAAGACACATTGGTTTCTAGCTGGCTTCGCGGCTTTGGCCTTCAGCCTCAGCGCGAGCGTAGGTCACGCCCAGAACGAGAGCGCCGTAACCCTGGAAATCCAGGTGGAGACGATTTCGGACTTCAAGGCAGTTTACGCCACGGTGCAGAGCCAGGATGTGATCGCCGCGCGGGCACGCATCGGCGGAACCATCGCCACTTTGAACGTGGATGACGGCGACAATGTCGAAGGGGGCTCAACCCTTGCCGTGGTCATTGATGACCGACTGGCTCCCCAAGTGCGCGCGCTGGATGCTCAAGTTGCCGCAACGACCGCAGAGCTGCGCCAGGCGCAATCTGATCTGGATCGCGCGCGGCAGCTATTTGACCGAGGCGTCATTGCTCAGGCCCGCCTTGATGAAGCAAGCACCCACGTGGACATTGTCACCGGTCAGCTGAACGTGGTGCGACAGGAACGCAGTGTTCTTATTCAACAGCAACAAGAAGGCGAAGTATTGGCCCCCATGACCGGCGTGGTTCTCAACGTCATGGTCACGGAAGGCACAGTCGTCTTTGCCGGTGAGCCCATCGCCAATGTGGCGTCAGAGAATTATGTGCTGCGTCTTCGCCTGCCCGAACGCCACGCGCGCTTCATGGCGGAAGGCGAAGCGGTGCGGATCGATCAATCCGCTTTGAGTGAAACAACGTCCGATATGATCTCGGAAACCGGCATCATCAGCCAGATCTATCCTGAGATTATCGATGGCCGGGTCGTGGCCGATGCGGAAGTTGAAGGCCTGGGAGAATTCCTTGTGGGCGAGCGGGTCCGCGTCTGGGTATCTGCTGGTCAGCGCCAAGCGATCCTGGTGCCCGGCGATTACATCCACACACGCTATGGCGTTGATTTTGTAACCCTCCTCTCCGGCGATGGAGGTCATCACGAGATGATCGTGCAACGGGGGCGCGGGGGCGATGAAGGGCGCGTTGAAATTCTTGGCGGTCTTGTCGCCGGTGACGTGATTGTAGCGCCATGAAGAGCGACATGAAAAAGGGCCTCTCCGGCTTTCTCACCGAGCGCTTTATTGCCTCAAAGCTCACGCCGCTCATCCTGATCGCATCGTTCGCGCTTGGGCTCTTGGCTCTGTTCACGATCCCGCGGGAAGAAGAGCCGCAGATCACGGTGCCCATGGTGGATATCTTTGTTCGCGCTGATGGGCTGAGCGCGGCGGATGCGGTCGAGCTGGTCACCGAACCCCTTGAAGCGATCATCAAAAGTATCAATGAAGTCGAACACGTCTATAGTCAGACCCAAGATGATCAGGTGGCCATCACCGCGCGCTTCTTTGTGGGCACGGATGCTGACGATGCCATTTTGCGTGTGCATGAGGAAATCCGCGCCAATATAGGCCATATCCCCCACGGTATTCCCGAACCCCTGGTCGTGGGGCGCGGTATCAATGATGTAGCGATTGTGGTGGCAACCCTTAGCCCGGCACCGGAGGCTTCTGATCGTTGGACAGGCACGGCGCTTTATGATGTGGCCGAAGAATTGCGCGTGGAGCTATCCACTCTGGAAGAGGTGGGGCTGACATATCTTGTGGGCGGCCAGCCCAGTCAGATCCGCATCGAGCCTGATCCAGAACGGCTTTCCATGTATGGGGTTACGCTGCAGCAATTGGCGCGCAAGATTTATGACGCCAATCGATCCTTTGTGACCGGTCAGGTGCGTGAGCTTAACCGCACCCTTCCCGTGGTTGCGGGGCAGACCCTGGAAGGCATTCCCGACATTGGCTTGTTGCTTGTCACCACCCGCGAAGGTCGCCCGGTCTATGTCCGGGACGTGGCCGATGTTGTTGTGGGCGGGGCTCCCGCCGATACCGGCGTGTGGCATCTCGCGCGCCAGGAGGAAGAGACAAGCTGGTCCCGCACCCCTGCCATATCGGTTGCCATTGCAAAACGCGAAGGGGCAAATGCGGTCCTCGTGGCTGAACGCACCATCGAGCGTCTGGAACACCTGCACGGAACGCTGATCCCTCATGACATTGAGATCAACATCACCCGCGATTACGGCGAGACAGCGAATGAGAAAGCCAACGAGCTTTTGTTTCACCTGGGCCTGGCGACGCTCTCTATCGTTCTGCTGGTAACTTTCGCTGTGGGTTGGCGCGAAGGTATTGTCGTTCTTGTTGTTGTGCCGGTCACAATTTTGCTGACGCTTTTTGCCTCCAACCTCATGGGCTACACGATCAACCGAGTCAGCCTGTTCGCGCTCATCTTTTCCATCGGGATCCTGGTGGATGATGCCATCGTGATGATCGAAAACATCGCCCGCCACTGGGCGATGGCCGATGACCGACCGCGGATGAAAGCCGCCATTGATGCGGTGGCGGAGGTGGGCAACCCGACTATCCTTGCCACGCTGACGGTGGTGGCAGCCCTGTTGCCCATGCTTTTTGTCTCCGGTCTCATGGGCCCTTACATGGCACCCATCCCGGTGAACGCCTCAGCCGCCATGATCTTTTCCTTCTTTGTGGCTGTTATCATTGCCCCGTGGCTCATGCTGAAGCTGGGTGGTGCGGGAGGATCATCAGCGGGCGGCCATCATGAATCTGAAGCGGGCGGCGTGTTCGGGAAATTATATCGCCGAGTCGCCAGCCCCATTATCGCGTCGAAGAAATCTGCCTGGATATTTCTCCTCTCGGTCGGCGTTGCCACCCTTGCCTCCATGGCGCTGGTGGGAATTGGCGCTGTGTCAGTAAAGCTTTTGCCCTTTGACAATAAGTCTGAAATCCAGGTGGTGGTGGACCTGCCCGAAGGCTCAAGCCTGGAGGGAACCGAACGCGTGCTCGCCAATGCGGCGACACTCTTGCTGGAAGTGCCGGAGATTGTTTCCATACAGAGTTATGCCGGAACTGCGGCGCCCTTTAACTTCAACGGTCTTGTGCGGCACTATTATGTGCGGATCTCCCCGGAGCTTGGCGATTTGCAAGTCAACCTTACACCAAAGGGAGACAGAAGCCGTACTTCGCACACCATCGCCCTTGAAATTCGCGAACTGCTGGCATCATTGGAGACGCCGGAAGGAACTGCCGTGGCAGTGGTCGAGGTGCCGCCGGGACCACCGGTTCTGGCAACGCTTCTTGCGGAGATTTATGGTCCGGATGCGGAAACCCGCCTTAGCGTGGCTCGCCAGGTGCGAGAGATCTTTGAGGAAACGCCCTTTATTGTTGATGTGAATGACAGCATGGGCGCGCCTGCCCCGCGCCTTCACCTGGAGATCGATCAGGACAGTCTTGAGTTCTTCGGGGTGGAGCAGGCGGATGTCTATGACACGCTGGAGCTTTTGCTCAATGGTATGACGGTTGGCTATTCCCATCGGGGCGGTGGTCGTAATCCTGTTGAGATTGCAGTTGAATTGCCCAATAGCGATCTAAGCTGGGGAGAGCGTCTTGCCTCAACCCCCATCCCGGCCAACGCGCTGCCGGGGGATCGCCGGATTGCCGAGCTTGGTGATGTTCTTCAGGCCAGCACTCAGGAAGGCAGCTTGAATATTTATCGCCGCAACGGGCGTTATGTGAACATGGTCATGGCCGAACTTGCGGGCCGTTATGAGGCTCCCATCTACGGCATGCTGGAAGTTCAAAACAGGATTGCGGAAATGGAATGGCCCGAAGGTCATCGCCCCGAAATCCTCATGCATGGTCAACCGGACGATGAAAGCCACCCTTCTTTGCTGTGGGATGGGGAATGGGAAGTCACTTATGTGACCTTCCGCGATATGGGCGCTGCCTTCATGGTGGCCTTGCTGGGGATTTATTTTCTGGTGGTGGTCCAGTTTGGATCGTTCAAACTGCCATTGGTTATTCTCACACCGGTACCTTTGACGCTAATCGGCATTATGATTGGTCACTGGATCTTTGGCGCGGCGTTCACCGCCACCTCCATGATCGGATTTATCGCGCTGGCCGGGATTATCGTTCGAAACTCCATCCTGCTGGTGGATTTCATTCGCTCGCGGCAAGGCTCGGACGCGTCGTTGCAAGAAGTATTGCTCGAAGCAGGCTCGATTCGGTTCAAGCCCATTTTCCTCACCGCCATTGCGGCCATGATCGGGGCCGGGGTGATCCTGTTCGACCCAATTTTCCAGGGCCTGGCGATCTCTCTGCTCTTTGGATTGGCCAGTTCCACTTTGCTGACGGTACTGGTGATCCCTGCCATTTATCGGGTGTTTCGGACTTAAAGGTGATGTGCCTTCGGCATCCCCCCTCCCTAGCCCTCCCCCTCGCTGGGAGGAGGGGACGAATACCGCGAGATCGTGCTAGGAAACATCTCCCCCTTTAGGAGGGGGGAGGTCCGAACGAAGTGAGGGGTGGGGGTGGCAGGTTATCGTTGGGGCACAGACGAAATTCCAACCTCAATCCTCAAAATCTATAGCTAAGCCAAAGGGAACGATTTCCCTTGGCTTGACGGGCAGGGGACCGGCGATCTATTCCCCTCTTCGGTGACCGGAGAGGTCAGCAAAGAAATCACGAGATTTGAGGATGACGCCATGGCCGACACCGCTTCGTTTGTTGAAGCCGCGATCAATGCGAACCGCGACAATTTTATTTCGAAGACCAGCGCATGGGCCAAAGCAGATCCGCTTTTTATCGTTCAGCAATATGACGGTGCCACGGCTGTCTTCAGCGGCAGTTCGACGGATACGTTCAATATTCTGGCTCTTGCCCGCGACGCAAAACGTTCAGCATTCGACATTATCGACGAGGCAAGAAATACGCTTTTTGGCGATAATCACTTTGCGGTCTGGAGTTGGCAGGATGGTCAACTTCAGGACCTGCCTGTCGACAAAAGTGCGATCGAAGAAAATCTGATCATGGCCTGCGACGCAGCTGGGCTCACCAAAATTCCAGAGACGCGCAAGCCACTGGATACAACGGTCGCGGGCGATCCGCTGCATCTGATGGATGTCGGCGCCGTCATTGCTGCCATCTTTGGGGCAGGCGAAGAGGGCTTTATGATCCAATCGGTTTTTGCTGGTCAGGATGAAGGCAGCATCGAGAGATTGCCCAGTCAATATCTTCTGGCTTACGAAGGTGGCAAGGCCGTTGCGACGGGAAGCTACATTCTGGAAGGTGGCCATGCGGGCATCTACGACATCGCGGTACTGCCGGATCAGCAGAAAAAAGGCCTTGGCAGCCGTATGGTCGATGCTGTTCTCAAAGCCGCCATCAGTGACGGTGCGCGTTCCTTCACCCTGCAGGCGAGCGTCGATGGTGCCGGTATTTATGAGCGCGCAGGTTTCTCGGCGCTTGGTGCCTGCTGGTGTTTGGATATGAGTGCCTCATAAGCAGCGTTGGAAGGCGGCATCTATTCCACCAAGGGTAACGTCATCTCTTCCAGGCTTGAAGGGCAAGGGGTCAGCGACCTGTTGCCATCGGCTGTCACCAACACCGTATCGGAATGACGGAAGCCGCCGACGCCTGGCAGATAGACGCCAGGCTCGATGGTATAGAACATGCCCGGCTCGATGATGCGGTCATAGCCTTCGGCCAGAAAGGGTCCTTCGTGCCCGGTCACGCCGATGCTGTGGCCGGTTCGGTGGAGAAGGTTATCCCCGTAGCCTGCCTTCTTGAACACCTCATTGACCTGGCGATCCACTTCGCCCATGTCGTTTCCGGGTACGGATAATTCAAATGCCTTGGCGCGGGCTTCCATCATGGTTTGATACGGCTTTTTCGCAGCCTCAGGTACATGGCCAAGAAAGAAAGTGCGCTCCACTTCTGTGCCGTATCCGTTCATGATGCCGTTGATGATACTCACATGGGGTCCGCCTTCCTCCATCACCATGTTGATGTTGGTGAAGTTGTGCGGGTCGTGAGAGATGCCTGGCGGCTGGAACACCACGCTCACATCGGTCGACATGATGTTGGTTTCCGGGTAATCGGTCAGGATCTGGATCATCATCATCGCTTTGACCTGCGAGTTGACCTCCATCAGGCTTTGGCCCGGCTTTGCGCCTGCCAACAGCTGGCTCATGCCTTTGGTGGCAAGGTCGCTGGCATAGATTATGCGGCTGATCTCATAGTCGGATTTGACCATGCGCATATCGTCGATGATGTCATCGCGCACGCGGGTGCCGGGAACCTCTTCATAGACCTGCAGCGGGCAGGTGGATTCCACACCAACCATGGCATCGGCTGGAAACAATTCCTCGAACCGATCAGCCCAGGTTTCTCCTTCCGGTGCAGGAAATTCAAAATAGGAGACAAGTTCAATGTTGCCGATGGACCTTGTCGTCACATGAGGGATCTCAAGCTGCGGTACGACGAATTGAAGCCTTCCAGACCTTGGCACTACCAATACAAAGGGCCGTTCGTGCACATAATTGGCAAAGTTCGTAAGGTAGAAGACATTGTCCGCACACACCGCAACGTAATAGTCCAGCCCTTGCGCTTCCATTGCCGCTTGCACCCGGGCAAGACGGCTTTGCATTTCTGAGGTCTCCGGCGGGGTGAAGATTGGTTTTAAGTCCATTGCTCTCTCCTACTGGCTGTGGCCTGTGCCGTATCCTGCATCAATCACGTCAAATAGTTTTCCTGGCTCGAAATCGACCAGCACATCCATGAGCCGTTCCACCGTACCGGCAGGCGCTTCGCTGGGGCCTTTTTCTTGCCAGGCCGCATAGGCCGCGGCATCCGCCCATTCTCCGATGACATAATATTCTGATGGATCGCTGGCGCATTTCACCAGCTCGGCCTTGATATATCCTACAAGCTCGACCGGGCGGGTCAGATTGCCGCCTGCTTTGAACGCGCTTTCAAACTCCTGTTCGCGGCCTTGCTTGACCTTAAAGCGGATGATGCTGCGAACCGACATATCAGGTGGCTATACGATTGGCCCAGGCAACAAAATCATCAACGACTTCTGCCCGGTTGGTCTCATTAAAGACTTCATGGCGGGCGTCTTTATAAAGGCGGAGCTCAACATCCGTAATGCCCGCATCCTTGTATCTCTCGGATACAACCTTCACTAATTCGCCATTAAATCCGACAGGGTCCTGGTCTCCGGCAAAAAGATAGATCGGCAGGTCTTTGCGAATTTTTGCAATGGCCTCGGGGGCGGCGAAAACCTCACCGGAGGCAGCAAGAGTTCCCAAGGAAGCCTCGGTAACTGTGAACCCGCACAGGGGGTCAGCCACGTAAAGGTCTACTTGTTCGTCGTCGCGCGAGAGCCAGTCTGCTTCTGTGCGGGTAGGTTCGAAGGCTGCATTCATCGAAGCAAAAATGTCCGTACCCGGATCGGAAATGGCCGCAGCCAGGCCGTCTACGGCAGAGGTGCCGCTAAGGGCTGCCCCATCGATAAGCTCGCTGGCCTTTGTGATGAGGTGCTGTGCCACGAACGATCCCATGGAATGTCCAAGGAACAGAAGCGGCAGGCCCGGGTATTCGCTGCGTAGTTGTTTGATGAGGTCAATCTGATCGGCTACAAGACCATCCCAGCCCGCCTCGCCATAATCGCCCAATTGTTCTGCAGAGGATACGGCCTGACCATGGCCCCGTTGATCGGGAGCGAAGACAGCAAACCCTTCTTCCACCATGCGCACGGCCAATGGAGCATAGCGCAAAGCGTGTTCTCCCATGCCATGGGCAATGACAAGCACGGCGCGAGGGGCTGCGTCGCCTTTCCAGCAATGAACCACAGGGGTTTGGTCTTTGCGCGGGGTCTCTAAATCAAAGTGGCTATAGGTCATGATCAAATGGATCCTTGTTCTTATTGTTTCTATTGCTGAGATGGTAATTGTTGTTCGGCCAGGTTCACCCAATACCGAACGCCCGTGGCCAAAATCTCGTCATTAAAATCATAAAGGGGATTGTGGACCATGCAGACGCCATCGCCCTTGCCATTGCCAATAAAGATATAAGCGCCGGGTTTTTCCTGCAGCATGAAGGCAAAATCTTCCGAGCCCATCACCGGCATCACGTCAGTATCCACATTCTCTGCACCGACGACGGAACTGGCAGCAGCTGCGGTCGCCTCGACTGCATCGTCTGTGTTGATGGTGGCAGGATAGCCGTGCTCATACTCAAATGAGCAGCTTGCACCGTGGGCGGAACAAATCCCGTCTGCGACTTCCTTCATACGTCGCGCCACCATGGCCTGGGTCTTGGGCTTGAAAGTGCGGACACCACCGGCCAGCGTGACCTCTTCAGGGATCACATTATAAGCGTGCCCCCCGTTGATCATGGTGGTGGAAATCACAGCGTTCTCCAGCGGTGGCACATTCCGTGAGACGATGGTCTGCAAGGCCATCACAATCTCTGCGGCAACAACGACGGGATCAACGCCCATATGCGGCATGGCTCCGTGAGCGCCCACGCCCGTGACCTTTATGTTGAACCGGTCATAGGCCGCCATGATCGGGCCTTTGCGCATGGCGAATGTGCCTGCTGGGATGCCCGGCATATTGTGCATGCCGAAGACCAACTCGACAGGAAAAAGATCAAACAAGCCGTCCTTGACCATGACCTCGCCCCCGCCGAAATTTTCCTCCGCAGGCTGAAAGATAAAGTGCACGGTGCCATCAAAATTGGGATTTTTCGCCAACTCCTGAGCCGCGCCTAAAAGCATGATGGTGTGCCCGTCATGGCCGCAGGCGTGCATCTTGCCGTCGATCTTGGATTTATGATCGAACTCATTGGCTTCTTGCATGGGCAAGGCATCGAGGTCCGCTCGCAATCCAATGGCGCGGGAGCTCTTGCCTGCTTTCAGCGTGCCCACCACGCCGGTCTTGGCGAGGCCGCGATGAACCTTGAGGCCGAACTCTTCAAGTTTCTTGGCGACAAACTCTGCGGTGCGGGTTTCTTCAAACGCCAGTTCGGGATGCTGGTGGATGTCCCGTCGCCAGGCGGTCAGCTCTTCAACGATTTTTGGGTCTAGATGATCAATGGAATTCTTAAGCATGGATAAGTTCCCTCAAACGTTTCGATACGGGTCTTCGATATGGGTTTGGGGAACCATAGCCCTTGCAAGGCTTAGATATCCAGTCTTTAGCGTTTGAGCCCCATAAGATCTCTTGCGACGACCCAACGGTGCACTTCGCTGGGGCCTTCATAGATACGCATGGCGCGCAGGTTCCCTGCAAACAAATGGAACGGCATTTCCTTTGTCTGGCCCATGGCGCCAAATACTTGTGCTGCCTTGTCCACAAAGTCCCAGGCCATTTCTGTGGCATAGACCTTGGCCATGGATACTTCCGTGCGCACGCTTTTACCCGCGTCGATCTTTTTCGCAATATCGTGCGCCATCAGGCGGCAGGCATAAATCTGCGTAGCGGCATCTGCCACCCACCACTGGATGGTCTGCCGTTCGGACAAGGGGGCCCCAAAAGTCTCCCGTTGAGGGGCATATTCAATCACCATGTCCATACAGCGTTGCGCAATACCGACGCAGCGGCTCACCATCTGTAAGCGTCGGGTGGAAAGTCTCAGCTGCATGGGAGCAAACCCATTACCTTCCGTGCCCAGAAGGTTGTCCGCCGGGATGCGGCAATCTTCAAAGGCAATCTCATAGGTATATAGCCCCCCGACCATGGGGATTTTACGCAAGATGTTGAACCCCTTTGTGCCTTTGTCCACCAGGAAGGCAGAGATGCCGCCGCGTGCGCCTTTATCCTTGTCCGTGACCGCCATGACGATGGTGAAGTCCGATTCTTCGGCCTTCGAGGTCCAGATTTTGCGCCCGTTGATGACCCACTCGTCGCCCTCAAGGACCGCTCTTGTGCTCATGGCAGCAGGGTCCGCGCCCGCGCCGGGTTCTGAGATGGCAATGGCGGAGTGCGTTACGCCCGCCGCATAAGGGGCAAGGTATGTGGCCTTTTGTTTGTCGTTGCAGGTGGCCACCAACATGCGCAAGTTGGGGCTCTCTGGCGGCAACACATAAGGCACCACGGTCTTGCCCATTTCCTCGTTCACGCCCATCAAGGCCACCATGGGCAGATCCACGCCGCCAAATTCTTCCGGCGCATCAAGGCCCCACAGGCCAAGGGCTTTGGATTTTGCATCGATGCGTTCTAACTCGTCAGCTGCGATGATCATGCCTTGGCCGTTTGCATCGCGCTCCAGCACGGCACTCTCAAGGGGGATCAACTCGTCGGTCACAAACCGGGCGACAAGATCCTTGATCATTTGATGTTCTTCGCTGAGTTCGACTTCCATGAGGCAGGTCCCTTGTTTGGCTCAACGGAGAATAACTCATATGAGGAGCCTTGAGATGAGCTGAGTCAAAAACATCTTTCACTCGTATGGCTTACGCGGGGGAACCTCCAGTTTTGCTCCCCGGCTTGTGCTTTCAGGTCTTGGTCTCCGGCGCGTCCGGCTGTTATAGTCCCTCATTCCAGATAGTGGCCAGATAGTGGCCAGACGCAGGAGATACTTCCCATGAAAACCGCAATTACCGAAATGTTTGAAATTGAGCACCCCGTCATTCAAGGCGGCATGCACTATGTCGGCTTTGCGGAAATGGCCGCGGCGGTTTCCAACGCGGGCGGGCTTGGTATTATTACGGCGTTGACCCAACCGACCCCTGCTGATCTGGCAAAAGAGATCGCGCGCTGTCATGAGATGACGGACAAGCCTTTCGGCGTGAACCTCACGTTCCTGCCCGGCTTTGCGAACCCACCTTATGACGAATATATCGAGGCCATCGTGAAAGGTGGCGTGAAGGCTGTGGAAACCGCAGGCCGTAGTCCCGAAGCCTATTTGCCGCCCATGAAAGAGGCAGGTATCAAGGTCATTCATAAATGTACTTCCGTGCGACATTCCTTGAAGGCCGAACGCATTGGCTGTGATGCTGTCAGTGTCGATGGTTTTGAATGCGGCGGCCACCCAGGCGAAGACGATATTCCAAACATGATCCTGCTGCCCCGCGCCGCAGAAGAATTGAAAATTCCCTTCGTTGCTTCAGGCGGCATTGGCAATGCAGATCAGCTTGCAGCAGCCCTGGCGCTGGGCGCCGATGGTGTGAACATGGGCACGCGCTTTATCGCGACGGTCGAAGCGCCCGTGCACCAGAATGTCAAAGACGCCATCGTGGCCGCGGACGAGCGCGACACGCGCCTCATCATGCGGGGCTTACGCAATACGGAGCGCGTGCTCAACAATGCGGCGGTGGAAAAGATCGTCGCCATTGAAGAGGAGAAAGGCGCAGACCTTCAGATCACTGACATTATGGATCTTGTGGGCGGGGTCTATCCAAAGGTCATGCAGGAGGGCGACATGGACATTGGCGCCTGGAGCACCGGCATGGTGGTGGGTCTGATCCACGACATTCCAACCTGTAAGGAATTGGTGGAGCGCATGGTCAACGGTGCCGAGGAAACTATCCGCGGACGTTTGGCCAGCTTTCTTTAGAGGCTGAAACTTTACAGCACGTAGAAATAAACCGCGACGAAGTGACAGGCGCTGCCAGCCATTACAAAGACGTGCCAGACCGCATGCATGTAGCGCACGGATCGGATGGCATAGAAGATCGTGCCCACTGTAAAGCAAAGCCCGCCCGCTACGATCCAGGCTAGGCCGCCTGGCATCTGCTCATAAAGCGGCTTGAGCATGAAAATGCCTGACCAGCCCATGGCAAGATAGACGCTCAGCGATAAAAGCCAATGTTCCTTGCCCGCTTTGCGCAGATAGGCAAAGAGCTTCATTGCTGTTCCGATGATGGCTGCAACCCATACCCCGATGAGGATCCAGATCGCCAAGGTGGTTTGTAAGGTAATGACCACCAGCGGCGTATAGGTGCCGGCGATCTTGAAATAGATGGCGGAATGGTCGAGCAGTTTAAAGAATGGCTGTTGTGGTCTGAGGTGAAAACCATGATAGAGCGTTGACGCAACATAGAGCAGTACAACGCATGCCGCGTAGATAGAGACCGAAAGAACCGCCGTCGTGTTGTTGAGCCCCGCAACTTTCAACACCAAAAACACAAGTGCGATAGAAGCCAGAACAGCGCCGATCCCGTGAGTTAGCGCATGCACAAACTCTTCTGCTGCTGTGTGAGGCTCCTTGTCCTCACCGAACTTGATATTTGTGCCCCGCATGTCTGCCCCCGCAGGGGCACTATAGCAGGTCGGTGGGGGTTTGTAGGCGATAGCGTGAAAACTCCTTAATGCGTGCTCGTTCATAGCACAGGATTCACTACTGTCCGATTTAGATTCTGATGCTCCCTGAGATGTTCCAAGTGCCTACGGCATCCCCCCCATCCTGTCCTTCCCCCTCGCTGGGGGGAAGGGACGATAACCGCACGGTCAAGGTATAAAACACCTCCCCCTTGAGTAGGCGGGAGGTCCGAGCGAAGCGAGGGGTGGGGGTGGCAGGCCATCGTTGGGCACAAATAAAAGCAAAGCTCTCAAGACTTGCAATCAACACTGATCCCGGCAAACCACAGCAGTTGCACAGGATTGCAATGCCGATTGCAAGTGCGACAGATTGGTGAGAGTCTGAGGCGCTGGCTCATGAATCGGGCCTGTTAGGCCCCGGAGAGTTCGATTGAACGATTCTGATATCCTGTACGATGTTCTCATATTTCTTGTGGCAGCCGTTCTGGTGGTTCCCGCCTTTCAACGCCTGCGCACCAGCCCTGTTCTGGGGTACCTTGCTGCGGGAATTATTGTGGGGCCCTTTGGGCTGGCCTTGATCCGGGAAACCCACAGCGCCCAGACGCTTGCGGAATTTGGCGTCGTCTTTCTTCTTTTCATGATCGGGCTTGAGTTTTCGGTCGAGCGATTGCGATCTCTGGGCCGCTATGTTTTCCGCCTTGGGGCGCTTCAGGTCATCGTGACCGGGTGCCTTATTGGCGGCATTGCCTTGGCCCTTGGGATGAGCACGGAAGCTGCCATTATTATTGGTGGTGGCCTTGCGCTGTCCTCGACGGCGTTTGTCTTGCAACTCCTCATAGAACGAGAGGAGCGCACGGTTCGCTTTGGCAAGGTCTCGTTTTCCATTTTGCTTTTTCAAGACCTGGCCATTGTTCCCCTGCTGATGCTGGTCACCTTGCTGGGGGAGGGCGAGGGAAATTTCCTTTTGGCCATGGCCTTTGCCGTTTTGAAGGCCTCCCTTGCATTGGTTCTGGTCATCGCAGTGGGCCGTATCGTGCTGCGACCCATCTACCGCATGGTGACGGAGACACGCAGCTCTGAGCTTTTTGTGGCCACCACGTTGCTGGTGGTACTGGGCACCGGCTGGCTGGTATCCCTGGTGGATATATCCATGGTACTGGGCGCCTTTTTGGCTGGGCTCTTGTTGTCAGAGACGGAGTACCGCTATCAGGTTGAAGCGGACATCAAACCGTTTCGCGGGATCCTTCTTGGTCTGTTCTTCATGACCGTTGGCATGTCCATCAATATCGGATTGATCTGGAGCCAACCGGTTCAAATCTTTCTGATTGTCTTTGGTCTTCTGATTGGCAAAAGCGTCGTTACGGCCGCTCTCTGTCGGTTGTTTGGATTGAACTTGCGAGATTCTGTGCGGGTCGGGCTTTTACTTTCCCAAGGTGGAGAGTTCGGGTTCATTCTTTTCCTGAGCGCGAATGCTATGGGTCTTCTGCCCAGTGATACGATGCAGATCCTTCTTGCCAGTGTGACCCTGACCATGGCGGCAACGCCCGCTATGGCTGCTGCCGGAAGCCGGTTCGTTACCTATTGGGAGGGGCGAACAAAGCAGCCGGTCAAAGGTGCAGAGCATATTGGCGAGGACCTGGAAGATCATGTGCTGATCGCCGGGTTTGGCCGTGTGGGGCAGACGGTGGCGAAGATGCTCACCGCGGGAGATATTCCCTTTGTGGCTCTTGATCTGGATGCCCGCCATATTGCTGCCTGCCGTGCGGAAGGCCTGCCTGTCTTTTTCGGGGATGCAAGCCAGCTCCAGGTTCTTAAATCCACGGGCGCAAAACAGGCGCGAGGCGCTGTGGTGACAATCGACCATCCGGCAGCTGCCGATGGTGTTGTTGCCGCATTGCATGAGTTTTTCCCACACCTGCCGGTGTTTGCCCGTGCAAAGGATTTGCCCCATGGCCGCGAGTTGGAGGAGGCGGGGGCTGCGCAAGCGGTTCCTGAAACCCTTGAAGCCAGTATTCAGCTCGGCGCCATTGCCATGTCCTCCATGGGGGCAAGCACCAATGAGGTCATGGAGATCATCGCCGACCTCCGCGAAGATGACTATGCGAGGTTGGGCAGCGGCGAGGTAGGTCAAGACAAAGGCGGCAAAGGCGACCAGGGCGAAGCTGGAGAAGTGCAAGGTTGAAATCTTAGCGCTGCATTCCCTTGCGTCAGGAAGTTCCGCCCCGGGATGATATGCCGATAAAGCAGATTCTTCTGATTGCCTGGCCCCCGGATAGATGAGAGCCTAGGGTATAAACAAGGAATTGATTATGACCGGCACATCCTCCTACCCGCATCTTTTTGAGCCTCTGGATTTGGGCTTCACCACCATCAAGAACCGCGCGCTCATGGGCTCCATGCACACGGGCCTTGAAGAAGCCCCCGGCGGGTTCGGGCGCATGGCTGCCTATTACGCTGAACGCGCGCAGGGCGGTGTGGGGATGATCATTACCGGCGGGTTCGGCCCGAACCATGAAAGCGGGGGCCTGGCGAAACTTGAAACCGACGAAGAGGTAACCCAACACCGCATGATCACGAGTGCCGTTCATGATGCCGCCCCGGACGCCAAAATCTGTATGCAGATCCTTCATATGGGACCGCTGGCCTGGACCGATGAGTGCCTGGCTCCTTCTCCGGTGCGTTCGCGGGTGGGCATGTTTGCCCCTCAGGAGATGAGTGAGGAGGTTATCGAAAAGCAGCTCAAGGATTTTGAGAACTGCGCGGTGCAGGCGCGCGAAGCTGGATACGATGGGGTCGAGGTCATCGGCTCCGCGGGCTATTTGCTCAGCACATTTTTGGTGGAAAAGACCAATCAACGGACGGATCAATGGGGCGGGTCTTATGAAAACCGCATGCGCTTCCCTCTGGAAGTGATGCGCCGCATTCGTGCCGCAGTAGGGAACGACTTTATCCTCGTCTTCCGCATTGCCGCCATGGATATGCTGCAAGGGGGTATGTCTTGGGACGAAGTGGTGACGCTGGCCAAGAAGATGGAAGAGGTTGGCGTCAATATCATCAGCACCCACTTTGTCTGGCATGAAGCTGCCGTACCCACCATCGCCACCATGGTGCCGCGCGCGGCCTTTGCCGGGGTGACAGGACGCTTGCGCAAAGAACTCAGTATACCAACCATCACCAGTAATCGCATCAACATGCCTGATACGGCTGAAGAGGTGTTGGCCCGTGGGGATGCGGATATTGTCTCCATGGCGCGCCCCATGCTGGCGGATGCGGAACTGGTGAACAAGGCGGCCACCGGTCGGGCAGATGAGATCAATACCTGCATCGCCTGTAATCAGGCCTGTCTTGATCACACATTCGCGGGCAAGGAGGTTAGCTGCCTCGTCAACCCGCGCGCTTGTCATGAAACACAGCTGTCCTACGATGCTGCGGTCACACCCAAGTCAATTGCCGTCGTAGGGGCAGGGCCTGCGGGTCTCAATTATGCCACCATCGCTGCTCAACGGGGGCATAAAGTCACGTTGATTGATGCGAGCGATGAGATCGGTGGGCAGTTCAATCTCGCCAAACAGATCCCCGGCAAGGAAGAGTTCTATGAGACCTTGCGATACTTCGGTCGGATGATTGAACTCCACGGTATTGATTTGCGGCTGAAGACCAGAGCCACTGCAGAGATGCTGAAAGACGGCGGCTATGATGAAATTGTTATCGCCACAGGGATTGAACCGCGCGTGCCGGACCTGGAAGGCATCGACCATCCCATGGTCAAAACCTATATCGATGTCATCCAGGGCAAAGCAGAGGTGGGCCGCCGCGTGGCCATCATGGGCGCGGGCGGCATCGGCTTTGATGTGGCGGAACTTATCAGTCACAAGGGAAAATCCGCCGCTCTGGATATTGATATCTTCGCGAAAGAATGGGGCATTGATTTTGAACATCACCCTCGCGGCGGTGTTACGGGCATAGAGCCCGTTGTCGAAAAGGCAGATCGCGAAGTCACTTTACTTCAACGCAAGGCAACGCCCGTGGGCCGGGGCCTGGGCAAGACCACAGGCTGGACCCATCGTCTGACTATGCGACGGCGCGACGTGAAGATGATCAACGGCGTTGAATATCTCCGCATCAATGATGCGGGCCTTCACGTGATGATCGGCAATGAACCTCAGGTGCTCGACGTGGATACTGTCATTGTCTGCGCGGGGCAAACACCGCTGCGCGAGCTCTATGATGAACTTGATGGCAGCGGCATGAGTGTGCATCTGGTCGGGGGCGCCTTCGAAGCCTCAGAGCTGGATGCTAAACGCGCCATCAATCAGGCGAGTTATTTGGCCGCCGCCATCTAGGCTAATGCTTCATCGCTTTTCTGATGTTTTAGGAGCGCAAAGACGCACGCCAGACCAATCACGATTTCCAGGCCAGCGACCAGCACAAGCTCGCTGGCGGGCATGCCATCAACAACCATGCTCAGAACTCGTGCTGCGCCGTAGGATAGATACAGCAGGCTGGCGACCACAAGGGACGTGAACGTCAACCTGGAGGCAAATGCCCCCAGCATGACCAACACCCCGAGCGCCAGTAAGGCACCGCCGGGGGCTCGCACTTCATTTAGCAGACTAATATTGCCCCCAAGTTCAATGCCCGTGGTAGCGTGAAAAGCCACGGGTATGAGTAATATGGCCGCTCCAATTCCGGCACCAATTGCGCCGGAGAGGAGCAATAGGGCTTTGACTGATTTCGAGATTTTCATGGTCCTCATCCTTGAGCCAGTGAAATGCCTGCGATGAGAAAGCAAACCGCGGATCCGGCAGACGCAATCGCGCGAACATAATTCCAGAAGGTCCAGCGAGGTACATAGATGTTTTTCCAGTATGCCGCGGTTTGGTCCCCTGAATACTCCATACGATCAAGACGTTTGTTCATTGGTACATTGAAGATGATTGTGACCATGAACACGCCGAGGAAATAGAGAATGCCGCCAGCAACTGTCCATTCGGATACAGAGCCGGCATTGCTGAGATAGGCATAGCTCGCCAAAAAGGGAGAGAATGCAGCCATACCCAGGAACAAGAACATGAACACCGTCCTGAAAACTTCGCGATTGATGATTTGCATGGACTCAATTCCACCCGCAGGTTTTGCCGCCGCGAGCGACTTCATCACAAAGTCCGAGAATGTTAGAAAGACGCCAGCAACCAACGCGCTTGCAATAACTGATACTTCCAGTGTGACCAAGAACCAGGTCGACATAAGATTACCCTCCGTGTAATGAGTTAAGTATCTAGATGTAAATATTAGTAAGACAGGGCCGGTGCCTGATGCAGATAGGTGTCATCATCAAGCTGCCACAGCATGAAGTCCGCAACATCGGCATGGGAGATCTTGAGTTTGAGGGATTTGTCGGCAGACTCAAATCCGTGACGGTAGTGCCCTGTGTGCTTGCCTTTTGAAAAATTGCCGGGACGCACAATTACCCAATCAAGATCGCTGTTCTGAATGTGGGTTTCCTGATCCTCATGGTCCGCATAGACGTGGTGGAGCATGAGAGGAAAGATAATATACTTGTAGTGAAACGGCAGGATGGCCCGGCTGTCACCGGCGCCAAGCCCCGACAGGCAGATGATCCGCTTAACGCCGACCTCTTCCATGGCATCGATGATGATTTTCGTGCCCTTCGCCCGGAGCCCATCCTTGTTCATGAGCGGCATGCCCAGGGTGCACACCACGGCTTCGTGGCCTTCGATGGCTTGGCGCACGGAACCCGAGTCCAGCACATCACCCTGAACCACGCTCAGGTTCTTGTGGCGAGCCTGGAGTTTCCTGGGATCGCGCACATAGGCCGTCACTTCATGGCCCAAATCCAGTGCCTGCCCCAACACGTGAGACCCAATTTTACCTGTCGATCCAAATATAATGACCTTCATTTTCAATACCTTATCGTTTTATCTGTCTTGTTTTCTATCACTTGACACGATGTCAATTGACATTGTGACAAGTATGTGCTCCTTGACACTATGTCAAGCGATAATTTTGAAACCCGAACACGAATTCTGAAATCCTCCCTGGAACTGCTGGAAGCAAGCCAGGGCAAGGGCGTGCGTATGACCGATATCGCCAAGGGGGCAGGGATCTCCCGCCAGGCGCTTTATCTTCATTTTGCTACGCGCGCCGAGCTTCTGATCGCAACGACCTATTATCTGGATGAGCTCAATGACAGCGACGCGCACTTGGCAGCCAGCCGAGCGGCGCAATCTGGCATCGAGCGGCTCGATGCATATATCGAGGCGTGGGGGAGGTACATTCCTGCGATTTATAGTTCCGCACGGGCGCTGATCGCCATGAGCGACACAGACGAAGCAGCCGCCGAAGCCTGGAGCAAACGAATGCAGGACATGCGGGAGGGCTGCGAAGCAGCAATCCGTGCGCTGAGTGATGATAAGATGCTAACCGCTGACCATTCCCTCGATCAGGCGACAGACATCCTGTGGATGATGCTGACCGTACGCAATTGGGAGCAATTGACCCATGAGTGCGGCTGGTCGCAGGAGCAGTACATTGACGCACTCAAATCAATGGCGCGACGGCTTTTTGTGATCGATCAGACTTAGGTTTTTCTGCTACGCCGGATCAAACCTTCTTGCGCGACCGACGCAATGAGCCGTCCATCCTGCGTGTAGATCGTGCCGCGGTTCAGCCCACGCGCACCGGACGAGCTTGGGCTGTCTTGCGAATAGAGCAGCCATTCATTGGCCTTAAAAGGCGCATGGAACCACATGGCATGATCCAGGCTGGCCATCTGCACTTTGCCCGATAGCCAGTTGACCCCATGCGGGCGCGTGCAAGTGTCCAGCAGCGTCATGTCCGAGGCATAGCTCAAGACGCATTGGTTCAGCGCCATATCATCGCCGATATCCTTGCGCGCCCGGAACCAGACGTTCTGGGTCGGCGGTTTTTTATCAGGATTCAGATAGTCCGCTTGATCAATGGGCTTGATCTCGATAGGGCGCGGGCGATTGAAATGCTTGGCCACTTCAGGGTGGAGCTTGTGGAGGATCTTCTCCCGCAGCTCTCGCTCGCTTGGCACGTCTTCGGGGGCGGGCACGTCCGGCATATCGAACTGATGCTCATAGCCTTCTTCTTCCACTTGAAAGGAAGCGGCCAGATTGAAAATCTGTTTGCCGTGCTGGATCGCCACCACCCGCCGTGTGGTAAAGCTGCGCCCATCTCTTGCCCGGTCCACCTCATAGATGATGGGTACTTTGGGGTCGCCTGGGCGAATGAAATAAGCATGCAGGGAATGGCAGAAGCGATCTTCCACCGTGCGATAGGCCGCCACCAGCGCCTGACCGATCACCTGGCCACCGAACACTCGTTGCCAGGTCACATCGGGGCTATGGCCGCGATAGAGGTTCAGCTCAAGTTGCTCAAGATCAAGGATCTGGAGAAGGTCTTCAACAGCATCAGTCATGGGGCCACAGGTCTTTGGCAAGGCAGTATTGAGCACCGCCTGCACAGGGGAAAATCTGCCCGATACCTAGCCTGAAATCAGCAATATTCAAAGCGTCATGAGGACTTTGACCTGAATCAACAGGGCCTGAGCCCTATCAGATAGCCTGATTTCAAAGCGGCTCATTAAGGCGCAATGGATCACAAACAAGGACGAGGTGGAACGGTGGCGCAAACAGGTGGCGATCTTATCGCGCAAATGCTGAAGGCCGAAGGTGTCGATACGGTCTTTGGTATTATTGATGGCTCTTATGTGGGGCTCAACGCCGCCTTGGGGCAGCACGGCATTCGTTTGATCACGCCGCGTCATGAAACCAGCGCGGCCCATATGGCCGGTGCCTATGCGCGACTTACCGGAAAGCTCGGGGTTTGCATTGCCTCCAATGGCCCGGGGGCGGCAAACATTCTGCCTGGGGTCGCGGTGGAAAATGGCGAAGGCAATCGGGTTCTTGTAATCACCAGCTGGCGCAGGCAGGGCATCGTCAATCCGGACCGGGGCGGCACGTTTCAGTATTTCAATCAGGTGGGTGCCATCAAACCCATGGCGAAATGGTCCGGCGCTGCAGAAGACTTTGCGCGCCTTCCAGAGATTATGCGCCGTGCGTTCCGCGTATCCTTCGAGGGGCGCCCCGGCGTGGTTCATGTATGTGTGCCCGAAGACATCATCAATGCCCCCAGCGAAGCAGAAATGGCGCCGCTGACCCGCCCAGATCAGTATCGCACCACCGAACCTATTTCCCCGGCACTCGGCCAAGTGCGAAAGGCCGCAGATATGTTGGAACGGGCCCGACTGCCCATGATCCAGGCAGGCTCCGGCGTGCTTCATGCTGGTGCTGCGGAAGAGCTGGCGGCGGTGGCCGAACTTCTGCAGGCGCCTGTGACCACAAGTTGGGGCGGGCGAGCATCCCTCGACGAACGACGCGCTGTTTCCATCCCGCTGATGCACACCGAAATGGTGAACAAGATCCGCAACGAGTCAGATGTAGTGCTGGCCTTAGGCACACGCTTTGGCGAAACCGACTGGTGGGGAAAGGCGCCCTATTGGGCACAAGCTGATCATCAAGATGTCATTCAGGTGGATTGCGATGGCGAGATCATCGGCCTGAATAAGCCCATAAAACTGGGCATTCTGTCTGATGTAAAAACGTTTTTGACAGACTTGCGCGCCGAACTGGAACGTCGGGGACTGGACCGAACAGGATCTTCCCAGGAAACAAGAGTTCGCACCTACGATGCAGAGAAAACCGAAAACGGCGAAGCTGCCATCGCGATAATGGGCAGCATCGATGTGCCGCTTCATACGTTTCAAGTTCCGGTCACGTGCCAAGAAGTCTTCGAGGATGATGCGATCATCGTGATCGACGGCGGCAATACGTCGGTCTGGGGAAGCTCCTTTCATCAAATCCGCACCCCGGGCGCGCACATGATGACCTACAAATTCGGCATGTTAGGAGCCGGTGTCGGCCAAGCCCTTGGTGCTCAAATCGCGTATCCTGACCGGCAGGTCTACGCCATCATGGGTGATGGAGCCATGGGATTTCACATGCAGGAAATCGAGACGGCGGTGCGCAACAAATTGCCCGTGATCTTCCTTGTGATCGCGGACAAACAATGGGGCATGGTGAAGTTCAGCCAAGGCATGGCGCTCAACCCTTCGGGCATGATGGAGCGCCGCGCGCTTTCGTCTAATGAGACCATCAACACAGATCTGGGGGAGATTGCCTTTGATAGGTTGGCCCAGGCCATGGGCGCCCATGGGGAGCGGGTAAACAAAACCAAAGATCTCAAACCCGCCCTGGAACGCGCCCTTAAAAGCGGCAACTGCGCCGTCATCCATGTGGATGTGGATCCCACGGAGCACATGTGGGCCCCGGGCGTGGATACGTTCAAGGCCATGCACCAGGAACCGGAGGGCTGATCGCCCATGGCCAGTGATTCCACAACAAAACCGAACGTCTTGATCACAGGGGCAGGTGGTCTTGTGGGCGGCAAGGTGCTCGAAGTGATCAGTCGCGATCAGGAGGCATTTGGCACCGTGGTGGCTTTGGACATTCGAGAGATCGATGCCGCGCGGCGCCATGCCGATGTTACCTACCTCACCGGCGATATCTGCGATCCGAACATCAAGGATGTCCTCACAAAGCACAGCATTTCATCCATCGTGCATCTGGCGGCCATTGTGGCGCCGGGCAAAGACAGCTCTGCAGATTTGGAATATCGCGTCGATGTTCTGGGGACGGGAAATATTGTCAAGGCGGCGGTGGCCGCTGGCGTTACGCAAATCATCAATCTTTCCAGCGGGGCCGCCTATGGCTATCACGCAACAAACCCGGTGCCGTTGCGGGAGACGGACGAGCTTCGGGGCAACGAAGAATTTCCCTATTCCCGGCACAAGCGCCTTGTGGAAGAGATGTTGGCACGCTATCGGCAATCCAATCCCGAATTGTGCCAACTCATTCTGCGCCCGGGCACTATTCTGGGGGCCGCAGTGCGCAGCCCGGTCAGCGCCATCTTCGAAGGCCCTGTGGTGATCGGTATCCGAGGCGCAGACAGCCCATTTGTTATGATCCTGGTCGATGATGTGGCCGCGATTATCAAAAAGGGAATATTGGGATGTCGCGAGGGGATCTATAATCTTGCGGGGGACGGAGCTCTTTCCTTGCGTGAGATCGCAAAATGCACCCAAAAGCCTTTCGTCCCAATTCGGGCAGGTTTTTTGAAATTCGTGTTGCGCGCCCTAAAGTCGATGAAGCTCTCCGTGCGAGGACCGGAAGGTGTTGATTTCTTGCAATATCGACCTGTGCTGGCCAATGATCATTTAAAAACAGATTTTGGCTTCACACCGACCATGACCAGCGCCCAGGTTTTCGACTACTATCTCCAGAGCATGCAAACGGGAGATGACACTCAGTGAGCAAGACAGTGGTGATTACAGGGGCAGGAGGCGGCATCGGCGCTGCTCTTGCCCGAGAATATGCATTGGCAGACGCCAATCTGGCGTTGCTGGACATCAATGAAGAGGCTGCCGCTGAGACCGCAAAGATGTGCGCTGGCCTAGGCGCAGAGGCAGTTTCTATATCTTGCGATGTCACATCTTTTGAGGAGTGCGCCGGGGCCATCAATCAAACCATGGAGCGCTTCGGCGGGATTGATGTGCTCATCGCCAACGCCGGGATCACCCACCTGAGCCTCTTTGCAGAAACGGATATCTCCGTCATTCGCCGTGTCATGGAGGTGAATTTTTTCGGCGCCGTCAATATTGCCAAGGCCGCCCTGCCAGAGCTTTTGCGCAGCAAAGGTCAGATTGTAGTCATGTCCAGTGTTGCCGGCTTCTGCCCGCTGCCTTTGCGGACAGGATATTCTGCTAGCAAATATGCGCTGCGGGGGTTTTTCGAGACCCTGCGCGCAGAAAACAAACGCAAAGGACTTGGCGTTCTGATCGTGTGTCCTTCGTACGTGGCAACGGACATTGGCAACAGCGCTCTTGGGGCCGATGGCAACAAGGCCACACTTCATAGACCGGATACCGAAGGGGCCATCTCAGCGGAAGAGGCAGCACGCAAGATTGTTGCCGCTGCGAACCGTCGCCGTGATTTTCTGCCCGTGGCCAAGGGTGCGGGTCTTGCCCATTTTCTTTCCAGACTGGCACCCTCTCTCCTGGAGCGGTTGAGCGCCCAACGGGTGCCGACCGACTAGTCTTTTTAATCTGTTGCTACGGCCTCTTCGTCGGGCCTGATCTGGAAATGTAGGGCCGCATAGATCAACGCAATAATCGGGCTGGCGATATTGAAAACCGCAAAGGGCAGATAACTGATCGTGGCAACGCCTAAGGTCGCAGCCATATAGGCTCCGCAGGTATTCCACGGCACCAAGGGCGAGGTCACGGTGCCAAAGTCCTCCAGCGCACGGGAGAGGTTGACCTTCGCAAGGCCGCGGCGTTTGAATTCATCCGCATACATACGGCCTGAGATCACGATGGACATATATTGGTCCGACGCGATGAGGTTGGCGACGAACGCGGTAAGCCCGGCACTGGCCACCACGGAGCCGGCACGCTGAAGCCCCCGGGTCAGTGCCTGAACCAAAGTGGTTAGCTGTCCGCTGCCTTCCATCATGCCGGAGAAGAACATGGCGCTGATGATCAACCAGATCGTTGTCAACATGCTGCTCATGCCGCCCCGCGAAAGCAGGCTGTCTGCGACTTCGTTTCCGGTCTGCGCTTCATAGCCGCTTGCGATGACAAGCCAGATCTCCCGGATGAGTGTCGGTAGGCCACCCTCTTGGCCGCCCAGGATCATCTCGCGCTGAAAAATTATGGCGAAGATGGCCCCAACCCCGATTGAAATCAGCAATGTGGCCAAGGCAGGAACTTTGCGTTGGGCCAGCACCAGCAAAATGACCAGAGGCGCAAAGAGCCAGGGCGAGATGTTGAAATTACTCGCCAGAGCCTGGCCCAGCGCGCTCGCTTGTTCTGCGGGCGCGGAAGGTTCTGCCACAAGGGCCGCAATGGTGAAGAAAACAAGTGCGATCAGGATGGCCGGCACCGTGGTCCACAGCAAAAAACGTATATGCTCAAACAATTCTGCCCCGGCGACGGCGGGGGCCAGATTGGTGGTGTCTGACAAAGGCGACAGCTTGTCGCCGAAGTATGCGCCGGAGATCACAGCGCCCGCCGTCATAGCAGGGGACATGCCCGTCGCCTCTGCAATGCCCATCAATGCCACCCCGATAGCGCCCGCCGTGGTCCAGGAACTTCCCGTAGCCAGAGAGACAACAGCGCATAGAATTAGAGCGCTGGGATAAAACACATTAGGGTTTAAGACCTGCGTGCCATAGAAGATCAGTGTAGGGATAACGCCGGCAAGCAACCAGACACCAATGAGCGCTCCAATGGTGAGCAAAATCAAGATAGCAACTGTGGCACTTGAGATCGTGGCGATCACGCCTTTCTCCAGCTCGCTCCAGCGTAGTCCCCGCATTATGGCCAACAGGCCAGCCACGGCACCAGATGCCATAAGTGCGACTTGCGCCGGGCCGCCTGTTGCATCATCCCGAAATGCAGCGATAACCAGACCCATGAGAAGGGCAAGGCCCGCAACCGGTATGATGGCCTCAAGCAGTTTCGGCGCGCTTGGTTCAGAATTCCCCATGAAGACAATTGCTCTTTGTTATGTGTCGCCCCCACACCGAGCCAAAAGCGGTGCTGAGTTGATCTCGCACCAACCCTAATACCAGAGTCGCTAAATGGATATTGATGGTCTGGACCGGTCGCCAGCGTATAAGGCCTAGGGCTGACTGATCTGAACAAGATTTAACGTGCGCCGTTGACCTTGGGGAGCTTATGATGTCGCGGTCTCGGTAGGGTGCATCCAATGTGGTTTGGGATGCATCTACCTGGATGAGGTGAGTTCTTTGAGTTTCGCAAGGGCGTTTTTGATGGCGAATAACGACGGCAACCGGCTGGATACAGCCAGCCGCAGGGTCAGTGTTTACAACAGTCCAAGTCTGGATGTTGTTCTGACTGCCTATGAACCTGATTTGCGGATGCTGGCCCATGAACATGCAACGCATCAGGTCTCCTATCTTCTTGCGGGCGAGCTGCAGGAAGAAGTCGACTCCCATGAGCAGGATATCTATACCTCCGCTCGCGGGGTAAAGCCCGCCGGGTGCCGCCACGAGGATCTCATTGGGCCCAATGGCGCTCTCATTCTTTCCATCGATTTTGACGACGATACATTCCACGCAGAACCGTTGGAGCTTTCGTGGGGATGGCACTCGCGGACTTCCTGCGGAGGGAAAGGCGCGACGGATACTTCTCTGCTCAATCTTTTAATGTGTGGCGACCAAACATTGAAATCTGATTTTGCCTGGGATCTTGTATCGGCCAGTGAAGGTGAATCGGTATCAAGGCTGGCGCCTGTCCGCCCTTGGTTAAGGCAGGTCCGCGAGATGCTCAGTGAGGAGCCGGAAATGTGCGATCTCGCAAGCGCCGCGAATGATGCAGGGGTTCACCCAGTTCATTTGTCTCGTGCTTTCAAGAAAACCTATGGCTTGCCGCCCAGCCTCTATCGGGCACAGGTGCGAATGGCATGCGGTGTGCGTGAAATTCTCGATGGCGCCAGCCTGGCAGATGCTTCCCTGAGTGCCGGCTTTGCGGATCAGAGCCATTTCACCCGCACCCTGCGGCGTGAAATGGGGCTTTCCCCAAAACGGCTACAGCGCCTTTTTGCCTGATCTTCTGACAGGTTAAATCCGTTCAAGAACGCCGAAGCCAAATCAGGTAGAATCCTCTCAAACAGAATTTGAGAGGAAGTATTGATGAATCCCCAAAAAATGACTGCGGCCTTGGTCGTGAGCCTATCTATGGGACTGGGCCTCGTTGCTCCGGCAAATGCCGCAGTGAGCGAGGAAGAGTTTGCGCGGGTGACACAGCAGGTGGACATTTTGATGGACCAGCTGACGGCGCAGGAAGGCTTCGCGCCGGGCTCTGTTGTCGTGGTGGCCACTGCCGAAGGCCGCCGCTGGGTGCGCAGCGACGGGGTCCTTAATGTGGAAACCGGCGCGGAAGCGACCGCAGAGTCTCAGTTCTACATTGCCTCCATGACAAAGGCCTATATGGGTCTTCTGGCGCAACGTCTCCACGAAGAGGGGGTGTTGAGCCTGGATGCTGTCCTGACAGACTTCTGGCCAGAGCTTGTGTTGCCGGAGGATCGCGATGCCTCGGCCATCACTTTACGATATCTGATCACGCATCAGATTGCCATTGAGGTGGAAGAGATCGTCACCTTGGAAGCCTATATTCGTGATGTGGCGCCGTCTGAGTATCCCGGTCTCATCGAGGACTACGCAATCGCGCGTGATGAAGGCTTTCAATACGGCAACCTTGGCTACAATATTTATGGCGCGATCCTGGAACAGCACACGGACCGCAATTGGCGTGATTGGCTCTCTGATACGATCTTTGCTCCAAACGGCATGTCTGGCACATCGGGGAGAGGTTCGGATTTTGACCCCGCAAACATTGCTTGGGGTCATCAGATAGACACTGGCATTGCCCCTGTCTGGCCAACTCATGATGGCTGGCACATGATCCCGCCAAAGACTGATGGCATGATGCAATCTGCGGGCGGCCTTATGACCACCGGCGGGGATCTCGCGACCTGGATGACCATGAACCTAAGCCAAAACGGCAATGGACTTTCAACGTCCATGTTCGAGCAGGCCCAACATCAATGGGTGGACCAAGAAGGCGATGGCCACGGTTTTTCCTGCGACGGTTACAGCTTTGGTTGGAATAATTGCGTTCTTATTTATGAGCATGAAGCCCCGGACGGTGAAATTCCCAGCCCAACCCAACTGCTGCAGCATGGTGGCGGATATACGGGATACTCCTCGCTCATAACCCTGGCGCCAGAAATGGGCATTGGTGTTGCCGTAGCCTTCAATACCGATGGTCTTGCCGGGTTTGCTGCCCTTGAGATTAGCAAGACTGTTTTTGAGGTGGCTTTGGATCTGCAGGGGACGGATGAAAGAGCAACCGCCCGCGCAGATCGCTATGCTCAATTTGTGCCTCGCCTGGCTTCAAACCGCCAGAACCGCATGGAAGAAACAATGGCTGAAGAACGTTGGGGTGAAGGCGAATGGTCGCCATCCACAGCTGAACTTGAGGAATATGTCGGGCATTATGAGGGCGACAATTGGCTCTCGACCGCTGAGATCAGAATGGAAGAAGGTGCCTTGCGCGCATGGAGCCATGATCTCTCCAGATACTTTGTTCCAGTATCGCAAGATGTTTTTGCCGCCTTTTCTGACGGCGCTTATATCCCAGAGCGCATAGCCATTGTGCGTGACGCCCAGGGCGAAATCACCGGTATCGATTGGGATGATACTGTTCTGGAGCGCGTTGGTTCGCACTGAATACCAAATCAGACGCGTAGAAGAATTGAAAATGGGCGATCTTGAAACAGATCGCCTGCTTTTTTATGCTAACTGACGGTCGGTTTCTTCTTGGCGCGTTTGAGGGGGGCATTCCCACCCGCTGGCGCAGCTTTGCTGGAAGGTCCTTTTCGGTGGGGCTTTTTCTTGCGGCCTGCTGCGCCTTTTCCCGGTGCGCCATGACCCGATGAACCGCGATCCTTTGGGCCTCGGTCGCCAGAGCCATGTGACTTAGGCCCGCGCTTCTTGCCGTCGAATTTCTTCGCGCCGGGTTTCTTCTTTTTCTTCTTCCACTCTTTTGGCTCGGCATCGGAGCTACGCTCTTGCGGCTTGGTATCCTCGCCGGAAGGTGCTTCGCCGCCTTCGTCCTTGGTGATGCGAATGGATTTTTCACCACCACCGGAGGCTTCGACAGCTGCGATAAAGCGATCAGCCGCAGCGCCAGCGATCTCAAATCGGCTGTCATCATTGCCGATGCGGATGGAGCCCACTTCTTTCTTGGTCACATGGCCCAGGCGGCAGATGAGCGGTAATAGCCAGCGCGGCTCGGCGCGGTGCTTGCGTCCAGCAGTCAGACGGAACCAGACGCCATCGGTAAAGTCCGGCTTGCGCTTTTCGCCAAAATCCTTTTTGCCAGATTTGTCGCGATCCCATTTGCCGCCTTTGTCTGCGGGCGCATCGAGAAGCTCTTCGGCGGACGGCATGTCAGAATTGCGGCGCTCCAAAAAGGCCGCAGCAATTTGTTCCGGCCCATGGCGTTCCAGCAATTCGCGGGCAACTGCCATCTTCTCTTCGTCGTATTCTGCCGTCAAAGATGGGTCGCTGAGCAGGCGCTCCTTGTCCCGGTCCATGATCTCTTTGAGGCTTGGGGCTTCGGCCCATTCAGCTTCGACTTTGGCGTCGCGCAACAGGCGTTTTGCTTTGCCCCGGCGGGTGTGGGGCACGATCAGAGCACAAGTGCCTTTGCGGCCCGCGCGTCCCGTTCTGCCGCTCCGGTGCAGCAGGATTTCCCCGTTGGTGGGAAGATCAGCATGGATCACCAGCTCAAGCCCCGGCAGGTCGATCCCGCGAGCAGCAACATCAGTCGCCACGCAAACTCGCGCTCGCCCATCGCGCAAGGCTTGAAGGGCATGAGTGCGTTCGTTCTGGCTTAGCTCGCCAGAGAGAGCGACCACGGAAAACCCACGATTGCCCAGGCGGCTGCAAAGGTGGTTCACAGCCTGGCGCGTGGCACAGAAAACCAGAGCGGCATCAGCATCATAATAGCGCAGGATATTGATAATGGCATTTTCCCGGTCGCTGGGAGCCACCGACAAGGCGCGATACTCAATATCAATGTGTTGCTGGCGCTCACCCACTGTGGAGATGCGCATTGCATCTTTCTGATAGCGCTTGGCCATGTTCGCAATGGCCCGCGGCACGGTGGCAGAGAACATCAGGGTACGTCGTGTTTCAGGGGCTGTATCGAGAATGAACTCGAGATCTTCGCGGAAGCCAAAATCCAACATCTCGTCGGCTTCATCCAGAACAACAGCGCGTAGCTCTGACATATCCAACGCACCGCGCTCAATGTGATCGCGCAAACGGCCCGGCGTGCCCACAACAATATGACAACCCCGTTCAAGGGTACGGCGTTCTGAGCGCGCGTCCATACCGCCAACGCAAGAAGCAATCCGGCCCCGCGCTTCACCATAAAGCCAGACCAATTCGCGCTGAACCTGAAGGGCCAATTCGCGGGTGGGAGCCACCACCAATGCCAAGGGAGCGCCGGCGCGCGTGAAGGCGTCGTCTTCGCCCAGAAGTGTGGGAGCAATGGCAATACCGAAGGCTGCCGTCTTGCCGGACCCGGTTTGGGCGGAAACCAGCATATCGGCGCCGTCAGCCTCAGACGTCAGAACAGCTTCCTGGACTTCGGTAAGGGCGGCGTAGCCCTTTTTCTCAAGCGCACGTGCCAAAGCCGGCGCGATCAGGGGGTTTAAGCTCATGGGGCAGTCAATCCAGCTAGGGGGCGCATAATAGCGCTCTGAGGGCGAAACAGCCTCATGCCGCCCCGCGCGCTGGCTCTTTTTCTTTTTTCTTGAGGCAGCGAGCCGCAGGTCATACACGACTTTTCCCAAATGTCCCAATGGCTGTTTTCAACCTTATTGACGCACCGTTTCGGCGAACTCTTAACTCGCGTTAACCCTTGGGGTTGCTATTGGCAGGGAAAGTCCCTAGGTAAGCGGCGTAATTCAGCTGGCAACGTATTCGCCCGCGGACGTCGTTGCCAGATGCATTGGGCTTTTGAGAGCCCCAAAAATGCAAATCTGTGGTGAGGGTCGTCAACCTGAAGCACAGGAATTAGGCACGCGAGATCCCGCCTCCTTCCTTGAAATTAACAAAAGCCGTGTGCGGCTGGCCTTATGAGTCAGCGCGCGGCGGTTTAAATGAAAGTAGACTTGTGACTCAATTTTCTGAACTTGGCCTCGCCTCTCATATCCTTAAAGCTGTCAACGCAGAGGGCTATACCGAACCCACCCCCATTCAAGGCAAGGTTATCCCTGTCATGATGGAAGGCCGCGACATCGTTGGCATCGCCCAAACCGGCACCGGCAAGACGGCTTCCTTTGTGCTGCCGCTTTTGAACGAGATCGCCAATGACAAGACCAAGGTGGAGGCAAAACATTGTCGCGCCCTGATTCTGGCGCCGACACGAGAGCTGGCCGCGCAAATCGCAGATAGCATCCGCACCTATGGTCGCCACGTGCGCCACTCCCGCGCCGTGATCGTGGGCGGTGTGAAAGCTGGCCCTCAGATCCGCACCATGGCTCATGGAGCAGATATCGTTGTCGCCACGCCGGGTCGCCTGGAGGATCTTATGTCCACCGGCGCCATCCGTCTGGATACGACAACCACCGTGGTTTTGGACGAAGCAGATCAAATGCTGGATCTGGGCTTTATGCCTGCCATCCGCCGCATTCTGGGGCGACTTCCTCGTGACCGGCAGACACTGATGCTGTCAGCCACCATGCCCAAGCAGATCCGCAGCCTGGCAAAAGATTTCCTTACCAAACCAGTTGAGATTTCAGTAGCCCCCACCTCGCGTCCTATTGAGCGGATCGAGCAAAAAGTTGTGCTCCTGGAGAAGAAGGCAAAGCGCGAAGCGTTGGTCAAACTTCTGGATGCAGCCGACCTTGAGCGCGCCATCGTCTTTACCCGGACAAAACGCGGTGCAGATCGGGTGTGCGAATATTTGGAAAAGGGTGGTTTTTCCGCTTCTGCGATCCACGGCAACAAGAGCCAAAACCAGCGCGAAAAGGCACTGAAAGCCTTCAAAAACGGCACCGTGACCATTCTTGTGGCGACCGATATTGCAGCGCGCGGCATTGACGTTGATGGGGTTTCCCATGTGGTCAATTTCGAGCTGCCCACTGTTGCGGAGGTTTATGTCCACCGCATCGGCCGGACAGCGCGTGCAGGCGCGAGCGGCGTTGCCATCACCTTGTGTGACTATGAAGAACGCACAATGCTGCGCGAGATTGAAAAACTCATCGGCACCTCGCTTCACGCGCGTGACGAGGAAGGCCTTGAGGTTGTTTTCGATATCGAAGCTGAAAAGGCGGCAACCCAGCTTGCCAACAAGAACGCTGCCGATAAGAACAACAACCGTAATCGCAATCCAAACGCCAAGGGCCGGAACAGAAAGCCGAAACAAGGTGGTGGCGCCCACGGCGGAAAGCCTGGAACATCCCGCAAGGCAAAATCTTATGGCAAGCCTGGATCCAAGCCCAAGACTGCCAAGAAGAACGGGCCCGGCCATGGTACTGGTCAAGGTAAGGGGCAGGGTCCCAGCCGCAGGCAACGGGCTAAATCCAGATCTGCGGCATAAGGCAGCTGAGGCAGGTTTAGCTTTCTAGAAGTCGAAATAGAGCATCCGCTCGAGCCAGAGCATGGGCGGTTGCACGAAGACCACATCGACGGGCGCGCGCACCAGCGTATCGACCGGATCGGTCAGCTCGATGGTAACCTCGGCCACCAGGGAAGGCTCATGCCCGCGAGAGCTGAGCATTCTTACGTTGGTGGGGGTGGGGCGCGTATCAATCGCCGCAATTACCGCGCCTTCGTCAACTGAGCCGTCTGAAATTCGTACTGACACGGTTTGCCCCTGAGCCAGAGCTGCCGCCTCCTCGTGCGTTACAAAAGCCACGATGCGCCCGGTGGTTTCGATTTCGCGCAGGATAACAACCAACTGGCCCACCGCCATGCGTTCCAACTCCCGGCGAGGGACTTCGGAAACGATGCAGTTACAAGGGCTGAGAATGACCAGACCATCGGCCTGGCGTTGAAGGCCCGCGATCATCGTTTCCTGAACCACAATCTCCTGGGATAAGTCAGCTGCGGCGCGATTGAGAAACTCCGGGTCATCTCCGGTGATCCGGGATGTGCCCACGAAATATCCGTTTTCTGCAATAGCAACCTGGCTTTCCGCAGCCCGGCGATTTGCATCGGCAACCCGCCGGGCTGATTCAGCTTCTACGCGCAGGCGCATGGCTTCCTGCAGATGAGCGTTTGAGGCAACCCCTCGGGACTGCAGCGCCTGAACGCGCTCATAATCCACTTGGCGTGAGTTGGCGGTCTCGGTTGCCGCCCGGGCCTGAGCTTCCGCTGTCTCCAGATTAAGTTCGGCAAGCTCGCGTTGCTCAAGTAGAACAACATCGCGCTGGCCAGCATCTTCCAGCAAGGTTGCATGGGCAAAACGAAGACGATTGAGTTCTGCTCGCGCGACATCAATCTGCGTGGATAGTGCATCGTCCCGGAAGACGGCGATGGGGTCCCCTGGGCGTAACTCCATTCCTTCTGCTACAGTCAGAACGGTTATGGGGCCTGAAATGGGCGCGTTTACCAGAACCGGTGGCGTATCAACCCACGCCGCAGTGCTGTCGAAAGAAAATGTGCTGAGCAGGATGGTTCTGATCAATAGACCCAGAAAGACTAGAGCAGCGAGGGCTACACCAATCTGAACACCGAATTGACTGAAACCGCGCAACAGGTGCCATTTGGTAGCATAGATCGCTTCTCCTTCTGCCGTGACGTTGACTTCATCGACTTCAGGTTTAACGGCCTTGACGGCGTCCTCAATCGTCAGGGTACGCCCTTTGATGAAGCTGGCCACAAAGTAGCTGAGCACGGATTTTTGCTGGGTGTTGAGGTTTTCAAATTCGCAACCGGCCTGCCGGGTCCCAAGGTCGAACCAGCGAACGGCGGCAACGCCTTTGAACTCAAATGAGAAGTTGCCAAAGGGCATGATTACATCGATATCGACGCGATTTCCGGAGAGAGGAAACTCATCAACGTCCCCGATGCGAAATCCGCTCAAAGACCAATCGAGCGCTGAATAGGTTTTGTCATTGATGCGGATCTTCAGAGGAGTCGTCAGGCGCGCATGGCGTCGATTACTCGGAGAGGTGTCAGACGCAGCTTCGCCGTCCTGCACCTCAGTCTCATCTTCGGCAGATGACTTAGGCGTCTCGGCGGTGTTTTCGCTATCGCCTTTGCTGTTGTGCTCAGCATTCATTTAAGCATGGCCCCCCAGCCTTACCGGTATACGACACCAGAAATTATCACCATAAGACATACAAACCCTAGTACTGTCACAAGGTTAAGAGCCGCACCGAAACTGTTCTGGCTTAAGAGTTTGTTATTACTATTTGCCGTTGCGATGGCCTGGCGCGTCCATTTCTGGCGGTCCAAGCGGAACATGGCGTAGATCTTCACAATTGCCCCCACGATCTGCTGATGTAAAAGCAGGAACGGGATAAACGGTGTGATCGTGCCGCCCTGATAGGCCACGTTCAGGGACTGAACAAATCGTGTGAAGAATACGAATGTGAGATAGGCCAGCAAAATCTCGGCGTGGCCGCTGACCACGAACACAAGCGCCATAATAGGCCCGGAAACGGCCGTCCAGATGGACAATCTTTGATCGACCAAACACCACCAGGTGAAAAAGCCCATCCTCTTTGGCCCCAAGGCAATGCTGCGGTCTGAATTGCGTAACATATTACCGAACCAGCGCACCATCAGATTAACCGATGCTTTACCAAATCCGCCCGGCGGCAACTCCTCAACACAAATGATGGGCGTGTCGGGAAGATAGATCATGGACCATTGGTTCTTGAGGCAATGATACCAGGTGGTTTTGTCATCCCCTGTCAGGCACTTGATATCGCCAAGGCGCCAGTGGCGGACAATGTCATTCTCGATCAAGTTGATCATTTCATCGTTGACCAAAACTTCTGAGCGGAAAACAGAAAATCTCCCGGTCAGACACAATACTTTCCGGGAAAGACTAAGCGAACACATATAGAGGTTTCGCAAAGCAAACCGCATTGTGTACCAATCATTGGCAAGGCGATTGCCGCGCACCTCTGCGTGATTGTTGAGCGTCAGGGCACCAACGTCCGGCATAATGGC
>JAJFIL010000307.1 GCA_021774965.1 Alphaproteobacteria bacterium
GAAGCCTCGCAAGCCCAAGCCACGCTGAACTCTGCAGACCATCTCGCGGCGGTCCCGGTTGATGCCGGGGCCGCCGTTTCTCTGGCTGGCCGGCGAGCCTGAGGCCGGTCAAATACCTACGTCCCTACGTGGCCGGCAACATCCTCTATCGGCTGCGTCGCCGCGCGATCAACGAGAGGGCCAGCCCGAAGATGAGGAGCGCGGCGCCCCAGGGTGGCGTGTTCCCGGCGGCCACGGAGCAGCCACCTGAGCCGCCCGGGACATCCGGATCGCCGTCGATGGAACCGTCACGGACCATCGCATCGAGCGCGCCCGCGTCAGCCTCGACGGACCCATCCGGCGCTCCAGCGTCGCCGACAATGGAGCCATCTGGCGAGCCCCCGTCCATAGCGCCGTCCGGCACGCCTGCGTCGGGCATCGGCTCGTCCAGGCACCCGGCCGAGCAGCCATCGCCATCGGCCACGTTGCCATCGTCGCACTGCTCGCCGTGGGCGCCGTCCAGGCTTCCATCGCCGCAGACCCGACCCACGAGGGAGAGGTCAGCGGAACAGTCGGCGTTGCAGGCCGCACAGGATGCGGTGCCGTAGGCGCACTCGGTCTCGGTGGAGGTGTTGCCGTCGTCGCAAGCCTCACCGTCCATGCTGTCGGTGCTCCCGTCGCCGCAGGTGCGGCCGGCGAGCGAGGACCACGCGGAGCAATCCGCGATGCAGGGAGCGCAGGAGGCGGTGCCGTAGGCGCACTCGGTCTCCGTGATCGTGTTGCCGTCGTCGCAGTTCTCGCCGTCGGTGCGATCGGGAGTGCCGTCGCCGCAGACTCGGCCGGTGAGCGACAGACTCCCAGAGCAGTCACCATTGCAAGTCATGCACGAGGGGGTGCCGTAGCTGCACTCGGTCTCGGTGATGGTGTTGGCGTCGTCGCATAGCTCGCCATCGGCGCCGTCGACCGCTCCGTCACCACACGCACGGCCCGTGAGCGACAGGGCCGCGGAGCAGTCCGAGTTGCAGGCCGTGCAGGGCGCCGTGCCATAGATGCACTCCGTCTCGGTGGTGTTGTTGCCGTCGTCGCAAGCTTCACCGTCGGCCCCGTCAGTGGTGCCGTCGCCGCAGTGACGACCCCCCGTGAGAGAGAGGGTCGCGGAACAATCAGAGTTGCACAGCGTGCAGGAGGTGACGCCGTAGCCACACTCGGTCTCGGTGGTGTTGTTGCCGTCGTCACAAACTTCGGTGACCTCGAGGGCGCCGTTTCCACAGACGACCGTTCCGTCCGACGCTCCCGAAATTCGAAAGAGGTTCCGCCCAAGAAGAACGTGCCAGGAGCCATCGAGGGTCATGACCTCGCCGAGACTGCTGCTGAGCACCTCTGGTGCGGCGGCCGGAGCTCCGAATTCGCCCACGAATCTCGACCCACGGCCGCGCATCGCCCCGGTTTCGTAGACGACCTCCCCATCGAAACCAACGGCCTCGATCCAACTACGCTGGGACGCGATGCTCATCTGGTCTTCGAGGCCGTCGCCGCGGCGAAGCCATACCTGGGGAGTGCCCGTCGCACCCGTTCGCACGAACGCTACCCAGCCGGACTCGATATCGTATTCCGCGCGCGGCACGTAGGGCTCGGAGGCGCTGGCGAGTGAATGCTCAGCGCCGCTCGCGTCGAGAAGCGAGAAGTCGGAGAAGTCCCAGAACACGATGCTCTCGCCGTCGGTGAGAGGACTCCAACCGGTGGCAACAACCGTGTTGGCACCCGTGCGGCTTCGGAAGAGGTCACCACCCATCTCGTAGGCCCACACGACATCGCCGTTGTCTGCGACGTCGATGTCGGGCTGGATATCCCAGAAGCCTCGAGTCCTCAGTTCAGATAAGCGCTCGGATACGCCTGTGGTGAGATTCCGCCGAATGACGTAGGGGCCTCGCGACCACTCTCCTCCTAGTGGCGGCGGGGGACCCGGCGGGTCGTCAGTCCATGCGTGTGCGATGTACGCCGCCCACTCACCGGAGACCTGCAATCCAGTTGCCGTCAATGACTCGACGACTCCAGAACGGTAGTGGGTGACAGTGCGTTCATGAGCGACGATTGCGCCCCCTGGCGCGAGATGCCCCTGAACGCCTTCGTGGGGGTCGAAGGCCGCGACGAAAACGCTCGCTCTCGTAACTCGGTCCAAGATGTTGACCCGCCCGCTCGGGCTATCCATGCCGTCGGGTTGGATATACAGAATGCGCTCAGCGTCTGCATCGAGAACCCGCCCCGGCAGTTCCTCCACCTCTATGAGCCTCGGACTCGAGTCCACATGGACATCGAAGAGCACGTCGGTCTCATTTCCCGAAGAGTCGGTCCCGAGGATGCGCAGCGTCACGGTGGTGCCATCCCACATCTCGAGGGACACCGTCTCGTCGAAGGCGGAGCCTGCCACTGCCAGCTCGGCACAGCACGGTGACATCAAGACGCTGACGGTGCTCGTCACACAATCAGGACACGAGTACGCCACGCGCACTTCGGGCCTTGCCACGGAATCGACGAGCGGCGCAACACGCGTGATGACTGGCGGCCGGTCCAGAAGGAAGGAGAGGGAACTGCTTCCCGATTCACCAACGGCGTTGGTGGCCCTCACGGTCAGCGTCTTCGTGCCCTCTGTGATGCCCAGGAGTGACATCTCGTCCGAGAACCACCCGACTGCGCCGGCTAACGGGGCGAGAACGATGATTCGCCCGTCGATCTGCGCAGTCACGCTCGTGAGCTCAAGCGCTGAGTCGATGGCTGCGTCTATGCGGACGGTGTCGGACGGCACCAACTCACCCTCATAGGGCGCCGCAATACGAACCGCGACCTGGGCCGTTGTCGTGGCGGGCAACAGGTAGCTGGCAGCCAGCA
>JAJFIL010000308.1 GCA_021774965.1 Alphaproteobacteria bacterium
GAAGGGTTGGCTGATCTGATCGAGGCCGAAACCGCTGCCCAGCGTACTCAGGCTTTGCGCCAGATGGAGGGGGGCCTGTCCGATCTGGCAGAGGACTGGCGCGAGGAGCTAATCAAACTGGCCGCTCTCGTTGCAGCAGATATCGACTTTGACGACGAGGGTGATGTGCCCGGCGGCCTGACTGCCAAGGCGCGGCCCGGGATCAAGGCGCTGGCCGCCAAACTGGAAAGCCAGCTGGAAGCAGGCACCAGAGCCAGCCGCCTGCGCGATGGGTTGGAAGTTGCCATCCTGGGTGCGCCAAATGTTGGAAAATCCAGTATTCTCAATGTATTAGCAGGAAGAGACGCGGCCATTGTCTCCTCCACCGCCGGCACCACCCGCGATGTTGTGGAGGTCCATCTGGACCTGGGCGGCTATCCCGTCACTCTGGCTGATACGGCAGGATTGCGCGAGGCAGCAGATGAGATCGAAAGCGAAGGCATTCGCCGGGCGCTGGAACGGGCGGAGCGAGCCGACCTGCGCCTCATCATCTTTGATGCTGCCGCCTGGCCTGAGGCGGACCTTCCCACCCGAGAGGCCGCCCGCTCCGGGGATATCATCGTGCTCAATAAATCAGATGCGGCAGAAGATCTGACAGCACCGGAGACTGTCTGGGGCACGGCGCTGTTGCTCAGCGCTTCCACCGGCACAGGTCTTGGTGAGCTGGAGGAACGACTTCAGACCGAGGTCATTGCGCGCGCCGGTCTTTCCGAAGACGCCAGCATCACCCGCCTGCGCCATGCCCGTGCTCTGGCCGATGCTATCGAGGCCCTGCGTCGCGCGGAAAAGGCCACGGAGGCTGAGCTTTGCGGTGAGGACCTGCGTCTTGCCGCCCGCGCGCTCACCCGACTGGTGGGCAAAGTGGACGTGGAAGACCTGCTGGACGTGATCTTCGCGGAATTCTGTATCGGGAAGTGACCTGAAAGGTCATCCCGGGGCAGCGCAGATGAACCCGGGATCTCGCGCTACGGACCGAGGCTCAGATTCCGGGTTCGGGCCAAGAGCCCGCCCCGGAATGACGAAGTTTCTTTGGGCCCCACCACTCAGCCACCGCCGCTTGGCGGTGTTTCACGTGAAACATTGAGCAAATCTCAGACGGCCCTTGGAACTCTTGTCCTCCTGCGCTACATAGCGCCAAATGGATATGGATTTTGACGTCATTATTATTGGAGGCGGGCACGCGGGCTGTGAGGCTGCGGCTGCAGCTGCGCGCATGGGGGCTCAATTCGGCCTGAAGACGGCGCTTCTAACCCACAAGCTCGATACCATTGGCGAGATGTCATGCAATCCGGCGATCGGGGGCCTGGGCAAGGGTCATCTGGTGCGGGAGATTGATGCGCTGGACGGGGTCATGGGCCGTATAGCGGATGCCAGCGGGATCCAGTTCCGCATGCTCAATAAGCGCAAGGGCCCTGCCGTGCGCGGGCCCCGCTGTCAGTCTGATCGCAAGCTTTATCGCGAAGCCATGCAGGCGGAATTAAGCTCTACAGCCAATTTGACCTGCCTCGCTGCTGCCGTCGAAGATCTGATCGTCGAGGGTGGCGTGGTTTCGGGCGTCATCTGCGCTGGCGGCACCCGTTATGGCGCTCGAGCCGTCGTGCTGACCACGGGGACGTTCCTCAAAGGTCTTATTCATATTGGTGAGGAGCGTATCCCGGCGGGGCGAATGGGCCGGGGGGATGGACAAGAAGAAGCGCCTGCCATCGGCCTCTCAGATCGGCTCTATGGCATGGGGCTCACGATGGGGCGGCTCAAGACCGGCACGCCTCCGCGCCTTGATGGAACGACCATCAATTGGGATGCCCTGGAAGAACAGCCCGGAGACGCACCGCCTGTGCCGTTTTCCTTCCTGAATGATGCGATCAAAGTGCCTCAGGTCCCATGTCACATCACCAAGACCACAGAAGAGACCCACAAGATCATCGCGGACAACCTTCATGTGGCGCCGGTCTATTCCGGTCAGATCGATGGGGTGGGTCCGCGGTATTGTCCTTCCATCGAGGACAAGGTCGTCAAGTTTCAAGATCGCACCAGTCATCAGATCTTTCTTGAGCCTGAGGGCCTGGATGATGACACCATCTATCCCAACGGCATTTCCACCAGCCTGCCGCTTTATGTGCAGGAGGCCTTCCTGAAGACCATCCCGGGGCTGGAGGAGGCTGTCATCCTGCGCCCTGGCTATGCTATCGAGTACGATTATGTGGATCCAAGGGAGCTGAAAGCCACTCTGGAAGCCATCAAGGCACCGGGTCTGTATCTTGCGGGCCAGATCAATGGCACCACAGGGTATGAAGAGGCAGCAGCTCAAGGCCTCATGGCGGGGCTCAATGCAGCCCTGAAAGTGGCGGGGGAGGAGGCCTTTATCCTTGACCGCGCCGACGCCTATATCGGGGTGATGATCGATGATCTGGTAACGCGCGGGGTTTCCGAGCCCTATCGCATGTTCACCTCGCGGGCGGAATATCGCCTGACCCTGCGCGCTGACAATGCGGATCAGCGGCTCACGCCTCTGGGCATCAATTTGGGCTGTGTCGGTAGTGCCAGAGCCCAGGTGTTTGAGATGAAAGCAGCTGAGCTGGCAGCTGCCCGGGCGCTTATGACCGCGAGCACCATGACCCCCAATGAGGCCAAGAAACAGGGGCTCGCCGTCAAGCAGGATGGACGCCGCCGCACGGCGCTGGACCTTCTGGCGTATGATACGATCAGCCTTGAAGGCCTAGCTCAGATATGGCCAGAAATGGCAGAATTCAGCCATTTAGTAGCAGAGCAAATCGAGATTGACGCGGCCTATGCAGGCTATCTGGGGCGTCAGGAAGCCGACATTCTGGCCTTCAGAAAGGACGAAGCTTTGGTTCTGCCCACTAATATAGACTACGCCGCCATCAACGGACTTTCCAATGAAGCGCGGAACAAATTAGCTGCTGCCATGCCGTCCACCCTTGGTCAGGCCGCGCGCATTGATGGTATGACTCCGGCGGCCTTGACGATCCTCCTGAATGTTGTGAAGAAGGGCAATGTCCGCCGCACCGCCTGAAATCATCCAGGAACTCGAGAGCCTCGCAGATGTTTCACGTGAAACATTGGGGCTCTTTGAGACCTATTTGGAACTCCTTGAGAAGTGGCAGGCCAGGATCAATCTGGTCAGCGGCTCAACCCTGAATGACGCCTGGTCGCGGCACATAGTGGATTCGGCCCAGCTCTGGCCGCTGATACCCGCAGAGGCGAAGGTTCTGACCGATCTTGGCTCTGGCGCTGGGTTTCCGGGGCTTGTGCTGGCCATCCTGGGTCGGGATCGCCCGGAATTTGAGGTGCATTTAGTGGAATCTGACCAGCGAAAAGCCACATTTCTGCGCGAAGTTATCAGGGTAACAGGGGTGAAAGCTCAGGTCCACTGCGCCCGAGCGGAGGAAATGGAGCCCATCGTCTCGGATATTGTGACCGCCAGAGCACTTGCCCCTTTGGAAAAACTGCTCTCCCTTACAAATCCCTTTGTAGGAAATGAGGGAATCGCTCTACTTTTAAAGGGTAGGAGCGCGGCGGAGGAATTGGCCGTTGCTGCCCAATGGGGGACCTTCGAGGTGGAAGTCACCCCAAGTCGTACTGACAGGGAAAGCTCAATCTTGAAGCTTTCCTCTCTTATTCCAGCGTCTTAAGTTAAATCGGACCCCCCAAAGTATGGCCATTTTCGCCCCCAAGTCATCCCAGCCTCCCCAACCGCCTGGGGCCCCTAAGGCTTTGCGCCCTAAACGCCCCAGGATTATTTCCGTTGCCAATCAAAAAGGCGGGGTGGGCAAGACCACCACGGCCATCAATCTGGGCACCGGGCTTGCCGCCGTGGGTGAGAAAGTCCTGATCATCGATTTGGACCCTCAGGGAAATGCCTCCACGGGGTTTGGTATTCCGCGCAGCGAGCGGGCGGTTTCCACCTATGAGCTGATTATTGACGGAGCGCCCCTGGAAACAGCCGTGCTGCCGACGAAGATCCCGAACCTCTCTATTGTGCCATCGACAGTGGATCTATCGGGAGCAGAGCTGGAACTGGTCAATGTGGTGCGCCGGTCATTTCGTCTAAGGGATTGTTTTAACAAGTATTTTCAGGATTTACCCGCCGGGGCGATCGCCTTTGACTATGTCCTGATCGATTGCCCGCCCTCGCTCAATCTCCTCACGGTGAACGCCATGACGGCCTCTGACGCCGTGCTGGTGCCCCTGCAGTGTGAGTTTTTTGCTTTGGAAGGTCTGAGCCAGCTTTTGAAGACCATCGATCTGGTCAAGGATTCGCTTAATCCGGAACTGGAAATCCAGGGCGTGGTGCTGACCATGTTTGATCGGCGCAATAATCTCTCCGACCAGGTGGCCAAGGACGTGCGGGAATATCTGGGCGAGAAAGTCTACAAAACAGTGATCCCCCGAAACGTGCGCGTTTCCGAAGCACCAAGCCACGGCAAACCGGCATTGGTCTATGACCATCGGTGTGCAGGCAGCCAAGCCTATATGCGGCTGGCCCGGGAAATGATCCAACGAGAACGAAAACTACGTGCCGCTTAAGGCCACGCATCTATAAGGACGAACATCATGGCTGACAAAGGCCGCAGTAGAGGACTAGGCAGAGGGCTTTCTGCCTTGTTGGGCGAAGAGGATGCGCCTGCGCCGAAAGCGGCACCCGTGGCTCAAGCGCCCATTGCTATACCCGTAGCTGCCGAGGCTCCTGCGAGCAAAGGCGGGGACACGGAAATTGCCGTTGAGTTTTTGGAGCCCAATCCGTTTCAGCCGCGCCGCGCATTTGGCGAGGATGACCTAAAGGATTTGACCGCCAGCATTAAAGAGCGCGGCATTATCCAACCCATCATCGTGCGGGCCAAGCCAGGGAGTGCGGATCAATTTCAGATCATCGCAGGGGAGCGCCGCTGGCGTGCTGCCCAACGGGCCAAGCTACATACTGTTCCTGTACGGATTAAAGAGTTCGATGACGCGCAAGCCTTGGAAATTGCCATTGTCGAAAATGTTCAGCGTGCGGATTTAAATCCAATTGAGGAATCTCTCGGCTATCGTCAATTGATGGATCAGTTTTCCTATACCCAGGAAGCGCTCGCCAAGTTTATCGGTAAGTCACGCAGCCATATCGCCAATATGCTCCGTCTACTGAGCTTACCCGAAGCCGTGCAAGTGATGTTGGCAGATGGGCGCCTGTCCGCAGGCCACGGCCGCGCCATTCTCGCATCAGACAATATGCCAGGTCTGGCGCATGAGATTGTCAAAGGCGGCCTATCGGTGCGCGAAGCCGAAGCGCTGGCCAAACAGGGCGGCGTGAAAGCCCCCGCCAAACAACAGCTCAAGCCAGCGAAAGATGCAGATACGCGCGCCCTCGAGCAACGCCTCTTCCGCGCCGTGGGCATGCGGGTATCCATCGATGCCGTTGGCGAGAAGGGAAGCCTTACAATCGATTTCCGAACCCTGGAACAGCTGGACGATATTTGCAGGCGCCTGATGCGTTAGTTTGTGTGCGGAATAAATGAGTGGTCATTTCCGGGTTTGATCCACTACTGCCCAATTAGAGCCCGGCGAGTATAACGAGCCGGGAGGGGGTGAAGATGTGGGCGCAATTTGGGAATTGAGAAAGAGGCGTCACCGATGCCGATCTACTATCGTCATTCCGGGGCGGTCCCTTGCGCCGTAGCGCATTTTGGGCCGAACCCGGAATCTCTGGATCCCAATAGTTTGCTCAAGATTCCGGATATTTGCTTATGCAAATTCCGGAATGACGAAATAGGGCGCCTAACGCCGGGCGTTCGCCGCGGATCTTGTAAGCGACAATATCAGCCGCCCACAGATGGCATCATCCGGGAGCCCGCTGGTTTTACATTCTGTTTCTGCGGTCTCAAGCGCCAATAGCGCTCGTTCACACGAGGCGCGCGGCCAGCAATTAGCCTGACGGATCAGCGCTTTATCGCGAGGGTAGCGCACGGGCGGACGCAAGCTCCGCACGGCCTCGGTCACATTGCCCGTGCTCGCCGTTATGCCTGCGAGCAAGTGTAGCGTCTTCATCTGATTGGTCAGCATACGGATCACACCCACTGGGGCCATGCCGCCGGAAAGGGCCTTGCCAAACTCCTTGTCCGCGTTGCGCATATTGCCGGAAGTGACTGCATCGATCAGCGCATCAAGTCGCGCCTCGCCGCTGCCTACAACGATCTCTACTACATGCTCGCCCGTGATCTCACCATTAGCCTCATCGGGCCCCACATAAAGGCATAGCTTTTCCAGCTCTTGCCGGGTGAGCCCGCGGTCCCCGCCCAGGCGTTCGGTCAGCATCGCCATGGCATCGGGGGCAAGGGAAAGACCATGTTCTTTCACCACGCTGCGGATCAAATCCTCCAGCGCGCGGGCATCATCCGCATAACAGGGCAAGGCCACGTGGGTCTTGGATTTCTCAAACAGTTTGCGCAGGGACGAACGCGGGCCCAGGTCGCCGCCCTCGATGATGACCCAGACATCGGTTTCTTCCACCGGCGCTAAATCAGCAATGGCCGCTTCTACGTGCTTGGTCACACCATCTGCTGCGGGGCGCAGGCGCACCAGACGGTCACCCCCCATCAAGGATAATGATCCCACCGCATTGGCAAGGGCTGCCGGATCGTTTTTTACATCTGTGTCTGAGAGCGATGTGACCTGAAACGCATCGTTTAGATCTTCGACAATCTTCTTGCCCAGCGCGGCTCCGCGCTCGCGCACTAATCCCTCATCCGGCCCATAGATTAGCACTGCTGCGGCGGGCGGCTTGGCGCGGCGCATAAAGCTGGCAATCTCATTGTTCTTAAGGCGCATGGAAGCTCTGCCTAACTCTCTATACCTAACTTGCTCTGCCTAGCTTGCTCTGCCTAACTTGAAGGCCCGGTGTTGAGCTGGCGATCAAAGAAGATGGCAAGGCGCAGCTTGATATCTTCGGAAAGTTCTGTGGCGGCGCGTTCTTCGGCGTCCCGGCGTGCCGAGAGTGTGGCGAACTGGCTCTCCACCACGTTGTAAGCAGCGATGGAGCGGCTGCGCCCTTCATAAATCACATTGCCCGAGCGCACATCCACCAGACGGAAGTTCGCATCAAGGCGGAAATTATAACGGGTGATCGATGCATCGCGTTCAATGGCTACCCCCTCGCGATCTTCGCTCAGGCGTACACGCAATTGATAATCAGGTTCCGCGGGCTCGCCATAGGGAGAGAGATGATCGATCAGTGCGTTATAGACATCATGGCCGGTGCGGCCGTTGTCTATTTCCAGAACCCTGATCTGGCTCAGCTCTGTATCCGTGCGGGCTCCGCCTTCGCGCGCGCCGTACAAAGGGGTAAAGCCACAGCCGCCAAGGACAAGCAACACGCCCGCTATGGCGGTCCATTTCATCAGAATACGGAACATAATAGAGCCTATCAAATCACGATATTGACGATACGCTTGGGAACGACAATGACTTTCCGAACGGAACCGTCCCCCACCAGACGTTTGACGGCCTCGTGGGACAAGGCCAGCGCCTCAATGGTAGCGTTGTCAGCGTCAGGTGCAATCTCAATTTCACCCCGACGCTTGCCATTGACCTGGATTGGCATAGTGATGGTGTCATCTGTGGTCAGGGTTTCCTCGAAGACCGGCCAGGGCGTGTCGACCACAAGGGTCGAATGGCCCAGTTTCTCCCAGATTTCCTCAGCCAGGTGCGGCATGAACGGATTGATCAGCCCCACAAGCTTCTCCAACGCCTCGCGCACGGCAAAGCCAGCACCCGCCGCATCCATATTCTTGGAAACCACGGTGCCAATAGCGGTGGCCAGTTCATAACAGCGGGCAATGCCGCGGTTAAAGCGGAAGTTTTCAATATCCCCGGTCACATCGCGCACGGTCTTGTGGGCGGTTTTGCGCAATGCGGCGGCCGGATCCGACAGGTCATTGGGCAGGCTCGCATCTGCTGCGGGCAGGTGCGGCAGGGCTTCGTTGGTCACGCGCCAGAGACGTTGCACATAACGCCAGGCCCCATCAATGCCGGCTTGGGTCCACTCAATATCCCGCTCGGGCGGGGTGTCGGACATCATGAACCAGCGGGCCGTATCCGCGCCGTATTGATCCACAATGCCTTCAGGGTCGATGGTATTGCGCTTGGACTTGGACATCTTTTCCACGGCGCCGATGGTCACCGGCTGGCCGGTCTTGATCTCCGTGGCTTTGCCTTCCTGCTGGTCCACCTCATCGGGATAAAGCCAGCCGCCGTCTGCTGCCTTGAAGGTCTCATGACAAACCATGCCTTGGGTAAAGAGGCCCTTGAAAGGCTCTTTCACGTTCAAATGACCGGTTATGGACATGGCACGAGCGAAAAAGCGGGCATAGAGCAAGTGCAGCACCGCGTGTTCGATGCCGCCAATATACTGATCCACCGGCAACCAATAGTCCGTGGCCTCGCGGTTCGTTGGCGTATCGACGCTGTTGTCGCAATAGCGCGCAAAATACCAGGACGAATCCACGAACGTATCCATGGTGTCGGTCTCGCGCGTTGCTGCTTTGCCGCACGTTGGGCAGCCCACATGTTTCCACGTGGCGTGATGGTCCAGCGGATTGCCGGGCTTATCGAAGCTGACATCATCGGGAAGTTTTACCGGCAGGTCCTTTGCCGGCACGGGCACAACGCCGCAGCCCTCACAATGGATCATGGGAATAGGGCAGCCCCAATAGCGCTGCCGCGAGATCAACCAATCGCGCAGACGATAGACGGTGGCTTCCCCGCCAATATCCAGATCAGATAATTTGGACGTGGTCTCCAGTAGAGCCTCGCCGCCCGTGGTCATGCTCCAGCTATCTGCCGCCCCGCGATAAGACCATTCTTCATCAACGGTTCGTTGCTTGATGGGATCAATGGAGCTCTTGCCCGAGATCGTTTTGGGGTGGGGCAGGGCTTCAACCTCCGGGCATTTTGCCACGCTGAAGAAGACATCCTGCTCAAACTCGCCGGTGTGATCATACCTGGGCACGCTGGGGCTTTTCTCAAAGCGGTAAAGGTGCTGCCGAATGAACTCCTGATCTTCTTCGGAGAACGTTGCAATGGTCTCGTCAGAGAGGTCTTCCAGGAAGTGACAGCCCACGGGGCGGCGGGCCGCGCGAATTTTCAAGCCATATTTGGTGGCAAATTCATGGTCCCGTTCGTCGTGGCCGGGGGAGCCAAAGATCGCGCCGGTGCCGTAATCCATCAATACATAATTGGCCACATACACAGGCACGGTATGGGCAGGATCAAACGGATTGATCGCAACAATGCCCGTATCAAACCCGGTCTTTTCTGCTGTATCCAGGTCTGCCTGCATGGTGGAGCTTTTGCGCACACTGTCGCAATAATCCGCAAGCTGAGGATTTGATTGTGACAAAGCCAGCGCCAATGGGTGATCTGCGGCAATAGCGCAGAAGCTCATGCCAAAAATAGTGTCAGGCCGAGTGGAGTAAACTTCCAAACCAGCTTTGACCTCAGGAATATCAGCGCCTTCAAGATCAAACGACCATTGTGCGCCATAGGACTTGCCAATCCAGTTGGCCTGCATCAGGCGGACATTGTCCGGCCAGCGATCCAAGGTGTCCAGGCTCTCCAAAAGGTCGTCGGCATGATCGGTGATCTTGAAAAACCATTGGGTCAATTTGCGCTTTTCAACGGGGGCGCCGGAACGCCAGCCCTTGCCGTCGACGACTTGTTCATTGGCCAGCACAGAATTTTCAACAGGGTCCCAATTGACCGTGGCTTCTTTGCGATAGACTAGGCCTGCTTCGTAAAAGTCCGTGAACAGACGTTGTTGGTGCTGATAATATTCAGGATCACAGGTGGCGAACTCGCGGGACCAATCTAAAGACAATCCCATCAATTGGAACTGCGCTTTCATGGCCGCGATATTGGCGTGGGTCCATTTGCCCGGATGCTCGCCGCGTTCTCGCGCTGCGTTTTCTGCCGGCAGGCCAAAGGCGTCCCAGCCAAAGGGATGCAGAACCGAGAACCCTGCAGCGCGCTTGTACCGCGCGACCACATCACCCATGGAATAATTGCGCATATGGCCAATGTGAACCCGCCCCGAAGGATAGGGAAACATCTCCATGACAAACGCCTTGGGCTTGTCCGGGTCTTGTTTGGCGGTGAAGACATCTCTGTCCGCCCAGATGCCTTGCCACTTTTGCTCTGTGGCTTTTGCGTTGTAACGCTCCGGTGCGTCTTGGGGGGCGGTGTCGCTGCTCATGGGTCTGATCTCTAAATTGGTTTAAGGCCCCACTAGGGCCCATCATGATGCAAAAAGGAAGAGTGATTTGCTGAACGTCAGGTAAATCATCTTGCGGGGCGCTTGCACGCGCAATAGACCGCGGGCCGCTTTCGCGAACCCTGGTTTAAGTCGGCCCATCAAATCAGGCGTCTTTTACTCGGAGAAGTTCGCGACGCGGAGTTGACGGGCCCGCGTTAGAATTGCGTTTTCGATCTGGACCTGAACTTCAGGATCAACCGCTGCATCGGCCCACTGACCGCTTAGCTCGCGCTCCTGACGGAAGACGCTGACCCGAACGCCATCAGCGCGAAGGCGGCGATCAAGAATAAAGACCGTCAGCTTGAAACGTTCTTCCGGGCTTTGCGGGGTCTGGTACCAATCAGAAATGATCACGCCGCCGAACGGATCGGTGGTCGTCAAAGGCATGAAGGATACCGTGTCCAGCGAGGCGCGCCAGAGATAGCTATTGACGCCAATGCCGCCGCCACCGCTGTTGCCGCCGCTTTCGCCACCAAACAGGGTAATGCCGTTGGGGCCAAACAGGCCGCCTTCTGCATTTTGTGCTGCCGCGTCCGCGCCAAAGGGGTCATAGCGCTCGCTACCGCCATATTGCTCAGGATAGTTGCTGTCATTGCCCGGGCCGTTTGCACAGCCGGCGAGGGTGAAAGCAAGGGTGGCGATTAAGGCCAGAAAACGCACAGATTGGCGCATGAGGGCGACAATCGCCATGGGAGCACTCCTTGAAAAACGCGAAGTCAAATGACCGCAAATTTTGAAAGAACCGAGGATATCAGGGCCGTTGATATACCACGGGTGGAAGCTGGCGCCAGTGGAAAATTCACCAAATGAAGCAGCCAAGCTCGTGGAATGGCTCAGCTTTTCGCCGCCAAGGCCCAAAAGATGGGTAAATGGAGAGCCGGAAGCGGCTCTGATTGCCCCAAAACGGATGGGCTGCCCAAAAAACCCTATTGAATTCAAGTCGTTAGTGGGGCTTCACAAGAAGGGCCTATTTGCGGCACCGATGAGCACCCTAACCAGCTCCTGGTGGGGGCGTTCAGAGAGTTTCCAGAATCGCTCAAACAGTCCCTCCCAATTTCGTAGCAAAAATGACACGCGAGGCAATTAACCTTAACGAAACCCTGTTAAAACCTCGCACTTTGTGAAATAGAAGTCGATATTAACCATCTAAACACACGGTTTAGCGACCGAATTTCCGTGCCCCCGGCCAGTGTTGTTAGGTTGCAACGGTTGTCGAGAACGCTAAGACTGTGTTTCGAAAGGGCTTCGAATCAGCTTAAGGCTGAGTAATCCGCGGGTTTTACACCGCATCATACTGATCAACGCGAGGGGATCATGAGAAACATTCTATTAGGCACGACGGCACTTGTTGCCGCCACAGCGTTGACCGTACCAGCAATGGCAGCCGAACGCATTCAACTTCAGATCCGCGGCTATCATGTTGGCGGCATCACCTACACGGACGGTGATTTTGACTGGGAATGGCGTGAGATTGCTACGGGCGTACATGACAACCTTGGCGGGATAGGCGATTACAACGAAATCAATTTCGGCTCAGATAGCGAAATTCACTTCGAAGGTATGACCACCCTCGACAATGGATTGACGGTGTTGGTTCATGCTGAGCTTGAGCTGGAAGACAATTCAGACGTTGATTTCTATGCTGACCAAATCGACGAAGTATACATTCAGTTCGATGGTGGCTTTGGCCGCGCTCAGTTTGGGCAGAACGATGGTGCCATGTACCAGATGCATGTCACAGCGCCGAACACCTTTGTGGGCCACCGGGTCAACATGAACAGCGTCCAAATGGACCCGTTCCTCCCCCTTGGACCAAGCCCATTTAGCACCACCTTCCCGCGATTCAGCTCCGGCAACCCGATCAGCACCTATGGTTCGTTCTCGGGCGACAACATCAAGCTGACTTATTTCACACCGTCCTTTAATGGGCTCCAGTTTGGTGCTTCTTACACGCCAAACCCTTGCAAGAATGACACGGGCTACTCCAGCTGTGTTTATTCAGAGTTTGGCCGGAATTTCTGGGAAGCAGCAGCTTCTTGGGAAATTGCTCTCGATAATATCGCAATTGGTCTTTCCGGTGGTATTGGCGCAGGCGAGAGCGGTACTAGTGGTGATGAGCCGACCGAATGGACGCTTGGCGGTGATATCGCCTTTGGTGGCTTTACTTTTGGCGGCTCCTACCGGGATGTTTCCGGTTTCACACAAAGCGGCCCCTTTGTATCGATGCAGGATACTCGCGAGGAAATCCACTTTGATGTGGGCGCTACCTACGAGACCGGACCTTGGGGCTTCACAGTGAATTATGGCAACAGAGATGGCGATCATGTTTCCGGCAGCTACCGGTACGATGATGCGGCCAACAGCTGGCTCGCCGGGGCAACCTATATGTACGGCCCAGGCATGCAGGTCGGATTTGGCATTCAGACACTGGATTCCGAAGGAGAAATGTCCGATGGGTCTTACCGTGGTACGGAAGGTTTCGAAGGCACCTCGTTCTTCATTGAGAACGCCATCAGATTCTAGAACGAACCTGACAGTGAATTGAAGAAGGGCGGCTCGCTGGTTTTTGAGCCGCCCTTTTTTTGTGGTGGGTTGGGTTTTGTGGTGGCGTGGGACCCCCAGGGTGGGACCGCATGTCGCACAGACAAATCCTCAATGGAATGCTATTTGCTATTGCGAAGCATTCTTAAGAAGGTTTGCTGTACCATAGCTATCTGCCATAAGGTGGCATCGGGTAATCTAACTTCGGGCAGGAATGCCTGCCTTTGAATTCTGTGGGGATCTTATGAAATACCTATTCCTTGGCACAACGGCACTTGTGGCCGCTGCAATCATTGCCGCTCCTGCTAGTGCAGCAGAGCGCATCCAATTGGAGCTGCGTGGCTACCATGTGGGGGCAATTTCCTGGACCGACCTCGACGATAGCGGCTCCGACGCCAATGAAATCAATTTTGGCTCAGATTCTGAAATCCATTTCCGTGGCTCGACGACCCTGGACAATGGCTTGCAGATCTCTTTCAAGGCAGAGATGGAGCTTGAAGACAACAGCGACGTGGATGGCGATGCTGACCAGATCGACGAGGTCTATATCCAATTTGATGGCGGCTTTGGGCGTGTGCAGTTTGGTCAGAATGATGGGGCTATGGATCAAATGCATCTGGCGGCTCCGCGGCTCTTCCGCCGCCATTATGCAAACGACCCCAGCATGGATCCCTTCGCCCCCTATGGCTTGCGAAACCGCATCAACAGCTTTGGAGAGTTTTCCGGCGACGACATCAAGATCACCTATTTCACGCCGCAAATGAACGGCCTGCAGCTTGGCTTTTCCTATACGCCAAACCCTTGCAAGAACGACACGGGCTTTTCCTCCTGCGTGACCTCCGAATTTGGCCGCAACTACTGGGAAATCGCGGGCACCTGGGAAATGTCGCTGGATAATATCGAGATCGGTCTCTCAGCAGGCTATGGCATGGGCAAACAGGCCAACACATCGCAAGAGCCAAATGAGCTGACCCTCGGCGCTAACGTCGGCTTCGGTGGATTTAGCTTCGGGGGCTCCTACGCCAACAAACAAACGGGCGGTATCAGTAGCGAACAAGACCACTGGGATATTGGCGCCAAGTATGAAACCGGCCCCTGGTCCTTCGGCCTCAGCTATGCCAACGCAGACGGAGACATGGATTGGGGCGGTGTCGAGGATGAGGAATACATCAGCCTCCTCGCTGGCGCGCGGTACATGTACGGTCCGGGCATGCACATCGGCTTTGGCATCCAGACCCTGGATTTCGACGATACTGGCACCTCAGACGACAACGACGGTTTGGCCATATTTGTGGAAAACTCCATTGTTTTCTAGGACTTAGCAAGTCTTACAGCATCGAAACTCAATTGACCCGGGGAGAAATCTCCGGGTCTTTTGCGTCTGGAAGGGGTTGTGGCTTTAGCGCACCATTTAGGACCTATTCCCTTGTTCTGCATAGGCTGAGGGTTGTGCTCAGGCGAATGTTAGGTTCTTGTTAACCATATGAAATTCGCGTAGCGCCGCGCATCACGGCGTCCCCTCGCACTCAATCAAAATCAAGCAATTCGGGAAGGCCCCCTCATGAAAACACTAATGCTCGGAACAACGGCACTCGTCGCTGCAACTCTTGTGGCCACCGGTGCAAACGCTGCGGATTGGGACGTCAGAGTCGGCGGCTACTATAATGCCATGGTTGCTTATGCCGATGCGGGTGGTGACAACGGAAGCAATGACTCCAATGAGATCAATTTCGGCTCAGACACAGATGTCTTTTTCCTGCCAAGCATAACCCTCGATAACGGGCTAACAATTGGTGCCAGAGTTGTTCTTGACGCGGAAGAAAATAACGATGTCGATAGCAACTCTGATCTGATTGATGAAGTCTACATTTATGGCCAGGGCGGGTTTGGCCGGATTGAATTTGGCCAGACCAATGGTGCTGGCTATAAATTGGGCCGCGATATCATCCCGGACGTGCTTGGCCACAGTGTCGACGGAAACGAAGACAATGAAATGGATCCTTTTGCGCCTTATGATGTTTACACAGGCCTCCGATGGACGTCATTGCGTAATCGCATCACGACAAGCCTTCAGTACACGGAAGACCGTACCAAGGTGTCCTATTACTCGCCTGCTTTTAGCGGCTTTACTTTCGGGGCGTCCTATACGCCAAATCCCTGTAAGAATGATACCGGCTTCTCTGATTGTCTCGACACCGAGTTCGGGCGCAATACTGTGGAGCTCGCCGGTAGCTTCAACCGTCAGGTCAACAACGTCTGGCTCAGGCTCTTTGGTGGATACACTTTTGGTCAAAGCGATGACACAGGAAAAGAGCCCGAAGAATGGTCAGTTGGTGCCCAGCTTAGATTTGGAGGAGTAACATTTGGCGGTGTCTATACAGAACACGATACCCGCTCTGAATCAGCCTTCGGTAGCCCCCGGTTTGATGTGAAAGTACAGACGGCTGGCTCTGTGCAATACAGAACTGGCCCCTGGACATTTGACTTACAAGCAGGCCGAAGCGAATCCGGCAATGTGCAAGATGACTTCATATATGGGAATGTCCGCAGCAGGGGCGAATACGATTCCTACATGGCAGGTGTGACCTATCAAGTCGGCCCAGGTGTGGAAGTCGGTGGCGGTCTTCGGGCAATCGATTTCTCTCGCGATACGCGCGGCGGGATGAGCGACAATAGTTTTGACACAAATGCAACGTCCATTTTTGTGGGCTCGCGCATCAGCTTCTAAGGTAACAAGGCCCCAATAGCACCAATACCAACCGCTCCGCTGCTCAAAAGCTGCGGGGCGGTTTTTGTTGTTACCCCGCCAAGCGCATAGACCGGAAGGTCGCTTGCGGTCACAATCCCTGCAAATGCCAGACTCCCAAGTGCCTCTGCCTTCGGGTGGCTTGCGGTGGGAAAGACCGGGGAGAGAAAAACAGCATCCGCACCCTTTTTCACGGCACTTTCCAACGCCTTCGCACTGTGAACAGCTGCTGTAGAGATCCAATTCTCATCGGCACGAGGAATGGCTTTTCGCTCCTCCAGCATGTGCTCTGAAAAATGCAGGCCATCCGCGCCTACCAAAAGCGCCAATTTGACATCTCCAGCGATCAGGCACATGCGGCCTTGTGCACGGCATTCAAGAACAACGTGTCTCGCCAGGTCACTCCGATCAACAACATCATAATGTCGGAAAATGACCCCACATCCCTTGGGCAGGGTTTTGATCAAAGCAACCGGATCAGGAGTACGCCGCTCGTCCGTGAAAAAGAAAAGTGCGGGCAATCTACCGCCTCCGCTCAATGCACCAGCGGGATGGGCCGCATTGAGCCGGACTGCCAGCTCTGCTAGCTTCTCGGCCTCTGAAACATTTGCCCCAATTGAGTTCTTCATGACTAATCCACCTGTAAGCGAAGATACCGCATCCATTGCTGCCCTGGCTGAGGTTAACCAGACAATTGCTTCCGCCGCAAAGGCTGTTTCTCGCCAGGCCGAAAATGTGGTGCTGGTCGCTGTCTCCAAGACGTTTTCCGCAGACCAGATACGTCCTGTGTTGGGCGCTGGCCACAGGCACTTTGGCGAAAATCGTGTGCAAGAAGCTGCGGCCAAATGGCCCGACTTGCGGGCGGACTTTCCAGACACAGTTTTGCATCTCATCGGGCCCCTTCAGACAAATAAGATAGCAGAGGCGTTGGCCTTGTTCGATGTCATCCATACTGTGGACCGGCCAAAGCTGGCCCGCAAATTGGCAGCGGAAATGGTGCGCATGGGCAAGTCGCCGGATCTTTTTGTGCAGGTCAATACGGGATTGGAAGAACAAAAAGCTGGCGTGGCTCCACAGGAGACCGTTAACTTTGTTCATCAGTGTAAGGACGAATGGGGGTTAACTATAAGCGGCCTCATGTGTATTCCGCCTGTTAACCAAGACCCGGCCCCGCATTTTGCCCTTCTGGCAAAGCTCGCAAAGGAAGCAGGTGTTGCTAATCTTTCCATGGGAATGAGTGCGGATTACGCTTCAGCGTTACGTTTGGGGGCAACGCATGTGCGCGTGGGCAGTGCGATCTTTGGCGCTCGAGATTGATTCAAGGGCAAGAAGAATCTTTAAAACACGATTCACCCACCGCGGGAATCTGACGCGAATCTGTGGCTTCCACACCACGCGTTAAGAACGATTGCGGCATCGCGTGTCGTATCTTCTTGGGCAAATCCTCTCTCCCGCGATTATATGTCCGCAACGGGAATGGCAGTACTCAAATTCGGGTCCTGCCCAAACATGGGGTTTATGAGAGGTCAGTCATGAACAAATTTTTACTTGGTACAACGGCGCTCATTAGTGCTGCTGCGTTCACTGCACCGGCTTTGGCTGCAGAAAAAATTCAACTGGAACTACGCGGCTACCATGTAGGCGGCATGTCCTATGCTGATATTGATGGGGAAAGCGTCATCGTCAGATTGGACGAGTTTCCACCAAACATCATAGTTTTCAGCGGCGATGAAGCCAACGAGATCAATTTTGGGTCTGACTCCGAAGTGCATTTCCGCGGATCGACGACATTGGACAACGGTCTGCAGGTTTCTTTCCGTGCAGAACTTGAGCTGGAAGATGACAGTGACGTCGATGGCAACGCTGACCAGATTGACGAAGTCTACATTCAGTTTGATGGCGGTTTTGGCCGGGTTCAGTTCGGTCAGAACGATGGGGCCATGTATCAACAGCATATTGCTGCCCCTAACGCATTTGTCGGCCACGGCGTAAATCAGCCAGATGTACGTATGGATCCATTTGGGCCGTACTATTCCGGCGTTCATTTGATCAATACATATGGCAGTGCGTCTGGCGATAATATCAAACTGACGTATTTCACACCATCCATGAATGGTCTTCAGTTCGGGGCTTCCTATACGCCGAACCCATGTGAGAACGATACCGGTTACTCCGGCTGTGTCATGGATGAGTTTGGCCGCAACCACATCCAAATCTCGGGCACCTGGCTCGGTAATCTGGACAATATCACCCTTGGTCTTTCCGCCGGGTACGGTATGGGCGAAGGGACGACCGCAACGGACGATCCGACTGAGTGGACTGTTGGCGGTGAAATCGGCTTCGCTGGTCTTACCATTGGTGGGTCCTACAGGGATATGGATCTGGACAGCACCTGGGAGGAAACTCACTGGGATGCAGGTGTTTCTTATGAAACCGGTCCTTGGGCTTTCTCTCTAACCTACGGCACCATGGAAACCGACGGTTTGGTTTTCACGGCAGGTATTCCTGCGGCTAGCGAGGCAGATCAGGAAAGCTGGATCGGTGGCGTAACCTATATGTACGGCCCAGGCATGCAAATCGGCTTTGGCGTTCAGACAATGGACAGCGAGGGGGTTTATATAAGCCCTGACTTGGTTGATGAGCACTTCATTGATGGCACCTCGTTCTTCATTGAGAACGTCATCAGCTTTTAAAACTCAAACTTTGGTTTGGGAAATGGCCAATCTTTGAACTCCTGTTCGAAGGCGGCATATGAAGGGCGACCATACCGGGGGGTGGGTCGCCCTTCGTCTTTGGAGACTGCTAAAAAACCTCCGTAGGCGAATTAACCATGTTTAGCATGTGGGATGCGGGCCACAGGCGCTTGGCATATTAGGTATTTTCAAGAACGGTTGTAGAAGGTGAGAATATTTGCCGATAGACTATTGGGGAAATATCAGGCTGCGGGGGTGCGGCCAATTCTATATGAAATGCATTTTGCGGTGACGGACTAACGGGAACTAGGGTCATGAATAAATTTCTTATGGGTACAACGGCGCTTATTGGCGTTGCAGCATTCACTGCACCAGCTTTGGCTGCGGAAAAAATTCAACTGGAACTTCGCGGCTACCATGTTGGCGCCATATCATACACGGACGTAGATTTCATCTCGTTTCTTGATATCGCCGGCGGGCCTGGGCCAATTCTTGTCGATGACTCCAACTACAATGAAATCAACTTCGGGTCAGACTCTGAAATTCATTTCCGTGGATCGACGACCCTGGACAATGGCCTGCAGGTTTCCTTCCGCGCTGAACTTGAACTGGAAGACGACAGCGACGTTGATGGCGATGCAGATCAGATTGATGAAGTTTACATCCAGTTTGATGGCGGCTTTGGCCGAGTGCAATTTGGTCAGAATGATGGGGCTATGTACCAACAGCACATCGCAGCGCCCAACGCCTTTGTTGGCCATGGGGTGAACCAGCCGGACATCCAGCTGGATCCATTTAGTCCCTTCGCTGGCAACTTCATCAACACATTCGGCACCGCGTCGGATGACAATATCAAGATTACCTATTTCACACCTTCCATGAACGGTCTGCAGTTCGGCGCATCCTATACGCCCAATCCGTGCAAGAACGATACGGGCTATGCAGGCTGTGTCTTTGAAGATTTCGCGCGGAACTTCTGGGAAATCTCTGGCACCTGGCAGGGTGACTTGGACAATATATCCATCGGCCTTTCCGCGGGCTTTGGCTCTGGGGAAAGTGGTGGCTCCAGTGAAGAGCCACAGGAATGGACAGTAGGCGGCCAGGTCGGTTTTGCAGGTCTTACTGTTGGTGGTTCGTATAAAGACACCAACCTGACAGGCGACAGCCACTGGGACGAAACCCATTGGGATGCAGGCGCGTCCTATGAAACCGGACCATGGAATGTCTCTGTAACCTACGGAACCATGGAAGCTGAACACGGCATTGTTGCGGGTGAGCCTCTGGCAGTTTTGATCGAGCAGGAAAGCTGGATTGGTGGCGTGACCTATATGTATGGCCCAGGCATGCAAATTGGCGCTGGCGTGCAGACCATGGACAGCGAGGGCGTCATCCTTAGCCCAGACCTGTTCAGTCTCCACACGCTTGAGGGCACCTCGTTCTTCATCGAGAACGTCATCAGCTTCTAAGGCGCAAACAACCCCAAGAGTTCGGGGATAGCCGCCTCTGCGTATCATGAAGGCCGGCATTTAAAGGGCGCCCATACCGGGGGGTGGGTCGCCCTTTTTTATGGGCGAACGAGATAGCCGGAAGGCATTCAAATCAGCCGCTCCCGAGACACGGGAGCGCACACAGAGAAATTCGCTCCGTAGGGGAATCACTAACAAAAACATGTGGCTCGAGGGCAACGTTGCTGTTGCAGATTGGTTCGCCTTCGTGGATTTCGCTTGAGGCTTTGGGCTCACGCCCCTTTAATATCCACAGGGCATGAGAGACGAGGTACTGAGGGGCACTTCGTTTTTGTTCGGGAAATGGGAACAAAACTCGGCGATATGAGTTTAAGGGCAAGCCTGCGCTCCCAGCGCGGCGTCCTTCGCAGAGTTTCTCTTATGCTTACAGAACTCGAACCGAGGTTCGAGGGGATGAGGGGTGGCCTATACGGGGGTAGGGCCACCCCTCCACTTTTCTCGGACCTATTTCTGTATACTGAGTATTGTGGCTAGGGAGCTGTGGCTACAGGCGGGGTCATGCGCGTGGCCATCGCGGCCTGCCAAGCTGCCATGCTGGCAGGATCCAAGGAAGGCTCTTGAGTAAGTCCCGCCGAGCCGTCGTCGGCTTCGTGCTCTTCGCCCTCATCCATATTACCGCTGGCCAGCGAGGCAATCAGGGCGTTCATGGCCGCAGGGCTAAGCGTGGGCACATCTGTGGATGTGGCCGGCGAAGGAGTGCCAAGGGCCGTGGTGTGCATGTCCATCGCAGCTTCTCTGGAAGCTGCCGCTCGCGCGCGGGGCGGCATAGCCGCCAGGAATGCAGGCTCATTGGAAACCTGAGCGATCGTCGGATCTGCGGCGCGGGGCGATCCAGACTGTGATGCTGTCATTGAAAAAAGAACGGTTGCCAGATCCACCTCATTGGCGGGGACGGTTTGCGGGGCTGCTGCCATCTGCCGGGCTGGATCTGCGCGCGGTATATCCAGAGTGGGTGCGTCTTGCCTTTGACCCTCACCAGGGCCTTGCCCCTGTTCTGGCCAGAACACAGCCAACATATGTTCACCGACATCTCGTCCTGTGGTGTCCTCCACCATGGAATTGACCATGGCCGCAGCAAACCCGACAGGTCCGCCAAAGATAGCTCCGCCTGCCATGCGCGAGCCCATGGAAATCTCGTCCCCGGAAAGGCGACGGTAGAGGCCATTTAGAACGGGTATGTGCTGAAGCGGATTGACCATGTCCAGAACGTCGCCAAAGGTAAAACCGTCCTCGCCGAACAAGGGCGTGCGTTCTCCCCTTTGGCTGGGCTCGCTTTGAGCCTGATCAAGGTGTGAGCGCTGGGGCGCGGAGGTAATGGCAAGCGTATCCATGGCCTTATCAAAGCAAGCCCTGGGCCAGACTAATACCATATAAAATCAATGGGTTATGAGTGCGCGGCAGGGCACAAATGACCCCCTCGGCAGGCTTTGCCGCCCGCGCTTAAAGCTTATGCCCGGTCTTGGTCTTTTTGGTGAGCAGGTAGTGCTCATTGTGGGCATTGGTGGGAAAGGCGTGAGGCACCCGTTTGGAGACGGAAACGCCCAGGGATTTCAGGGCCTCGACCTTGTCCGGGTTGTTGGTCATCAGAGCAACATTGCTGATCCCCATGAGCTTGAGCATCTGAGCGGCGGGGTGGAAAAAACGCTCATCCACCTCAAAGCCAAGGCGCGTATTGGCGTCCACCGTGTCATAGCCTTGATCCTGAAGGCGATAGGCCCGCATTTTGTTGGGCAGACCAATGCCCCGGCCCTCCTGCGCCAAATAAAGCAACACCCCGGAGCCGGCTTTGGAAATCTCGCCCAGGGCCCCGCGCAGCTGATCCCCGCAATCGCATTTGAGTGAGCCCAAAAGATCTCCCGTAAAACATTCTGAATGGATGCGCGCCAGAACCGTTTTGCTCGCGTCGGGCTGACCCACCAAAATGGCGTAGTGCTCGGGGCCTCCGGCGCTGGATCTGAAGACCAGCATTTCTGATTGCTCAGCATCGCTCAACGGCAGTTTTGCGCGGGTTACAAGCGATAATGTGTCGGTAATACCAAGGTCATACTTGCTTGCTGCGGCCTGGCTGACAAAACTCAAACGATGGTCTTGAGCAAAGCTGCGCGCAGCCTCCTCATCGGCGGCGTCCAGATCAAAGCTCAGAACAGACGGCAACAGCCCTCCGATCTTGGCCAGCTTTACCGCCGCCCAAAGGGGCCGGTCTTCCAGATCTCGCAAAGCGGCATAAGGCCCACCCATGGGATGGGTCAGGTCTTCGCTGGGGTCACCCAGAATGCGCGCCCGGGTCAGGGCGTCTTTCGCCTGCATGGGGATGGCGACGACTTGTTCGGTATAGAGGCGGATTTTCAGGGTTTCGGCCCTTTCATGGGTCAGAACCGCCAAAGGCGCTAGAGAGACTAGAGGCATCTGGGTTTTGGCCGCCCAGCCAAGAGTTTGCTCAAAGGCGGCAGCCCCAGCTGTTTCCGGCGAAAGGGCCAGGATGGATCGTGCGCCCTCTGTGGTATCGCCAGCCACCACCACAGGCAGACCCCGCCGCAGGTCCACTACAGCGCGCTCCACCTCCACAATATCCAGGTGGTCCATGGGGTTGTCATTTTCTGCGACCATGTCTTGTGTTATGTCCTCAGGTATCCCACATGAAACTTGCCAGAGGTGCCTTTCCCGCGCCTCTTTCCTCGGTTAAGAACCATAGAATGATTTCCCGGGTCCAGCACCAAAAGGACACCAAATGAGCCCCGCCAAGAAAATTCTTCTCGTAGATGACGACAATCCCTTGCGGGAGAGCCTGAAAGAGCAGCTTGAGCTTAACGGCGAATTTGCCTGCGCAGAGGCAGATACCGGCCAAACCGGGCTGGAAGCGGCCAAAGCTGACCTTTTTGAGGTGGTGCTTTTGGATGTGGGCCTGCCGGATCAGGACGGGCGCGAGGTTTGCCGCCAGATGCGCAAATCAGGGGTCACCTGCCCTATAATTATGCTCACCGGCGCGGATACGGACGCAGATCAGATCCTGGGGCTTGAATCCGGCGCCAATGACTATGTCACCAAGCCGTTCAAATTTTCCGTGCTCATGGCGCGCCTACGGGCGCACTTGCGCAGTCACGAACAATCAGAAGACGCTGTCTTTAAAATTGGGCCTTACACGTTTCAGCCCGCGGCCAAGGTCCTTTTGGAAGAAGACGGCAAGAAAGTTCGCCTGACGGAAAAAGAAACCAACATCCTCAAATTCCTCTACCGCGCCGGCGACAAGGTGGTCACCCGCGATGTGCTGCTGCACGAGGTCTGGGGCTATAATGCTGGCGTCACCACGCACACCCTGGAAACCCACATCTATCGCCTGCGCCAAAAGATCGAACCCGATCCGGCAAACGCACGCCTGTTGGTCACCGAAAGCGGCGGCTATAAACTGGCACCGTAAACAATCTTGCCAAATTTTAGTCCCATACCTGTTTTATGGTTTTGAGAAAGCGCCCCTCTTATTTGCCAGCAGCTCAGTTCCAATTAGTGGATTGGGAAATAGGCAATCGGTCCCTTTGGACATTTAGCCCTCATCATAGCGTTTAACCTTGGTGCAGAGAACTGAAAATGATCCGAGCTGCAGCTTTCCCAAGGAATGCAGTATACGCATCCCTCAGTGCTGGGTTTGCGCAGTATGCCGTGCCGCTTGTGTACAAAAGAAAGTCCCTCGCCGGGATGACGAATAGCGAGCTTGCTCATATTTGGTTCATCCCCACTGATACGTCAATTGAGGGTTTGTCCCAATTTCTATCCGGCCATGTACAAGTTCTTTTTTTTATCTTTTTGATTGTATCCAGCCTATACATCTTTGCACGGAGGTTCTTCGCGAGCCCTCACGAAACCGTACAAGCGGTTCTGTGGGGGGCATTCGTCGGTGCTTACCTCTTTTTGGCACTCGACTACAATTTTTATGGTGAGCTATCCAGGTCCAGGGAGAGCCTACTCCAAGCATATGGGCTCGTTGGAGTTCTTGATAACGCGACTTGGTTCCTACTTTTTTGGTACTCTTGTCGATTCCATCAGTAGTTGTTCCGTATTTACTCTCCAAACTCTTTAGAAGGTTCAGTAAGGTAAGCCTGCAGAAATGACGATGCTTTGAGAGATTATCAGCGCATTCCTTATGAGAATGTAGGGGTTCTTGGGCTGCAGGATAGAGGATGGCAATAATGTCGGCGCGTGTTGCTTTGTGTCTAGTTTGCACGCTTTTGATTGCGGGATGCCAAGCCTCGATGGGCCCCATCAACTCTGAAAGACTCTACGCTCCAACAAGTCTGTGTACGGTAGTACCCAACATCATAAACTTTGATCAGAAGCGAGTTACCCTGCACGGCATAACTATTCCGCAGATCACATCCTTGGTTGATCCTGAATGCGAAAATGAAACTCTTATCCTCTTGGGGGGATATGAAGGGCAGATTGGAAGAGAAGAATATTTCGGCCTGCTCCAGACAATTATTTATTCATACGATAAGGCAATCGAAGTTGATGTGCGGGGGATGGTACATTGGACGGAAGAAGATCCAACACGCCGCGGGTTTGTAGTTGAGGAATATGCAAATCCCAGGATTATCGACCGGCCCCTTATTGGGTGGCTGGACAACGAAGAAATTGCGGCGGAGAGCCAATACGAAACTGCTGATCTTTGCGCGATTGGCCCGGAGATAGCGGACTATGATCAAGACCGGCTCTCGCTGACTGGGATAGTGATCCCAGAAGTGTCTTTCCTAATTGACCCAGAATGTGAAGCTGAGGCGATTAACTTGTTCAACCGGCAGGCGGGGCAGGTAGGTCGGGAGGAATTCAATAGGTTGCTCATCAATATTCTATCCTCACAGGATCAGGCTATTGCCGTCGAAGTCCGGGGGCGAATTGAGTGGCCGGAAGGTGGGGTTCAACGGCGCGGGTTTGTAGTTGAGGAATATGTCGATCCTCGCGTTGTTGAGCGACCCTATGTCGGCTGGCTAGACAGTTAGAGCCACTGGTTCATCCCCCCCATCCAGCCGCCTATAAACTGGCACCGTGAGACATTTGCCTGCAAATCTCTGATTAATATTACCCGGTGTGACGGTTGAACACACGAGGTGGGGCTTTGAGATATTCACAAGTCCGGCTTGAGAGCCCACATTACATGGGGTGGGGGGATTATTGTGCGTAGGAGCCAGGGTGGCGGAACCCGGGTTTGAGCGCCGGGATATACATTTGGCTCGCGTTGGGACTTGTGCATGCCCGTGTAGGTAAGGGGCCAACCATTTGAATATGTGGTCAAAACTCGATGGATTGACGGAGCGGCTCATGCGCGGCAGCGACAGGCTATCTGTACGGTTCTGGGGCGTGCGCGGCTCCATTGCCTGCGCCGGACGAGAAACCCAAAAATATGGCGGCAACACCTCCTGCCTTGAGGTCATGTGCGGCGACCGACGGATCATTCTCGATGCGGGGTCCGGACTGCGGTACCTCGGCGAACATCTGAAGAGCCAGGACAGCGTGGAAACCGACATCCTGCTTTCTCACACACATATGGATCATATTTGCGGGCTGCCATTTTTTGCGCCCTTCCATTGCGATACAACGCGGGTGCGCCTGTGGTCGGGGCATCTGGAAAACGGTTGGACCACATCCCAGGCCGTGGACGAGCTCATGGCCGAGCCTTTGTTTCCGGTCTCCAAGGATGTGTTCAAGGCGCATGTAGAGTTTGTGGATTTCGAAGCCGGTGAAACCTTAAACCCGGCAACAGGCGTAACCATAAGAACCGCCCCGCTGAACCACCCCAACGGGGCGACAGGTTACCGGATTGAATATGGCGGCAAGTCGCTTTGCTATGTAACGGACACAGAACATGTGCCGGGCCAGCTGGATGAAAACATCCTCAAGCTTATCGATGGGGCGGATATCTTCATTTATGATTCCAGCTATACAGATGCTGAGTTTCCAAAATATGTCGGGTACGGACATTCCACCTGGCAAGAAGGCGTGCGCCTGGCCAAGGCTGCTGGCGTAAAAACCTTTGTGGCGTTCCATCATGATCCCTGTCACGATGATGAGGTGATGGATCAAATCTCCCGGGAACTTAAGAAAGCCTCACCCAATGCCTTGGTTGCTCAGGAAGGCATGGTCTTAAAGCCGTGAGGGGAGCTTTATCGTGAAAGGTGTCAAGCCATGGCGGCAATTGCGGTTTGGCCTATCAACCCTGCTGGGCTTTAAGCAACTCGGCTTCTTCATTCCCTATCGCTATGCGGCCCAGCTTAACGAGCCGCAATCCTATCCAGCGCTAGAGCCTTTCTTTGCGGCGGGCGAGCAGCGATACGAGGATCTACTCGCACTTGCCGAAACCTATATTGATCAGCTTACGGATTTTTCACGCGCACCGGTGCCACCCCCGCGGCTTGATCAGGATTGGTTCCCGCGCCTTGATGCCATCGCGGCCTACAGTCTGGTGCGCAGGTGCAAGCCAGCGCGGGTCTTTGAAATAGGTTCCGGCCACTCAACGCGCTTCTTCTCCCTGGCCGTTGCGGACGCGGGGTTAGCTACCACCATTGATACGATCGATCCCTCTCCCCGAGCGGATATTGCGCAGCTTCCCAATGTAACGCTTCATCAGAACCTGTTGCAGGATACCCCTCGCGAGTTTTGGCAGGAGGTACACGAGGGTGATTTTGTCAGCCTCGATGGCTCACATATCCTGATGCCGGGCACGGATGTGGATACGTATCTGACGAGTGTTTTGCCGCAAATTGCGGGCAAGGCCACCTTGCACATCCATGATATCACCCTGCCGGATGCCTACCCCAAGGCGTGGGGCTGGCGCGGCTATAATGAGCAAAGCGCCGTGGCGGGGCTGATTGCCAGTGGTGCCTATGAGGTCTTGTGGTCAAGTCATTACGTGACCACACGGATGGGCGCGCGCTTGGGCAATTCTCCCTTGAGCGATTTGCCGTGCTCCGACAATGCCATCGAGACCAGCCTGTGGCTGACGCCGCGTCTTAAGTAATGTAGGCTGAGAACCTGAGACACTGGAGAGAGACCTCAGCAGCATGGTTCAAGACAAGTTTCAAGCCCTCATGGAGCGCGGCATCAAACTGGCCAGGGGCGGCGGCCACGAGGCGGCAGAAGAGGTTTTCCGCAAGATCACCAAGGCTGCACCAGATTATGCGGCGGGCTGGCATAACCTGGGCAACGTGCTGGTCAAGTTGGAAAAGCACGGGCCTGCGGTCGAGGCTTTTTCAAGGGCTGCAAAACTAGCCCCGGATAATCCGTTTGTGCTTTATGGTCTGGGGCGTGCGCTTCTTTGGGTTCATCAGTATACAGAAAGTGTTGAGCGCCTTAGCCGTGCCATAGAGTTGGCCCCCTATGAGCTTCAAATGCTATCCTACAAGATATTGGCCTTGCGCCATGCGGGGCGTGACGATGAAGCGGACGATCTGGAAGGGATCAATGATATGATCCTGACGGTGCATGTGCCGCCCCCGCCGGAACATAGCTCGCTCCAGAGTTGGAACGAGGCTTTGCAGGAAGAGCTTCTCAATCATCCGGCGCTAACAACAGAGTTTCAAAACCGCGCCACCCGCAATGGGGCGAAGGTTGATGGTATGTTCGAAGGCAATGCCACGCCGATTTTCCGGCAGTTCGAAAAACAAGTGCGCGCCTCGTTCGAAGAAACCCTTGAGCGCATGCCAAAAAAGCCAAACCATCCTCTGCCCTTGAGCATTGCCAATAGCTACACCACGGATATGTGGGCAAATGTCATGCATGACGGCGGCCATCAGGCCCCGCATAATCATCCCAAGGGCTGGTTTTCGGCGTGTTATTACAATGCGCTGCCCGACCGCGTGACCACTTCAGGCGATGCCCACGAGGGCTGGATCGAATTTGGCGGCACGGCTTACGATTTTCCAGAACCTGCCCACGCCCCCAAGCGGCAAATCCAGCCCGAGCCGGGTCTGATGGCGGTTTTTCCGTCTTATGTGTTCCACCGCACCATTCCTTTTTCCTCCGATCAACTCCGCATTTCCTGCGCCTTTGATGCCAAACCCGTTGGCTGGCAGCATTCCTGAGATCTTGTAACAAAAACTGCATCCGAATTTGCGTTCCCGTGCATCTACTTTATGCGCATTGTCGCTCAAGAGATTGAGGCAAGGCGCTGTCTTTGGTGCGAATGATGCGAATAGTGCGAACGGAGAATATCATGATCAGACCTGCAAATATCCTGACCAGCACAGCGGCTGCAGCTGCGTTAATGGCGAGCACAATCGCTTTCGCCGCCGACGATGTTGTTACCTTCGGCCCCGAGACTTATTCGGTTGAGGAATTTGAAACCGACCGTTTTATCGGAACTCTGGATATTATTGTTGAAGATCGCGCCACTATTGAAATTTCCGCAAGCGGCCTTGCCGAGCACATGAACCATCTTGAAGTAAATGCGGATGGGGACAGTGTTGAGGTCACCTATGACGATCCCCGCCGCCGCCGCAATGCCTGGTCGCGCGCCTCTTCCTGGTGGCACAATGATGATGACAGGCTGGAAGAATTTCCAACTGTAACGGTGCGCCTTCCTGCGGGCACGACCGTTGATCTTGACGGCATGGTCGGTGAGTTAAACGCTGGTGATCTGAACGGGCCCTTCAGGCTTGCTGCCAATGGCTCACTGATTGCTGAAGTTGGCGATGTTGCCTCAGCAGACATCCAAGGCTCCGGCTCGGGAAGAGTTGAGCTTGGGGATATCGCGGGCGCGTTGCAGGTTGCGAACTCAGGCTCCGGCGATTTAACCGCAGGATCATCAAACTCAGCGGAAGTTCGCAACAGCGGATCCTCTGATATCGATCTGGGGGCCATCGCTTTGGGGCTTGACGCCCGGATGTCAGGGTCAGGCGATTTGTCAGCAGCAAGCGTCAATGGTCCCGTATCCATCAACCTCTCCGGCAGTGGCAACGCCCTGATTGACGGTGGCAACGCCACAGGTTTTGAAGTTTCAACTTCTGGCTCTGGCGACATCCGGTTTGAAGGGTCGACCACAAGCGCAAGCCTACAAACCCGGGGCTCGGGCGAGATTGAGTTGGAGCGCGTGAACGGCCCCGTGGAAATCAACACCACCGGCAGTGGTGATGTGAGCATTGACGAAGGCCGCGCCGAGGGCCTGCAGGTGACGATCCGCGGCTCTGGTGACGTGGATTTCGGCGGCACGGCGGTGAATGCCATCACCTCGGTTACAGGCTCCGGTGATCTGCATATCGATACCTACGAAGGCCGCACCAGCTCCAGGCGTACTGGCGGCTGAGCTATCTGTGCTGAAAGCCCCGGAGTTCTGGGGTTTTTTGGCATAACAAAATCGATGACTAGTTTTGCGTTCCGGCGCGCCGCATTTGTGACCACTATCTTTGTATTGAATAAGCCTGCGGGACTTGAGGAGAACGAGAATGACTAAATCCACCCTGATGAGCAGTGCTGCCGCCCTGGCCCTTTTGGGCACCATCATGGTCTCTGCTACCGCCTATGCGCAGGACGAAGAGGTCCCGTTTGGCCCAGAGACCTATGAGGTGGATGATTTCGACGTTGATAGTTTTATCGGCACCATCGAGATCCTCGTTGAAGACCGCAGCACGATTGAGGTTTCCGCCGTGGGATCCGCCGAACACATGGAAAACTTCCACGTGGATCAAAGCGGCGATGCTGTCGAGGTATCCTACGACCGGGATGATTTCCGCTGGAACGATTGGTCCACCTGGGTTTCCTGGTGGGGCGCGAACACTGTGAAAATCTCGGACTACCCTGTTGTCACGGTGCGTGTGCCCGAAGGCACATCGGTTGAAGTCGACAGCATGACCGGCAATTTCACCGCAGGCGACCTGAACGGTGAATTGAATTTTGACGGTGCCGGCGCAATCGATGCCACCATCGGCACGTTGCAAACTGCAAATATCGATGTTGCCGGGGCAGCAGACATCACCCTTGGCGATGTGGCCGGTTCTGTCACCATTTCGATTGCCGGGGCAGCTGATGTACATGGCCAGTCCGCAGGCTCCCTCGATTTAGAGATGAGCGGGGCCAGCGATGTCAGCTTCGGCCATGTGGCAAACGATCTTGATATTTCCATTGCAGGCGTCGGCGACGTGGATGTGACAAGCGTCAACGGTGTGGTGGATATTTCCATTGCCGGCGCAGGTGAGGTCAGCATCGATGAGGGCCGTGCTGAGGAATTTGATGTTTCCATCTCCGGCTCTGGCGAGGTCTTTTTCGGCGGCACCGCAGTGGATCCAGATATTTCCATCGCAGGTTCTGGCGAGGTGCGCATTCACGATTATGAAGGCGAACTGGATCACAGCGGCATGGGCCACGTGGAAATCGGTAGCTAAGTTTCCCCTACGGCAAAAATCACATCGCGGCCTTGGTTTGCCGTTTTTGCAGCCAAGGCCGTTTTGCATGTAGTCTTCACCCAACAAAGAACACAAGTTGGCCAACAAACAAGTTGGGAAGGGCAAAGCTCATGCATGATCTGGTCATACGAGGCGGCAAGATTGTCGATGGCACGGGAAGCGCTCCCTTCATCGGCGATGTAGCCATCAAGGGCGGCATCATTGTGGAAGTTGCCAACCGCGATAAAGGCGAAGCTGCAGGGGCTGCGGTGCGGGACATGGACGTCGATGGCCTGGTGGTCACCCCGGGCTGGGTTGATATCCATACCCATTATGACGCCCAAGCCACGTGGGACCCTTACTTTACACCTTCCAGCTGGCACGGGGTCACTTCTTGTGTGATGGGCAATTGCGGTGTGGGCTTTGCCCCCGCAGCACCAAACCAACACGAAATACTGATCGATCTGATGGAAGGGGTGGAAGACATCCCCGGCGCAGCATTGACCGAAGGCATGGAATGGTCGTGGGAAACTTTCCCCGAATACCTGTCCGCCATTGAGGCCAAACCCCACGTCATCGATTTCGGCACGCAAGTTCCCCACGGCGCAGTGCGTACTTACGTGATGGGCGAACGGGGCGTTGCCAATGAGGATGCCACCGCAGAAGACATCGCGCGCATGGCCAAAATTGTGCGCGAGGGACTGGACGCAGGCGCCATGGGTTTTTCCACCTCGCGGACGTCGATTCACAAGTCAAAGTCCGGCGAACACGTGCCCGGCACTTATGCCGCTATGGACGAAGTGTTCGGCCTGGGCTCAGCGCTTAAAGATACCGGCAAGGGCGTCTTCCAGATGGCCATTGAACATCATGAGGCGGATGAAAACTTCCCCTGGATGAAAAAACTGGCGCAGGAAACTGGCCGCCCGGTGCTGTTCAATTTGGTGCAGGCCGACAAAGCCCCTGACAAATGGAAGACCATGCTGAGACTGCTGGACGAAGCGGGCAAGGAAGGCGTGCCCATCTACGGTCAAACAGCGGGACGTCCGGTGGGGCTTTTGCTCAACTGGCGCGCTTCGGTGCATCCGTTTGTTCTGTGCGCCACCTGGCAGGCGATGAAAGACCTTCCGTGGGAAGAACAATTGGCGAAGCTGAAAACGCCAGAGACCCGCGCGGCCATGTGTTCAGACGAGGTGCATTTCTGGGATGATTTTGTGCATCTCATCATGACTGGCCATCACAAGATGTTCCCGCTGGGACCAGAGCAGAACTATGAGCCAGGACCGGAAATGTCCGCCGAAGGCATTGCCAAAGCCACAGGCCAGAACCCGCGGGAGATCGTCTATGATGCGCTGATGCGGGACAACGGGGAAGGCATTGTCTATTTCCCTCTGTTCAATTATTCCAACGGCGATTTTGACGTGTTGCGGCAGCTTATTGATCACCCGCGCACGGGGCTCTCTCTATCGGATGGCGGGGCTCATTGCGCCACCATTGCAGATGCCTCCATCCCTACGTTCATGATCACCCACTGGACGCGGGACAGAACGCGGGGCGAGAAATTCCCACTGGAAAAAATGGTCCGTATGCAGACCCATGATACGGCTCGGCTGTTCGGTCTTAATGATCGCGGGGTGCTTGCGCCGGGCTACCGCGCCGATGTCAACGTTATCGATTATGACAAGCTGGCGCTGGCCCGCGCGCATCTGGCCTGGGATCTGCCCACGGGCGCGAAACGATACGTCCAGCGTGCGGAAGGCTATGTGGCCACGGTGGTGGCGGGCATTCCGACCTATGAAGGCGGCGAAGCGACCGGTGCGTTGCCGGGGAAACTCTTGCGCGGTGCGCAGGCGGGCCCCATGGTACGGGCTGCAGAGTAGGGGGGCTCTCTTCTTAGGGCGTCATTCCGGGACTTGATCTACTAGTGTCCGGTTTAAATCCAAATGACCCATGAACATACCACGTGCCTTCGGCATCCTCCTCTCCCTAACCCTCCCCCACGCTGGGGGGAGGGGATGAAGCCCGCATGTTTTCACCAAAAAACACCTCCCCCTTCAGGATGGGGGAGGTCCGAGCAAAGCGAGGGGTGGCCAATCATCATTGGGGCACAAACGAATACAGAGTCTCAGAGTCTCAGTTTTGGCAATCAACGTCGTTCCCAACGAACTACAGCACTCGAAGCATAACCTGCCGAGTTAAACCGGACAGTAGTGGATCAAGCCCCGATATGACGTAAACTTTGAGTTCGAATTATCCTCGGTGACTACCCCACCAAACCCCATACAAAATTCCCCACCAGGAACCCGCCCACCAGAACCAGCGCCCATTTCATGATGCGCGCGGCGTAGTCGCGGATGAGCGCGTTGACCTCGCCCAAGTACCGCTGGCTGGTCTCGCGCCAGGCAAAGAAGGCAGCCCAGATCGCGAAGAACGGCAGAAATGCCATCACGTTGTAATAGATCACCCCGGCCCAGACCCATGCGGCATTAGGAGCAGCTTCTACCACTTGAGATACGGCGAGGGCATAGGCAGCGGCGATGGGGAGTTTTGTAAATGTCAGCCCGATGCCGATGATGAACCAGCCAAGGGTTGAGTGATCGCCGGGGTCTTTGAAATGGGGACGGGGTCCGGGAGCGGCGGGCATCATGACCCCCATGATGAGCATCAGGATGCCCACGCCCAGCAGAATGAAAGAGGCTTGATGCTCAATGGCGCTGAGCAGTTGGCCCAACTGTGATGCGCCGCCTGCGGCAAAGGCCAGCCCGCCCAGGAAATGTGTACCCAACATGCCGAGTGAAAATGCTGCGCCATGGGCGATGGGATGCGGCCTGCCCAGCACGAAGATCAGCATCAACATGACGGGGAAGTTCAGCGTGTCCCACAGGGCCAGCGCCGTTACCGATCCCCATACGTCCATTGGTATGCCGGTCAATATGCTTCCTTCGAGGCGTTGATCTTATGAGTGCCAGCGCGGCATCGCGCCAGCTTGGAGCCTTCGCCCCTACTCATACCTCAATGCATCGATGGGGTTAAGGCGTGCGGCGCGTTGGGCGGGGAAAAATCCGAAGATGACCCCGATGAGGGCGGAAAAAACCACGGCGATGATAGTGGCCGTCGTGCTTACCACAAAGGGAAAGCCCAGGCCCCAGGCAGCAAGGAAAGACATGCTCATGCCAAAGCCTACACCCAGTATGCCACCCATGACGGACAAGAGGATCGCTTCGACCAGGAACTGCGTCAGCACGTTTCCTTCCTGGGCGCCAATGGCCAGGCGGATACCAATCTCCCGTGTGCGCTCGGTGACCGAGACCAGCATGACATTCATCACGCCAATGCCGCCCACAATCAGGCTAATGCCGGCAACGGCTGAGACCAGCGCCAGCATGACACCTGTGATCTGCTCAAACTGCTCCTGCACCTGTTTGAGGTCCTGCATGAAGAAGTCGTTTTCTTCCCCCTCGCGCAGGCGGTGGCGTTGGCGCATGAGAGCGGTGACATCTTCAACGGATTCTTCCGTGGCATCTGCGGCAATACCGGACATGAAGATCAACGTAATATCGCGTGTCCCGGCGATACGTCTTTGCACGAACAACAATGGCGCAAGGATGAAATCATCCTGATCCTGACCAAACGTGTCCGCGCCCTTTTCTTCCAACACGCCGATGACCTCGCAGGAAACATTGCCCCCGGCGATCAGTCGAATTTGCGCCCCGATGGGATTTTGCGCGCCGAAAAGCTCCCGTCGCGGGGTCTCCCCAATGATGCAGGCGGGTCTGCCGCCGCGCAGCTCTCCGCTGGTAAAGCTGCGCCCCAATTCAACATCCAGATTGCGAATGGTGAGATAGTCATTGTCGGTGCCGCGAACGGAGGAATAATAATTCTCGTTGCCATAAACCACGGTTGCCACCTGGGTCAGCACGCCAGTGGCCATGGTGATGGTGGGCACTTGTTCGCGTAGGGCATCCACATCGGCTTGAGTGAACATGGTCACAAGGCGGTTGGCGCTGCCCTGATTTTCATTGCCGGGAATAAGCGCAATCAGGTTGCTGCCCAGATCAGAAAGATCATTCTGCACTTGCAGGGTGGCCCCTTGCCCCAGGGAGACCACGATGATCACAGCACCCACGCCGATGATAATGCCGAGGGTTGTCAAAAAAGATCGCAGCAGATTGGCGCGAATTTCACGAATAGCAATGCCAAGTGTCGATAGAAACATTACACCGCCTCCCGGATGCGCGTTGCTGAATCTGAAACAATGTTGCCGTCCAGAAAATGAACCTGACGGGTGGCATAGGCGGCCATGTCTTCTTCGTGAGTAACCATCAAGATGGTGATGCCGTCACGTTGATTCAGAGTACGGAGCAATTCACCGATCTCATGGCTGCGCTCGCTATCCAGATTGCCGGTGGGCTCATCGGCGAGCAACAAGGCAGGTTCCGTGGCGATGGCGCGGGCAATGGCCACGCGTTGTTGCTGGCCACCGGAAAGCTCGGCAGAGGTGTGATGTATGCGATCGGCCAGGCCAACGGCTTCTAATGCGGCCTTGGCGCGTTTGCGTCTCTCACCTCCCGGCGTGCGGCGATAGACCATGGGCAATTCAACGTTCTTAAGTGCTGTGGTGCGTTTCAGCAGGTTAAAGCCCTGGAACACAAAGCCTAAGTAATGCCGTCGCAACATGGCACGCTGATTGGGATAAAGAGTGCCCACATCTACGCCGCGGAAATAATAATTCCCTGCTGTCGGCGTATCAAGACAGCCCAGAATATTCATAGCCGTGGATTTGCCAGAGCCGGACGGACCCATCACAGCAACAAACTCGCCATCGTTGATGGTCAAATCGACCCCATCCAGTGCGCGCACTTCTGTTTCGCCATCGCCATAGGCTTTGACCACATTGCGGAACTCGATGAGTGTTTTCTTGTCTCCAGTGGCAAGCATCAACGCGCCCTCCTCTTTGTCTGATCCGCAGACGGATTAATTGCCGCGGCGATTGCGAACCACATCGACGATAACTTCCTGGCCGACTTCCAGCATGCCATCCAGAATGACCGTCAGGCGTCCATCAGATTCGCCGATCTCCAGCTCAAGAGCTTCCGGGATGCTCTGTTCTCCCTCGCCTTCGGTCTCGAGCCAAACCTGACCGCGCAGGGTGCCGTCAGATGAGCTGGGGCGTGCAGCGTCTTCCTGATCAGGAGGCATGAAACGCAAGGCCCCATTGGGCACCAGCAAGGCGTCTTCCACCACGCCCACGGTGATATCCGCGGTGGCGGTCATGCCGGGCTTAAGGGAAAAATCGGGGTTAGCAACCACCAACAAGGCCTCGTAAGTCACCACGCCGGATTGCTGGCGCGGAGCGTTGCGCACTTGAACGATCTCTGCCTCAAATTCCCGTGCAGGATAGGCGTCCACGGTAAAGCTGGCCATTTGACCTTCGTGCACCACGCCGATGTCCGCTTCATCCACATCCACCTGCAATTCCATTTGGCTGAGGTCCTGCGCGATGGTGAAAAGATGAGGTGTCTGGAAAGAGGCGGCAACGGTTTGGCCTTCCTCGATCAAACGGTCCAGCACCATGCCGTTGATGGGCGAGCGGATCTCCGCTTCACCAAGGCGAGATTGCGCACTGTCGAGGGCCGCTTGCGCTTGCACCACACCGGCTTCGGCGCGAGAGACACCAGCCTCAGCACTGGCCAAGGCAGCGTTGCGTGTATCCAGCGCCTGGGGGGAGGCATTATTGTTTCGCACCAGGGCAGAAGTTCTGTTGCGTGCAGCACGTGATTCCAGGGCGATGGCGTTTGCTTCGGCAAGGGATGCTTCTGCAGAAGCAAGCGCTGCGTTGGCCTGCACAACAATCGCGCTCAGCTCTTCGGTATCTATTAGCGCCAGAAGATCCCCTGCGCTCACCTCATCATTGAAATCCACCAACACTTCGCGAATAAGGCCAGAGACCTCGGCGCCCACCTGAATTTGATTTGTAGGCTGAAGTTGGCCGGTGGCATTCACCAGCACCGTCAGTGTGCCGCGAGTGATCTCAGCGGTTTCGTATTCGGTGATCTGCGGCCTGGTCACAAGGAACGTGATACCGGCAATCGGGGTGCCGATGAGAAGAAACCAGAATATGGTCCAGAACTTCCAGGTCTTGCGCTTCTTTGGCTTGCCCAGCGTGGCTGTAATATCGTTGGTGTTCTTTTTCATATCCCGCACTCTCAAATTCGAACAAGGTTTTGGCAGGCCCTCGAAAAACGAGGCCCCGCATCTGTGATGACGCTCACACTATGAATGGATGCACGACCAAGCGCCTTCAAAATGGAAGGCAGCTTTTGTTGGCCCCGCCTACCCCTCTTAGATGGGGTGAGGGAATGGCGGAACAAGGGCGGGAAATGAGCGCGATTGAGGCGAATTGAGTACCCCGGCCAAAGGCCGTTAAGTACCCCGGCCAAAGGCCGTTAAGTATAAGGATCCGCAGCATCCCTCATGCCGTCGCCCAAGAAGTTGAACGCCAGGATGGTCAGAATCACGGGTATCATGGGGGCGAGTAACCAGGGGTAGAACTCAACCGCCGCTAAATTTTGCGCCTCATTCAGCAAGACCCCCCACGAGGTAATGGGCGATCTCAGCCCCAACCCCAGGAATGAGAGAGCCGTCTCGCCCAAAATCATTGTGGGGATGGACAAGGTGGCGCTAGCGATCAGATGGCTCATGAAGTTGGGGGCGAGGTGGCGGAAGATGATGCGCTTGGGCTTGGCCCCCATCAAGGTGGCGGCGGTCACATAGTCCTCTTCGCGCAAGGCCAGGAATTTTGAGCGCACGGCACGGGCCAACCCCGGCCAATCCAGCAGCCCCAAGATGATGGTGATGCCAAAATAGACCAATATGGGCGACCACCGGACAGGGATGGCAGCCGACAAGGCCATCCACAGAGGCAATTCCGGCAAGGATTTTACCAGTTCGATCAGACGCTGGATCGATGCATCCACCCAGCCGCCAAAATATCCCGCGACCCCGCCAATGACCAATCCCAGGACAAAGCTGATGGCGATCCCCACCAAGCCAACGGTCAGGGATATACGTGTGCCATGAAGAATGCGCGAGAACATGTCCCGCCCCAAACGATCCGTTCCCAACAAAAATAATGTGCCGTCCGTCGCGGGGCAGATAAAATGAAAGTCGGCGTTGATCAATCCCCAAAGGCGATAGTCCTCGCCGGAACAGAAAAACCGCAAGCGGTCAATGTCTGCTTCATTGTTCACATAAATCCGCTGGAAGGTCTGGATATCCACGGTGTGTTCATAGCCATAAGTAAATGGCCCGATGAACTGGCCCTCATGGAACAGGTGCACCCCTTGGGGCGGGGCGTGGATATAATGGCTGTCGCGACTGGAAAGATCGTAAGGCACAAGGAACTCTGTCAAAGGAATGGTGGCATAAAGCACGATCAGCACAATGGCTGAGAACATGGCCAGCTTATGGCGCTTGAACTTCCACCACATGAGCGAAAGCGAGGATGCGGTCCCCGGCATGGAGCCGGTCCCGGATTGGCGCTCGGCTTCGGGATCGAAAGGTGCTGGGTTCACATAATGAGGCAGATCGCTGGTGGTGGTCTTGCTCATCGCGTGTCCTCCGCACCCAGACGAATGCGCGGGTCAAGCCAGCCCAGCAAGAGATCAGAGATCAACATGCCCACCACCGTCAGCATGGCCACGAACAACAAGATAAAGCCCGACAAATAAGTATCCTGGACTTGCAAAGAGGTGAGCAGCACCGGGCCGATGGTAGGCAGGTTCAACACCACCGACACAATAATGGAGCCCGAAATCAGCGAGGGCAGCAGATTGCCGATGTCGGCGATAAAGGGGTTCAGCGCCATGCGCAGAGGGTATTTGATCAGGGCACGGGTTTCCGAAAGACCCTTTGCCCGGGCGGTGACCACGTAAGGTTTTTGCAGCTCATCCAGAAGATTGGCCCGCAGGCGGCGGATCATGGCGGCTGTGCCCGCCGTGCCGATAACGATCACCGGAATGATCAAATGCATCAAGACGGATTGAAGCTTGTCCCAGGACCAGGGCTGGTCCAGATATTCCGGCGCCATCAATCCCCCGATGGAAAGCCCAAACCAGATATTAAAATAGTACAGAAGAATGAGCCCCAATAAGAAATTGGGTGTGGCAAGGCCGATATAGCCGAGCAGCGTAAAGCCATAATCCCCCCAGCTATAGGGCCGCGTTGCAGAGTAAATCCCGATGGGAAAGGCCACAAGATAAATAAAGATCACCGCCGCCAGGTTCAAAACAATGGTCAGTATCAGACCTTCGCCGACAATTTCCGAGACGGGCCGCTCATACTCAAAGGACCAGCCAAAATCGCCCTGAATGAGCCCGGAGAATTCAAGCGTGGTCTCGCCATCCACTTCGCGCTCATGCGGCCAGACACCAATCCACAAAAGATAACGCACGGGGAGGGGCTTATCGAGATCATATTCCTGTTGATAAAACTCGATCTGCGCAATCGAAGCCTCTTCACCCTGGGAGCGTAGCTCATCAATGCGATTGGATAGAATGTCGCCTTCGGGGAGCTCAATAATCAGAAACGTCAGCACACTGATGGCAATCAGCGTGGGGATCATGATAAGAAGGCGCTCGACCGTATATCGGAACATGGGCGTCTGACGTCTTCCTCAATAAAACTCAAAGTGCGCGCAAGACGCGTGCAGCCTATTCCGTTGCTGGGTCAAACCAGAACTGATCGGGGTGGTAGATACCGATCTGGGCCCCTGGATCCCAGCTATAGACGCCCTGCTCCGGCACATTCCGTAATCTGTTGGAGACCACGATAGGCTGAAGCACGGCGGACACAACACCGATAATAAACTGCTGTTCGGCATGGATTTGCAACATGCGCAGCCAAATCACTTCGCGCTCCGCATCATCATCCGAAGCTTGCCATTCCCGGTAAAGCGCCATCAACTCAGCCGCTTCAGCCAGATCCACGGGCTCTCCCGATTGGCCGCCGGTCTGGAAATACTGCCCCCATTTGGGCCAGTTCAGCGTGTCCTGCCGCGTAGGGGCAAGAACGGCGGGGCTCATGCTGGCGGTGGCCAGGCCATTGTCCCACCCGGCCCAGACCGTCATCAGGGCTTCGCCGGAATAGGCCCGGTTGCGCATGACATCCCGGCTTGAGGTGCGGATCAGCACGCGCACGCCGATTTCGGCCCAGGTCTCGGATACCAGTTCCAGGAAATCTACTTCCTGAGGGTCTTCGCCCGCCGTTTCGATAATGATCTCCATGGGCCGGCCGTCGCGCAACAGGCGCATGCCATTGGCGCCGCGCTCATAAAGGCCCGCATCATCTAGCAGGCGATTGGCCTCATCTGGGGAATAGGCCGCATAAAGACCAAAGTTGCTTTCCCGATATAGAGGGCTGAGGGGCTGCAATGTATTGCCGCCCTCTGCTGCCAGACCAAAGAACAAGGAGAGATTGATCCCGTGTCGGTCGATGCCCATGGACAAGGCCCGCCGCACCCGCACGTCGCGAAAGATACGCCGCCAGACAGGGTCTTCAACGTTCAGATTGGGATAAAGCGCAAAATGGGCTGACTTGCCGTCTGGCCACAGAATGGTGCGATAGTTGGCGCGCTCTTCGCCACCGCGCAAAACCGTGGCATCAGAAAAATTAAGCCCGCGAGATTGAAGATCGGTTTCGCCCGCATTGGCCATGGCGGGGATCAGCCGACCTTCGGCCACGGTCATATCCACTTCGTTGATATAAGGCAGCTGCCGCCCGTTCTCATCGACACGGTGGAAATAAGGATTGCGCATGAAGATGAAGCGATTGGCCGGCGGCACCGTGGTGTTCAGCCAGGGCTGCAGCGTTGGCAGGTCCGGATTATCCATGCGGTACATGTTATCGCGGCGATTATGCAGGGCGGCCCAGGAGCTGACGCTTGCTTCTTCCATGGCAGCGACAACGATGCGCGGAATGCCGTAATTCTCGTGAAACTGCCTCAAATAATGCGCTGGGCGATAGATAAAGACGGGCCGTGCCCGCGCCATCATATCCAGGAACGAAGGATTGGGCGCAGACCAGCTGTAGCGGATGGTAACTTCGTCAATGACCTCTACAACGGGGGCTTCTCCTTCAACAAGAAGCTCAGCAGGTGGACCGGATGGGGAGAGGGATTCGTTGTTGGCGACATCCTCCCACCAATAGCGGAAATCCTCAGTGGTAAAAGGCGCGCCGTCCGACCATTTGTGGCCGGGGCGGAGATGCAGCGTATAGACGCGGTCCTCCTCTACATCCACGGCCAACAGGAGATCCGGCTGCAGGTCCAGCTCTGGCGTATAGCCCATGAGGCGTGCGTAGCCATAAACCGACATAAGGCGAATATCACGAGCGCGGGAAATCAGTGTACGGAGCTCTCCACCATAGGTGCCGGGGGTAAGGTCGCCTTCAAGGTGGACTATTTTCGGGATTTCCGGGATGCGCTCGCGCACAGGCGGTAATTCACCGGAAACAACCCGGGGCCCCAGAACCGGCGGCTCAATAAACAATGTGTCTTGCGCAACAGAAGGAGCGATGGATAGGCCCAGCACCAGCACAAAGGCCAGCGCTGCGAGGCCCGCAATTTGGGCTGCGGCAAAACTAAACAGGTTACGCATCGGCTCTTGCCTCACTTGTTACATCCTGCCCGCCAGAGCTTTGCTGCAGTTTCCCCACAGCGACCTGATGGCCCGCGCCTAACTCTACCATGGTGGGGGCCTGATCAAAGCCAAGACGATATTTGCCGGGCCAGGCCTCCGGGTTGGAAGCTCGGCCTTGCAATATCTCGTCCAGGTCCAGTTTTTGCGCCAAATCGGGCGAGGGTATGGCCTGCATCAGGGCCTTTGTGTAGGGGTGTTGCGGGTCCTTGAAAAGGGCGGCTTTCGGCCCTTGTTCCACGATCCGCCCCGCTGCCATCACCGCCACATGATCGGCGATATAGTCCACCACCGCCAGATTATGGCTCACAAAGAGATAAGTGAGCCCCAGGGCGCTCTTGAGGTCCTTGAGCAAATTGAGGATTTGTGCCTGAACGGAAACATCCAGCGCAGACACCGGCTCGTCCAGAATCAGGACCTCAGGCTCCAACGCCAGAGCCCTGGCGATGCCGATGCGCTGGCGCTGACCTCCAGAAAATGCGTGCGGATAGCGCCGGGCAAATTCGGGGTCCAGCCCCACTAGGCGCAGAAGGTGTGCGACCCGCGTGCGCATTTCCGCAGGTCCGCAAAGGCGGTGGATCTCCATGGGCTCGGCCAGGATTTCGTGAACCGTCATGCGCGGATCAAGAGAGGCCTGAGGGTCCTGAAAGACATATTGAACCTTGCGGCAATAATCGCGCGCGGGTTCTCCTTCAAGAGTGCTCACATCAAACGAGCCATTGGGATCGTTGTAGGTGACGGTGCCTTCGTCAGGGGAAAAGGCCCGCGCGATGGTTTTGGCCAGGGTGGTTTTGCCGGAACCCGATTCCCCCACCAGGCCAAGGCAGCTGCCTCGATTGAGCGTCAGGGATACACCATTGATGGCGATGGTCTTTACCCCTTCGCCGCGGCCCCAGCTGTTGGCCTTCTTGGCGGTGAAGCTTTTGCTGACACCGCTGATCTCAATAAGAGGCGTGCCTTCTGCGGCTCGGTCGTCACTTTGCGGAAGGTCTCTAATCCCGCCGTTGATTTCTGGGGCGACCTGCCGCAAAGGCGTGAGGCGTGTATCAGCATCCAGCCCCATGCGCGGCACCGCTCCCATCAGCGCTTTAAGATAAGGGTGCTCGGGACGTTCAAAAAGATCCGTTGTGGTGCCGGCCTCCATGACCTCGCCGCCATAAAGGACCACCACTTCATCCGCCAGGTTGGCGACGACGCCTAGATCATGGGTGATGAACAAAACCCCCATGTCGGAATCGCATTGAAGATCAATGATCAACTTCAGGATTTGCGCTTGGATGGTAACGTCCAGCGCCGTGGTGGGCTCGTCGGCGATCAACAAAGCAGGCTTGCAGATCAGGGCCATGGCGATCACCGCGCGCTGGCGCATGCCCCCTGAAAGCTCAAATGGAAATTTGTGTAGCGCGCCCTCAGGATCAGGAAAGCCAACGCGGGTCAGCATTTCCAGCGCGTGGGCTGCGGTCTCTTGCTTGCTGCCTTTCTCGTGCAGGCGCCAGGCCTCGCCGATTTGATCACCAATGGTATGCACCGGTGAGAGGGCCGTCATGGGCTCTTGAAAGATCATGGCGACGCGGCTGCCGCGCAACTCTCGGAAGATGCGCCCGCGCGGGTCTTGCTGGGCCAGATCCAGCGCGCCATTCGCGCCTTCAGGATCATCAAAGGCAATACTGCCTGATTTGATGCTGGCCGATTGAGGCAGAATACCCATGACGGCCTGACACAGGACGGATTTGCCAGACCCGCTTTCGCCCACCAGCGCCACGGTCTTGCCGCGAGGTACGCGCAGGCTTGCACCGTTCAGGGCACGGACGGATCCACCGGGCAGGCTGAAATCAACGCACAGGCCTTCGACCTTCAGGATGTCCACGGAATGCCCTCCGCGGTTTCAATGCCGGTAGCTTCCAGATTGGCAAGGGTCGCTTCGTCCAGCATAAGGCCGCGTTGCTGAGCAGCCGTCCAGGCCTCCCGCAACACCGGCTGAAAGGCTTCGTGGGTGCCATCAAAGGTGAGGGAGATTTTTGCGCCGTTGGCGTCTGTGCCAATCAGCTTGACCATCATCCAGCCGCTTTGTTCTGATTCTTTACGGCGAGAGAAAAAGCGCAGCTTGAGCTCCTTGAGATCGGCCCAATCCAGGCGCTGTTTGCGGACCATGATCAGGCCCGAGGGGTCCATTGGATTGCGCCAGCCAAAGGTGGTGCCGTCTTCATCCAGCTCAAGGCGTAAACCATGCCGCCATAAGGTGTGTCCCAGATAGATCACGAACGCCAGGCTCAACAGTCCCGTCAGAAACCAGATGAAGGTGCCGGGAGTTGTCGCGGTCCACAGGGCAATCATGATCGCAAGGGTTAAGATCACGCGCACATAGTCCCAAATCAGCGCGCGCCAATCCGCATGAAAGGCATAGCGGGGGGCGGCTCCGGGAATTCGGTTTGCGGCGTGATCGTCACTCATGATTGCACACTAGGAAGCCGCAGTAGTCCCGCGCAACCCTTTAAGGATCACAGGCACGTTTGAAGTGCCCGAAAGGTTAAGAGCGGGCGCTTTGGAAAGGTCTCTTGCCGCGTTAACGGCTTTGATCAGGCCCGCCGGATTAAGGCTTTCCGTGCTCAAGGCAATGGCCAGCCCGCGCTCTGAAAAACGTGTCGCGCGCAGACCCTGCTCTGTTTGGCCCGCTTCGGCATAAGGCACCAAAACCGGCTTGGTTCCCAGCGCCACCGCCTCGGCGACAGTGTTATAGCCCGCCTCGCTGATGGAGATCTCGGCCCGGGCCAGATGGTCCATAAAGTCAGCCCCAAAGGGATGCACATGAACTTGAGCGTTCTTGGGTGCCGGCTCATCAAGATCCGGCGGCACGAAGATATGCCAGGGCGCATCAATGGTGGCAGATTTATCTCCGGTCTCGACGGCAACTCCCAGCAGCACTTCGCCTGAAGGGCTTGATCCTGCGGAAACCACAACACCTGATTTTGAACTCAGCTGTGGAGGGGATGGCGCGATATAGCCCGTGTAATGCAAGGGGGCCCCGGCCCCAGCCACAAATGGCGCTGTCTCTTCTAGCCCGATGATGTCTTTATCTCCGTGGACCAGCACGGCATCGAAGTGATCGGCCAGCCGCTCGCCCATCTCCGCCATCTTGGTGGGCTCGGCCTTGGGCTCGATAATGTCCCGCACCGAAGAGATGATCAGCGGCGCTGTGGGCAGGGCTCGGGCCGCCTCAATCAGGGCCAGGACTTCGGCGGCAAATTTTCGCCTGCCAAAGGGAAACAACTCGATCAGCACAATGCCCGGAGCAGAGGTCGCCAGCGTTTCCAACATGGCGCAGCGGCGCATCTGCCAATAGGCCTCATCGGGTGCTTCTCCCCGTGCGCTTAAAAGCCCTGTATACTGATGATTGGAGGTAGCAAGACTTGGCAGCTGATGAGCGGTAACCCCATCAATCCCCGCGAACGCCTCACGCCCCTCAGGGCCACCTGCCACCACGGTAACCTCCATGCCGGATTGCGCGCAGGCAGCGGCAATTCGCGCCATACGCCGTACATGGCCCTTGCCAAAAAGATGCTGCACCCAAATGAAAAGCGACGGCGTGCTCATGAGGGCGCGCGCTGTCTTAAAGGCACGTTCAGCTCTTCTACCTCCAACATGCCATGTTCATTCAGTTGCAGAATATGCGCCGCGGTCCATTTCAGTTTCACTGGTTCAGGGGGCAGCATGTCCCAGCTCAAGGCGGACGCTAGGGCTGCGCGAATGACGCCCTTATGGGTAATCACGCCATAGATGCCTTTATAGTCGCCGCCACAACCTCCATCGTTCTCAATATTCCTATTCCGCGCCCAGTCCAGAACGCGGGCCTGAACCTCAACGGGGCTTTCCCCGCCAGGGGGGCGAAAGTGAATGCCGCGATCTTCATGAGCTTTCATGCCGGCGGGATCTTCGTCGCGCAGCTGCTGTACCGTGCGCCCTTCCCAATGGGCCCAATCCATCTCTGTCAGCCGCGGATCGGGGGTCGCATCCGCAATGCCAAGGGCCTCGGCGGTCTGCCGCGCTCGAGCAAGAGGGCTGGTATACCAAATGGCATCATCCAGAAGAGCTGGTGCGCGCAAAGCCTCCATGGTGGCAAGACCCTCCGAAGAAAGATCTGTATCCCGCAGGCCCTGAATGCGCTTTTGCTTGTTCCATTCCGTAAGCCCGTGACGGATAAACCCGATGCGGATCAAAACGCACCTCCAATAGTATCATTCAGAGTACGGAGGAACTGCGCCTTGGAGAAGTTCGCTTCCACATGGGCGCGGCCTCTTTCCGCCATGGCTTTGCGCACGGTCTCATCCGCCAATCCATCAATGGCAGCGGCCATGTCTTCAGGCTCCGGCCCTGTCAGGCACGCTGTTTCTGGCGTAAGGATGCCGCGCAGGGCCGGGTTATCGATGGCGACCACAGGCAGGCCTGCCGCCTGGGCCTCAAGATATACCACCCCCAGCCCTTCGCCGTGTCCCGGCCAGACAAAAACATCCGCAGCCCCATAGGATCGGATCAGATGCTCGTGGTTCATGGGGCCTGCGAAGTTAATGCGCATACCAAATTCCGCAAACAGGCCCACCACGCGCTCATGAGCAGGACCGTCGCCTGCCACGGTCAGGGACCAGGGCACGGTCAGATGTCTCAGCGCCCGGGCGAGAGTGCGATAGCTATCCAGCTTGTCCCCCTCCCGCATCATGGCAGTTGTGTGCAGGCGCAGTCCCGTATGAGGCGGCAAGTGTGGGGCCTCCCACGCCTCCGGATCAATCCAGGGGCGAAGCTCGGTCACTGTTTTCAAACCCTCTGCCTCAAGGGCGGGCAGATCGCGAGGGCAGGTAGAGAAAATCGCCTGCGCTTGGTGAATTGCGTCTCGCGCCAGCTTATACCCCTCCGCCCACTGATCATTGGCGCGGCGAGGGGAGAGGGAGGCTTCGGCGATGAAATAGGGAATACCTTGGGCCGCAGCAATCTCAGGCCCCAGAAGATCAGGCGCCTTGTAGTAGACGTGATAGGTAAACCAGGCATCGAATTTCTGGGCCTTCAGACGCTCAATTTCCGCCTCCGCCTCTTTACGGAACCCAGGCAGGGCCGTGGGCTCCGGCGCCCAAGTTTTAAGGCGTGAGACCAGGAAGACGTCATGGCCTAAATCCTTCAACCCTTCCATAATTTGCCGGGCAATCAATCTGTCCCCGGAGGGCTGGCCATCATCAGGCACATTCATGGGGGCGTAAAAAGCTATTTTCAACGTGAGGTCTCCTCAACAGGTGTGGCGCTAGGTGGCGCGGCATTGGGCGGCGCGGCGCTAGGAATGCGTTTTGCGAATAATGCAGCCAGTCTATCTGCCCAGTTGCGACTATCAAACCCGGCGCGAACAGAGCGCTGCCCGTTGTGGGCAAGGTGCTGGCGCAGCGGTTTATCCTGGGCCAGTCGCGTAATAGCATTCGCCATCTCTGCGGGGTCGCTTGAAGGCACCAGCAATCCGGTCTGCTCATGGGTGATCAGCTCGGATATGGCGCCTGCGTCGGTTGCCACTACGGCACAGCCCATGGCCATGGCCTCAGCTAAAACATTGGGAATGCCGTCACGATCCCCGTCAGGCTGATTGGTGCTGGCCAGAACAAAGATGTCTCCTCGCCCCAACAGGTCAATAACCTCCCCTTGAGGCTGGCTGCCCCGCCAGGTCGTGCGAGAGGCAAGGCCAAGGGTATTTGACTGTTCCTTCAAGCCATCCAGCAAAGGCCCCCCGCCGATATGCTCAAAACTCCAGTTCAGCTCAGGGGGCAAGGCAGCGAATGCCTCTAAAAGATGCTCATAGCCTTTCTTGGGCACGCCGCGCCCAACGGAAATGATGCGCAGGGCTCCGTCGCCAACTTCAAGCTCTGTAGACGGATTAAACCGCGCAAGATCTATCCCGTGATACATAAGGTCCACGGGGCCTGCCTTCGGGGTGCCAAGTCCATTGAGATGATCGGCCCCGGCGCGGGTGCAGGTCGCGCCAAACAAGGCCTCGGGCAGTTTCTCTTCAATCTCCCAATTCGGAATGGTCCAGATGTCCTTGGCGTGGGCGGAAAAGCTCCATTCCCGACCCGTGATCAGTGCGGCATAGCGGGCAACGGAGGCCGGGGTGTGCAGGAAGTGAGCGTGAAAATGAGTGACCTCTGGCGGCACTTCCGCGGCCAGCACCATGGCCTGACCAAAGCGCCGGGCCCGGTTGCGGGTAACGTCCCGGGCCCCATCCCGGGCAAAGCAGGCGCGGGCCGCAAGATAACCCGGCAAAATGCGCACCTTGCGCCAGGCCTTGATCACCCGGGCGGGCTCGTCATGAAGATATTCCGGCAGGTAGCTTACCGGTGCCTTGATTGCGTCATGCACCGGGTGGGTCTGGATATCTGTGGGGGCTCGCAGGGAGTAGATACTGATCTGAAACCCGCGCGCCTCCAGACTGGCAATCTCTTGTGCGATGAAAGTTTCCGACAGGCGCGGATAGCCCTTCAGGATAAATCCGATGTGACCGGTCATGGCGTTGGCCTTTGATGGCAATAGGCCTGCGAAGCTGATGGAGAGTGCAATAACGAAATCTCTACCGCGGCATTCCGGTTTAGATCCAAACGCCCATGGACGTGCCGCGTGCCTACGGCATCCCCCCCATCCTGACCTTCCCCCTCGCAGGGGGGAAGGGACGAAAACCGTACAATTGCGCCACAAAACACCTCCCCCTTGAGCAGGGGGGAGGTCCGAGTGAAGCGAGGGGTGGGGGTGGCAGACCACCGTTGGGCACAAATGAAAACAAAGTCTCCGTTTTCGCAATCTGTTTCGATCCCAGCAAACCATTGCAGTCGAAACAACTCCTGCAGAGTTAAACCGGACAACAACAGATCAAGTCCCGCTATGACCAGAAATTTGAGTTTCAATTCCATAATATCTCATCGACCTCGGTTGGAACCGCTCAGCGCCGCCGCGCCCGCTTGAGATAGGGCTGGATCCGGTCGCAGATCGTGTCAAACCCGCTCAAGGCATCGGCAGAAAGGGCTGCCGAGGGGCGAGGCATATTGGGTAGAATGCGCATAGCATCCGCCATTACGTCCGCATATCGCGGCGCGCCGCCCGCTTCCATTGGGTCAATCAAGACATGACACAGGCCAAGGGTTTCGGCGCGATTGGCGCGTATGGTCTGTTCCGCGCGAGGGGTCATGCGCGGCACGATCAAGGAAGGCTTGTCATGGCTGAGGATTTCGCAAAATGTGTTATAGCCCCCCATGGCCACCACACCGGAGGATTTGGCCATGAAGTGCTCAATCCGCGCATCAAAGACCAAAGTCTCCACATTGGAAAGCTTTGCTGCACGGGCTTCAAAACCGTCGCGCGCCTCGGGTGGCAAAAATGGTCCGTATACGATCAATGCAGGAAGAAGATCCTTGCCCGACGTCTCATAGGCTGACAGAACCCAATCGATCAGCCCGGCGCCGTCACCGCCTCCGCCGGGGGTCACCAGCAAGAACTTATCCTTGGTCACCTCGGGCCAAACTTCGGGCAAAGTGTATTCGGGCAAGGGGCGCGGCAGATACCCCGTGAAGGTGGTTTTCTCCCGTGTTCCCTCGGGAAGCTCCAGGCCCTCCAGCGGGTCGGAAATGTCATCCGGGCCATAGGCCCATATTTCATCGTAAAGCGGCAGGGCATCGAACGCGCCTTTGCGCTCCCACTCCGCGCTCAAGGATTTGGTCTCGTCCAGCACATCGCGCAGCCCCAGAACCAGCCGGGTGCCCCGGTCCTTGAGCAGGGGCAGGGTGGATTTCAGCTCTCCGCGCAGCCCCCAGGGCTCTTTGTCCACGATGAAGACATCCGGGGCGAAGGTTTCCGCCGTATGCTCGATGATGGAGCTGCGCAAGGCCATGGTCTGATCCAGCTCGATATGTAGCCCAAGGGAGGTGTAAGCCCCGTTGCGGAGCTTGATCACCCCCGGCACGCGGACGAAATCCACCCGTGCCTTAAAGTCAAAGCTGCCTATCAGGGGCGAGCCGGACAGGATCAGCACCGAAAGGCGCGAATAGTTCTCCACCAGGGCATGGGCAATGGCCCGGGCGCGGCGCAAATGGCCCAACCCGAAGGTGTCATGGCTATAGATAAGAACCCGAGCGCCGTTCATCATTGCCACCCCAATTACGACCCTTATTACGGCCTAAATACGACTTCTACCGCAGCCTCTATTCTGGCCTCTATTCTGGCCAATGCCGCCTTGTCCCAAAACGTGCCCCGAGGCTAAGGTGCGGTGAGGCTTGAGTCACGCTTCACGTTGGATAATTGGTTACAAAAGTCAAAGGTACTCTCCGGGATTGCACTTAGGGGTGCGCCTCGGATTACACCCTGGATCACACAGGACCCAAGCTTGGAAAAGAATCTCTTCCGGTACATTTGGAATTATTCCAGGCGCGAGCAGCTGGCGGTGCTGGTGTTCGTGGGGCTTGCCTTGCCGTTCTATTTCGCCTCGCTCTCCCTGCCCCGCTATATTGTTGATGCCATTGAGACCGCGGCACGTAATTTTATAGAACCTGAGCTCGCTACTGAGACCAGCGGTATCTTCATGCGGCTCAGCTTGCCTTGGCCGGATTTTCTGGGCGGCGGGGTGCAATTCTTCCAAGGCTGGGAGCTGAGCCTGGAGCCTTTGATCCTGGCGCTCAGTTTTACCTATCTTGCGCTGGTGATGATCAACGGCGGCTTTAAATTCCAGATCAACACTCTGAAGGGCCGTATGGGTGAGCGGATGTTGCGGCGCTTGCGCTATCAGTTGGTGGATCGGATCCTGCGCTTTCCCACCAGTTATTTCCGCAAGCTCAAGCCCGCTGAAGTTGCTTCCATGGTAAAAGACGAGGTCGAACCTTTGGGCGGCTTTATCGGGGATGCCTTTGTGCTGCCCATCTTCCAGGGCGGCCTGGGGCTTACGGCGCTCATTTTCATCATGGTACAGAACTTCTGGCTGGGCTGTATGGCGGGTGCTGTGGTTCTGGTGCAGGCCTTTATTATTCCAAAGCTGCGGCGGCCTATCCTGCGCCTGGGCAAGGAACGCCAGATCGCTGCCCGCCAGCTTGCAGGCCGCGTGGGCGAGTTGATGGATGGGGTCCAGGAGGTGCGCATCAATGCGACCTCCAACTATGAGCGCGCCGATATGACGGCACGCCTGGGGCGTATCTTTGATATCCGCTATGAAATCTTTCGCCGCAAGTTCTTTGTAAAGTTCCTCAATAATTTTCTGGGCCAGTTCACGCCGTTTCTGTTTTATGCGGTGGGCGGCATTCTGGCGGCACGCGGGCAACTGGATGTGGGTCAGCTTCTGGCCGTTCTGGTGGCGTACAAGGATCTGCCCGCGCCGGTAAAACAATTGATCGACTGGGATCAACAGCGCCTGGACGTGCAGATTAAATATGATCAGGTGATCGATCACTTTGACCCTGAAGACATGGTGGAGCCTGAACTTCAGCGCCCAGTAGGCGAGGTTAGTCATCTGCGCGGTGGTATTGAGGCCTCAAATCTTACGGTGACCGATGAGACGGGCGCGCGGCTGTTGCAGAACATCTCGTTCTCTGTGGCCTTGGGCGAGACCCTCGCCGTGGTGGGCCCCGCAGCGGGCGGTAAGGAGCATCTGGGGCCGACCTTGGTGCGCCTGTTTGGGGTTAGCGGGGGCAAGCTCGCTCTCGGGGGGCACGACCTGAGCAATCTGCCCGAAGGCATCATCGGTCGTTGGGTCGGGTATGCCGGGCAGGACACATATCTTTTCCCGGTCAGCATGCGGGAGAACCTTACCTATGGCCTCAAGCATGAACCTGTTGGTGAGGCAGATGACGCGATGCACCCCAGGAAGGCCTGGATAAATCGCGAAACCCAGCGTGCAGGCAACGCGCCTTTTGATATTGATGCGGAGTGGGTGGACTATCAATCCGTCGACGTGGAAGGCCCCGAAGCACTGAGCAAACGCATGCTGGAAGTTCTGCGCATGGTCGGCCTGGAAGACGATGTCTATGAGCTAGGCTTATCAGGGCGCGTTTCTCTGGAGACGCATCCAGAGCTCATCACCAAACTTTTGGCGGCGCGCGAGCTGCTGCACAAACGCATCGAGGAACGCAGTCTGGGCCATCTGGTGGAGCGGTTTGATCCTGATCGCTACAACAACAATGCCTCCCTGGCGGAGAACTTGCTGTTCGGTCTGCCGTGCGGGCCTTTGCTGGCAGAAGGGGCGCTGGCGCAGCATCCTTATTTTGATGAGGTGATGAGCCGCTCGCATATCGCCGACAGGGTCGCAGGCATGGGCTTTGAGATTGCCCGCACCATGGTGGAATTGTTCGCGGACTTGCCAGCGGATCACCCGTTCTTTGATCAGTTCTCCTTTATCTCCGCCGACGAGTTGCCGGATTACCAAGCGCTGGTGAACCGCTATACCGGTAAAGTTTCCCACAGTGATCTGACGGAGGACGATTGCGGGCGGCTGGTCTCCCTTGCGCTGCGCTATGTTGAATCCCGTCACCGCCTGGGCTTGATCGATGATGACTTTGCCGCCCAAATCGTTCTTGCCCGGAAGATGTTTGCCCGCGGGCTGCCCGATAATCTTAAAGGCGCCGTGGAACCCCATGAGCCGTCGGCCTATAATGGTGCCACTTCTATTCAAGATAATTTGCTCTTTGGGCGGATCGCCTATGGCCAGGCCAAGGCGCAAGAACGGGTGGGTGTTTTGCTCACGGAAGTGCTTGAGGAATTGGGCCTGCACGAGGCTGTTTATGCCGCAGGGCTTGACTTCAACGTAGGCCCGGGCGGCAAGCGTCTGACCACGACCCAGCGTCAATTGGTGGGCCTCGCGCGCGCAATCTTAAAGCGCCCGGATATTTTGGTGGTGGATGCGGCGCTGGCGGTGCTGGATACCTCCATGCAGAAAATGATCCTGGATAATGTGCTCAAATCATCCGGCAGCCGGGCGGTGATCTGGATCCTGGCGCGCCCCTATCAGGCCAAGTTGTTTGATCGTACCTTGGTGATTGACGAGGGCCGGGTGATCGAAGAAGGAACCGCAGAAGATCTGGACGCAAGAGGCGGGCGCTTTACGGCCCTTGCCGCGTCTCCTCGAGGTTAGATGATGGAGCAAGACACGTGAGCCTGAGTGATGAAGTCGAACTGCTCCGCAAGGTGCCTATCTTTGCCAATGTGGAATTGGCGAAGCTGAAGCTGCTTGCCTTTACCTCAGAACGCATGCGCTTTGACCCCGGCCAGGTGGTTTTCAAACAGGGGGATGCCGGCGATGCTGCCTATGTGATCATCGAAGGGGTGGCCGAAGTCATGGTGGACACCCCCACCGGGCCGATAAAGATTCTTGAATTCGAACAGCACTCGTTCATCGGTGAAATCGCCATTCTGTGTGATGTGCCGCGCACGGCCTCTGTGATCGCCAAGACAGAACTGCACACTTTACGTATCTCAAAGGATTTGTTCTTCCGCCTGGTAGAGGAATTTCCGCAAATGGCAGTGGAGATCATGCGCGTGCTGGCCATGCGGGTGGAGAACACCACAGCTGAGCTGACCGATGCGCGCAACCGCCTGCGCGAAGCCGGCCTTGAAACTGATTAATACGTAGACGGAGCAACCACGTGGCATATGAGACCATCGATCCTGAAAAGCGCAAATCCTATCCGCCTGCCATTCAGGCAATTCTGAAAAAGCCCAGCCCGGCAAGCGAATATCTGGGTATCGAGCTTGAGGCTTTGGACATGGACGCCGCCCGCGTGCGGGTGGCCTTTAACGCTGAAGAGCGCCTGTGCAATAAATGGGGCGGGCTCCACGGGGGCATGGTGGCGGCCATGCTGGACGATTTGATGTCCATTGCGGTGGGGCTTTCTCTTGAATGGGGGCAAATCACCCCAACATTGGAAATGAAGACCAGTTATATCGCGGCGGGTCGCCCTGGGCGGCTCATCGGGGAAGGCTGGGTGGTCAAGCGGGGTAAATCGGTGGCCTTTATTGAGGCGAACCTCAAAAACGCAGATGGGGAATTGGTGGCGACAGGTTCGTCCACCGCGCGGATCGTGACAATGAAACCTGCTGAGGAAAAAGGCTAAATCCAAGAGCAATGACGTATCTGGGTATTCTTGCCGGGCTGGTGATGCTGGCTGTCGGGGGCGACATATTAATCAGAGGTGCGGTCTCCCTGGCCAAGGGCCTGGGCATGTCGCCGTTGATCATCGGGCTTACCGTGGTGGCGTTCGGCACTTCGGCGCCGGAAATGATTGCCAGCCTGCGGGCCGCCTACCTGGGCGCGCCAGGTATCGCCGTGGGCAATATCATGGGCTCGAACATTGCCAACATCCTGCTCATCCTGGGGGTCGCAGCTCTCATCACACCGCTCTCTGCCGACAAGAAAGGTTTCAGGCGGGATGCCACGGCGCTCACTGTCTCGGCGCTGTTTTTCATGTTTGCCATCCTGTGGGGCGAGGCCAGCCGCCTCTGGGGCATTGTCGCCGTAACGATGCTGAATACCTACATCATCGTGGCTTACCGCAGTGGCCGCGAATTTGGCGAAGAAGGGGTCATCACCACGGAGGCCCGCTTTGCCGAACGGCATCTGAAATTTGATCTCGCCCTGTTGACCGATGTGGGCATTCTCATTGCCGGGTTTGTGATCTTGGGCTTTGGCGGCGACATGCTGGTGCGTTCCTCGGTGACCGTAGCGCGGGAATGGGGCCTGTCTGAAACCTTCATTGGACTGACAATCGTGGCGCTGGGCACCTCGGCACCGGAACTGGTGGTTTCTATTCTGGCAGCCCTTAAACGCCAGACCGATGTGGCCCTGGGCAACATCATCGGCTCGAACCTCTTTAATGTGCTCGCGGTGCTGGGGGTGACGTCGATCGCCATCCCCATCCCCATCGGCGGCGGCCTGGCAGGGTTCGATATCTGGGTCATGCTGGCAGCTACCGCACTACTGGTGTGGGTCGCCTGGTCAGATTACAAGATCACCCGTCGCGAGGGCTTCGTGCTTCTGGCGTGTTATGTGGCATACCTCGGCCTGAAGCTGGCACTGTTTTTGTAGGGGGTTTGGAGTGTTTGATGTAGTCCCTTCCCCCCCCTTGCGGGGGAAGGTTAGGATGGGGGGGCACCGAAGGCGCATCAGGATCGCTGATGGCCTTCCACCCCCACCCGGCGCGCTTCGCTTGCCGACCTCCCCCGTCAAGGGGGAGGTGATTTAGGTAAGCTGGTATGTTTGAGCCTAACAAGTGCCTTTGTATTGTGTCACAAGATGCTGCGACCTAACAATGTATAGCCGAGAGCGTGTTGTTCCGCCTACTTTAGAGCCCATGCCCCGAAAATTTGAGGAATCGCTATGCCCAAAATGGCAATTATTTCTCCGTATACCCATAAACCCATGAGCGCGGAGGTCATCGGTCATTACAATCACTTTCATGACCCGAGTGATCTTTCATATGAAATGGTTTACTGAGATGTGCGGAAACGGGTAAGCCAATCCTTGTTTCCCGCGAAATCTACAATGAAGTAGATATGTCGGACCCATACATCGTTTACCCAACTTCTGCGAAGGAGCTGAACGAGCAGGTTCCTGAAGAGGTTCACTATTACTTTAATGAAGCGCAGAAATGTATTGGCGCAAATGCAAACACTGCTGCAGTTGTAATGTGTCGAGCGGCCCTCGAAGCAATCGCAAAATCAAAGCTCACTGGCACCCCATCAAAGAAGCCTCTTGCGAAAATGGTCGCGGAGCTGAAAGCGCAGAATACAATTAACAATGACTTGGAAGAATGGTTTGACGGCCTAAGGGTTCTTGGGAACAAGGGGGCGCATGCGTCTGGGCATAAGCCGACTAAACGAGATGCCGCCGACGCGGTTGATTTCGTCCTTGCCCTATCGGACTACATTTTTACCTACAAACAAAAATTCGACGACTTTAAGAAACGTCAATCTGGCTCATAACGTGATATCCATCAACACCGGCACGTGGTCCGACGGCCTCTCCCATCCCCTCGCATCTGTCAGGATACGGATGTTTCCTGATGCTTCGGCCAGAGCCGGGGTGACCCAGATGTGATCCAGTCTGCGGCCTTTGTTCGCTGCGCGCCAGTCCTTCGCGCGATATGACCACCAGGTGTAAAGCTTTTCAGGTTCCGGGGTTTCTTCCCGCATCACGTCCACCCATTTGTGGGAGGCCTGAAGGGCGTCCATGTGTTCTACCTCGATAGGTGTATGGCTGACAGTTTTAAGAAGCTGCTTGTGGCCCCAGACGTCGTGTTCCCGCGGGGCGATGTTAAGATCCCCCACCATCACCAGTTTGTTTTTCGTCTTTGTACGTCGTTTGCCGAACATCTCCGTCATCTCGGTTAGGAAATCCAGCTTGTGAGCAAACTTTTCATTCACGGCGCGGTCGGGCTCGTCGCCTCCCGCAGGCACATAAAAATTGTGCAGCTCAAGGCCTTCGTGGGGCCCGCCGTCCAACGTTACCGCCACATGGCGGCTGTCGCCTTTTTCGCAAAAGTCGCGCTTGGTGGTTTTGGCAAAGGGCACGCGGCTGACGGTGGCGACCCCGTGATAGCCCTTCTGGCCATTTACGGCGATATGCTCATAGCCCATTTCCGCGAAGGCTTTGGTAGGAAAGGAGCCATCTTCGCATTTGATTTCCTGCAAACAGAGGATATCGGGGGCATAGCCCTTGAGCAGGTCTTTAACCAGCTCGATGCGCAGGCGAACGGAATTGATGTTCCAGGTGGCGATGGTCAGCGTCATGAATGAGATCTCGATTGAAGGATGAGTGAGCAGGAATGTTGGCCGGTAAACAAGTTGGTAAAACTAAATGCAAACGGAGGTAAAACTTTGTTCACGAGATTGCATTTCGTTTTTACTTGAGCCGACGGTCCGAAAAACTTGACCCCGCCGGCCAGGGCCCTCGGCTTAAAAAATATTCAGGGTCATGCCCGCCACGCCCATGGGCCAGCGCCCCTGGGTGAAAAGCTGGTAGCGGGCTGAGAAAGGGTGGTCCTCCTCGCCGGCCAGAAGCACCAGCATGGCGGTGTGGGTGGCCTGGACGGCGGCGCCCACCGCCGCAGTCAGGATCTCCCGGTCTTCCAGATCGGAAAGATGCGCCATCTCATCAGCGGCGGCCTTGATCATGGGGGTGACCGTGGAGATGGTGAAGTTCTGAACCACCTCAAACTCTTCGTCGCTCAAGGTCTCGAGCGCCAGCATGGTCAGATCAGCCCGCAGGCCCTCTTCTGCCGCCCAGCCGTCGCTGTCCCAGTCCAGGCTAGCTGCCGCAGCGCCAGCATCCTCCCAGCTCGAGACCCGGGCAGGTTCGGCGTGGGCAAATCCCAACCCGTCCAGGAACTGGCGGGCAGCCGCCTTGTCGTCCTTGTTCAGAACATCTCCCAGGCGCGCGAACCAAGGCACTTGGCTGGCCCCGCTGGCAAAGCGCTGGATCACCGCTATCGCAGGCTGACGCTCAATCAGCTCCTCAATCAGGGCCTGATGAAGCTCGGCCTCGTCTTCATCGTTTTCTTCAGGGTACTCAGCGGTGGGATCTTGCATAGGGTCAGCTTGCTTGGCGTTCGGGGTGAAATCAGAAGAGCCCGCTTGTAATGGTATCTGGCGCTGCCGTCACCACCTCTTAGTTGGGCCAGGTAGGCCCTCGTAATTGGTGTGCCTTGGCAAGCAGTAAAATTTGACGCTTTTTTATTGACTGTGTTGCGAACACCTAAGCCAGGCCCCCATAAAAATGGCGCCCGACTTAGGGCTAGTCGGGCGCCGATATGCGCGTCTAAGCGCTCGGCACTGGGAGGGGATGTTCCAGTGCCTCCGAACGGCCCGAGGATCTGCAAGCGGGGGGGCAACGCTGATCCGTTGGTTCTGCCGTTCGGCAACGAAATTAATGTACCAAAAAACCACCCGTTTGGCAATGCTTTTCTCAGGGTTTCTGCGGGGTTGAGGGCCTCTCTGGGCCTTGGCAGAAGGCCTCATGCGCGTGCCGCGTGTTGGCTCTGGGGCGCTTGGGGTTGTGCTTCGGTCGCCACAAGTGTGTTATCAAATGGTTAACGTGCGACACGCGGGATTCAGAATTTGCCGGAAATTGGCGGTCTTCAGAGTCGTGAGACAGGCTTTGAATCGGTGAATTCTGTTAATGATATTTATGCAACAACTTAAGGAAAAAACCTTTTCGGGTTGTTGGGCCGGGTGATCAAGTTCTCGTCTGGCGAGTGAAAAAAAACTAAGGGCGGTCAATCACCCGGCTATTTGGGGCCTCTTGGAAGAGGAGTGATGGCGGTCAAAGCTCTCAAAGAGCCTTGAGACACCTTAAGCCAAGCCATTCTGAAGGCCTGAGTAGAGAACAGCAAAGAAGCCAACGGCTGCTGCGCTGTAAAAGAAGGTGGTGAAGGTGGCTCTCATCGGTCTGGTCCTTGTCCTGGTCTTTCTGGGGGCGGGCCTCTCTGGCCACAACAGGGAGATGGGCGCGGGCGGGCTCAGAGACATCACAAAACGAGGGAGGCATTTTGTTGCCCCTATTTGCATCCAGGCAAAGGTCTCTGAAAAAGCCCTGAAAACTGCGCGATTTAACGAAAAAAGGCCGACCAGTTTGGGGCTGATCGGCCAAGGGTTTGGTTTGGAGGATCGCTTTGGGCGATCAAGACCATGTACTGGTCATGAGCCAAACATGCCTGTTTCCGCCCAGAGGCGATAGGCAAATTCAATCGACAATTTTGCTGGTGATGGGATCTGGTCGAAGCGCCTAGTTGAAAATATCGCTGTCGTCATAGTCGGGAAAGCGAAACAGGTCCCGGGGCAGATCCTCGACCTCTGTCACGTCGCGCAAAGCCACCGTGGTCCGGCGCCCTTGAGCATCCACAACCACCCATTGGCGCAGCTCCAGGCCCGGGTCAGAGAAGATCATGGTCAATTGACCCTGGGCAAAGCCGCTGTCCTCTGTGGCCACAATATGAAGCTGGCCCGGCACTCGCTCAACGGCTGTGATATTGGCATCCGAGGTCAAATCGACTTCCCGGCGCAGGAGAACCCGAAGCGGGGTGGAGCCGATGGGATATTGGCTCACGGTCTCCATCTCTGAGTTGTCGATGCCCACAAAGCTGCCGTTGGAAATAAAGGTCAGCGGGATCGGCGCGTCATATTCAAACCGCATGCGCGTGCGCTCGGCGATATAGAAGTTGCCTTCCGAATAGCCGCCGCCTGTATCCGAAATCTGGATGAAGCGCCCGGAAAGAAAGCCTATTCCGTTGAGATACTGGTTCACCCGCTCAAGATCAGCGATATCCTGGGCCGAAAAATTACCCTGCGCGCTGGCCGGTATTGATGAGCCCAGCACCGAAAACCCAAGTATAACAGCGACCGTCAGCCGCTTTAGCCCGGTTAAAAACACGTCCAAATCCTTGTTAAGCGCCCTGCTTGAGCGTGACCTTGGCCTGCCAGTGTGACGAAATCTAGTCCGTTGGAGCAGAACTCTCTAAAACTCACTGTGATCAGAGATCAGAACTTCGCGCTTGCCCGCATGGTTTGGCCCGGAAATCACCCCTTGCTCTTCCATCTGTTCAATGATCCGTGCTGCGCGATTGTAGCCAATCTGCAGCTTGCGCTGAATGTAAGAGGTCGAGGCCTTGCGATCCCGGGCCACGATCTGCACCGCCTGATCGTAAAGCTCGTCGCCGTTATTGCCGCCGCCAAAGCCGCCCAGGCCATCTTCGCCTGGTTCAGGATCTCGGGTGACGTCTTCAATATAATCAGGGCGACCCTGCTTTTTCAGCGCCTTGACCACGGTTTCCACTTCATCATCAGAAACAAAAGGCCCGTGAACGCGGCGAATGCGTCCGCCGCCTGCCATGTACAGCATGTCGCCCTGGCCCAGCAGTTGCTCAGCGCCTTGTTCGCCCAGCACCGTGCGACTGTCGATCTTGGAAGAAACCTGGAACGAAATCCGCGTCGGGAAGTTGGCCTTGATGGTGCCGGTTATCACGTCTACGGAAGGTCTCTGCGTCGCGGTGACCAGGTGAATGCCTGCCGCCCGCGCCATCTGAGCCAGGCGCTGAACCGCACCTTCAATGTCTTTGCCGGCCACCATCATCAGGTCTGCCATCTCATCGATTACCACAACGATAAACGGCATGGTCTCCGGTGCGATGGTTTCAGTCTCGTACAAAGGTGCGCCGGTTTCTTTGTCAAACCCGGTCTGCACCGTGCGAGTGAGTTCCTCGCCATTGGCGGCTGCCTCGGTTACGCGATCATTGAAGCCCTGAATGTTCCGCACCCCAAGTTTCGACATGCGGCGGTAGCGATCTTCCATCTCGCGCACGGTCCACTTGAGCGCCACGACTGCTTTCTTTGGATCCGTCACAACAGGGGTCAGTAGATGCGGGATGCCGTCATAAACGGATAGTTCCAGCATCTTGGGATCAATGAGGATCATCTTACAGCGGTCCGGCGGCATACGGTACAGCAACGACAGGATCATGGTGTTGATGGCAACGGACTTACCAGACCCGGTGGTGCCCGCGATCAGCAAGTGCGGCATGGTGGTGAGGTCTGCGATGATCGGCTCGCCGCCAATCCCTTTGCCGAGTGAAAGTGCAAGTTTCGACGCGGTGCTTTCATAAGCAGCCGTGGAAAGAAGTTCGCGCAGGCTTACAGATTCGCGCCGTGCATTTGGCAGCTCAATCCCGATCACACTCTTGCCCGGTACAACGGCAACCCGAGCAGAAATGGCGCTCATGGAGCGGGCGATGTCGTCGGCCAGACCGATGACGCGGGATGCCTTGATCCCGGCAGCAGGCTCCAGCTCATACAAAGTGACCACAGGGCCGGGGCGCACATTGGTGATCTCCCCGCGCACACCATAATCATTGAGAACAGATTCAAGCAGCTTGGCATTCTGATGAAGCGCATCGTCGGTGACTTCGCCGCCAATGGCAGGCGCAGGCTTGGACAGGAAATTCAGCGACGGCAATTTATAATCATCCCCTACCAAATCCAGTGTGGGTTGGGCATCAGCGGCAACGCGCTTGCTTTCGCGTGCCTTGCGTTGACTGCGCGTTACTTTAGGCGCGCGGCCTCGGCCCGGCTCAACCTCTGGGTCGGGCGCTCTCTGTCCTGGAACGGGCGCGCGAATGCCAGTTGGCTCGATCCGATCTCTTACTTCGCGAGGGCCATTGGGCTCGGCCCGTTGGCGTGGCTCAATACGTGTGCGGGTATCTGCGCGGGCGCTCCGGTTCGCCTGCCGCTCAAGAACGAAGTCCTCAACAAAGTCGTACACGGACCAAAACAAGTTAGCCAGAACTGCGCCAATCTCGTAGATGTCATTGCGGCGCAGGCCCATGGCAAAACTAGCAGCAAGAATGCCAAGGGCAAAAAAGAGCGTTCCCACAATACCCATGCCCCAATTGGCAAGCGAAAGGCCCGCCAATGCGGCAAGGCCTTGCACGCCAGTGATGATTCCGAGGCCCAATAGGCCGCCCTGACCTGAGCTCAAAGGTTCGGGTGCAGCAAACGGAAGTGTAGCTGCGGCAGCACAGATAAAGCAGACCCCAAGCGCCCAGGCGCCAACGCGCAGCCAGACAAATGGCAATGGGTCTTTGGCCATGGCAAGCCATCCCCAAACCGCAAGCGGAGCGATGAGTGCAAGACCGCCAAGCCCCAGGTTCTGCCAGACAAGATCGGCAAAGATGGCACCGGGCGCCCCCAGTATATTATGGATCACGCCACTGCCGGTGCTGTTCAAGCTCGGGTCCAGGGGCGTGTAGCTTAACATGGCCACCGCGCCAGCCAGACTGACCAGACCTAAGAAGATGCCTGTTACTTCCATCACGCGGTTCGCTACGAACTGGCTGATGATGAGAGCGATGTTTGGTCTGGTGCGAGTTCGGCGAGCCATTTTGGTTTCCTCAAGTGGGGGCAGCTTCGGATACGTTAAGCGGTCAAGGTCGTCAGGCGATCGAGCATTTCAGTCGTGGTCGGGGCATCGTAAACAACAGCAATTCGAATATAATCAGTGCCAGGATTACCTTGCGGCGTATCGCGCGCAAGATAGCTTCCGGGAAGAACACGCATGCCTGTCTCTTCCCATAGGCGAAGGGTGGCAGCCTCTCCGCTCAAACCCCATTCAACCTGGGTGTTGAGCCAGAGGAAAAATCCTCCATCAGGGGTCTGATAGGCAAAGCGGTTCCCGATGGCATTTTCAACAAGCTTGAATTTCTCAGCATAAAGGTTGCGATTGTCTTTAACGTGAGCCTCGTCCTGCCAGCAAGCTGTGGCCACCGCGCAAAGAGGGAGAGGGGAAGGCGCTCCGCTCAGGCGGCGCAATTTCATGATCTCAGCAATGCGGGCCGCATCTCCGGCCACGAACCCGGACCTCAGCCCGGGCAGGTTGGAGCGCTTGGAGAGGGAATTGAAGATCAGAAGGTTTGCGTAGTCGCCATCTGTAACTTCCGCAGCACCTATTGGCGCTTGGCCAAAATAGATCTCTGAATAACATTCATCGGCCAGCACCACAGCATCATGGGCGCGGGCTTTGGCTAAGAGCTTGCGCCAATAATCCGCGTCTGCCGCGGCCCCTTGTGGGTTGGCGGGCGAGCACATGAAGACAGCGGCGACCCGGTCCCAGGTTGCTTCATCAATGGCATTAATGTCTGGCAGGTGGCCTGTCTCGGCCGTGGCGTTCCAAAACAAGGGCTTGGCCCCGGCGGCGACCGCGCCTGCCGCATAGCATTGGTAAAATGGGTTCGGGATCAGGATAATTGGCCTCTGGCCAGCTTTGGTGGCGGGCGTTATGGCCAGGCAGGCATTGAAAAGGGCTTCCCGCGTGCCGTTCACCGCTGCAGTCTGGGTCTCAGGATCCAGTCTTCCGGATGAAGACCCATATCGTTTTGCCATCCAATCGGATACGGCCTGGCGCAGGGCCAGTGACCCGCCAGGAGGCGGATATCGGCTGAAATCTGCGATATTCTCGTCTAAAACAGATTGCACGAAGTCAGGGGCAGGGTGTTTGGGCTCGCCGATGGTCAGGTCCATAGGCGTAAGCGCGCCTTCATGCCCAGCGAGAAGCTCTCGCAGCCGCACAAATGCTGATTCCGGTAATGTATCGAAACGGTTACCGTCCATGACCTCTATGACTTCCCGCAACTTCCCGTTTGCGCCGTGAGAGGTATGTTCTCACGATGTTCCCATTTTGGAGGGGTAACCTTAACGTTCCGTCAATACTTGTCCAGTAGAAGTCAATTAACGTTTTGTTAACGATATGAACGGCCTATGGGCCATTCCTAATGTGTATTGCGTATTACGGCCCAGCTGAGAAATCAGCCGGGCCGTGCGTTTTTTGGCAGAAAACCGCCACCTTTCAGACTGCGACTGCGGTCCGGTGCCCCTGCACCGCTCCCGCGAAGCCATGCGTCCCAAAGGCGCATTGGGCGCGAGCGAAATCTAGGCGTTCACGAACTCGGGGTAGGCCTCCAGCCCCAGTTCTGAATGGTCCAATCCCAACATCTCTTCTTCAGGGGTAACCCTCAGGCCGACAGTATATTTCAGTGTGGCCCAGACGATGGCGCTGGCCCCGCAAACAAAGGCACCAATGGCCACCACCCCGATGAACTGGCCCAGAAATGTTGGGCCGCCATCAGCCATTACGCCATGGTTAGTCAAGGGAACGGCCATGGTTCCCCAGATGCCAGCCACCAGATGAACCGGGATTGCACCCACAACATCATCGATCTTGAACTTGTCCAGCATGGGAACCGCAAAGACCACCAGCATTCCGCCAACAGATCCGATCAGCGCGGCCATGGGGATTGAGGGGGTCAGCGGCTCTGCCGTGATGGAGACGAGCCCTGCCAACGCGCCATTGAGCGCCATGGTGAGATCGACTTTCTTATAAAGAACCTGCGTGGCCACCATGGCCGTTACCACGCCTGCCGCGGCTGCCGTGTTGGTGTTGATGAAGATTGCCGAGATGTCCACGGCGTTCTGCGCGCTGCCCAAGGCCAATTGCGAGCCCCCGTTAAAGCCAAACCACCCCAGCCACAAAACAAAGGTGCCAAGGGTTGCCAGTGGCAGGTTGGAGCCCATCATGGGATTGACCCGGCCATTGGGGCCGTACTTGCCTCGGCGGGCGCCCAGGAAAATCGCACCCATCAAGGCTGCCCAGCCGCCCACGGAATGCACCAGTGTGGAGCCTGCAAAATCCGAAAAGGCAAACTTGGCGTCCAGCCAGCCGCCGCCCCATTCCCAGGCTCCGGCGACAGGATAGATCAGTGCCGTCAGGACTACGGTGAAGATCAGAAACGGCCACAGCTTCATGCGCTCTGCCAAGGTGCCGGAGACGATGGAGGCGGTGGTGGCACAAAAGACCATCTGGAAAAACCAGTCCGATCCGCTGGCGTAACTGCCTTCTTCGAACTCACCTGTTGTCAGCACCGCATCCTCAGCGCCCCAGGGCATGAAGGGGCCAATGATCCCGCCTGCGTCTACCCCGTACATGAGATTGTAGCCAATGGCGTAGAAGGTCAGCCCGGCAATGGAATAGAGCGCAATGTTCTTCAGGCTGATGGTGGCGGCATTTTTGGATCGCACCATGCCGGTTTCCAACATGCAAAAGCCAGCGGCCATGAACATGACGAACATGCCGCAAATGAGAAAGAGGAAGGAGTTGAAGATAAACTCGGTTTCACCAGAAACACCCATGGATACAAACTCCTCTTTGTCAGGCCTGATCGCAGCACTTTTGCGCGCGCGCCTTGGGTTCAATCCAAGATGCGTGCCGCAATGGACATGAGGTAAAAACTCAAGTGTTTCTGCGAGTTTTTGAAGAGGGATGGCGTTCGAGAAAGCCATGGTGCTCAATTGATGAGCAGTCCTTCGCTCATGAAATAGGCACCAGGAGATTGGGTCAGGAGATTGGTAAGGGTACTGGCGGAAGAAGCCGCTCCAACGCTGCGCCGATGCGCAACAGCTTGGCCTCTTGATGAGGGGCCGCCATGAGCATGAGCCCCACCGGAAGGGGTGGGGTATTGCCTGTTGGCTCAGTCATGCCGCAGGGCAGGGTGAGTGCCGTTAGTCCCAGCAAATTTGCCAGCCGCGTAAACCGAAGTGATTTCAGATTAGCGGCCATATAAGCGTCTGGCGTTTCAATTTCGCTCAGTCGGGGCGGCACGCTGGCCACGGCGGGCATGACCACCGCATCAAAGCCCGCGATAGCAGCAACAAAACGCGCACCAATATCCTCCAGCCCCAGATTGACTGCATTAAATGCCAGCGCACTCATCTCGGCCCCCGCTTTCATGCGGGTCCGCACCGCCCAGAAGACATTGTCCGGATCTGCCTCAATGACATCCCCCCAATCGGCCCAGCCTTCAACGGCGGCTGGATTGCCGACTTCATCTGCAAACCCGTGTGCCTCTGCCAATTCAGCAAGCTCGGCCTCCTGAACATGGGCGCGGGCTTTTTCCAGGCACTCCACCGCATGAGCAAAAACCTCCCAGACGACGGCATCCGTGTCAGCTTCCAGCCCCTCTGGCATCAGTAGGGAGACCCTCGCCACATCAGTGCCCCTGAGGTCCGGCGCAGTGCGCCCGGCCAGGATCGCCCAAAGGGCCGCCGCATCTTTTACGCTGCGCGTCAGGGGGCCCACGGTGTCCCGCATGCGGCTCAGGGGCAGGATGCCTTCCAGCGGAATAGAGCCTGCCGTGGTCTTCAGCCCTACAAGCCCGTTCCAGGCAGCGGGGGTCCGGACAGAACCTGCCGTGTCTGTGCCCACGCCCAAGGGCGCAAGGCCGGTTGCCACTGCCACCGCACTGCCGCAGCTGGAGCCGCCCGGCGCGCGAGGGACCTTGGTATCAAACGGGTTGTCAGGACTACCCATGGTGGGATTGTAGCCCAGCCCGGAGAAGGCAAATTCTGTCATCGCCGTTTTGCCAAGGGTGATCAGCCCGGCACGCACACCGCGCTCCAGCACCACAGCATCGCGCGAGGCCACATGATCCGCGAGAAGCTTCGAGCCGCCGGTAGTGGGCCGGGCAAGGGCCTCGATATTGTCTTTCCAGGCCACCGGTACCCCGTCCAGGGCTGAGCGGCGCAGGCCTTTTCGTGCTCGATCATGGGCGGCAATGGCCTCGGTATAGGCGCGGGTTTCAGAGGCGGAGATAAAGATCTTGCCGCGCGGGTCATGGGCGCTGGCGCGGTCAAAGGCGGCTTCGATCAGGCTCACGGGATCAAGGCTGCCATCCTCAATCATGGCGCCCAGGCTCAGGGCGGAAAGTTCAAACCAGTTGGCGGGAAGGCTCATGTTCTACTTCTACCTGCGGCGATCAAGGCTCTGGACTTTTGGGGCGCGAAACGAGAGATTTCTAGCATGAGCCATACAGATACTTCAAAGATCATCGAAACCGAAGCCGTCATCGTGGGTGGCGGGCTGGTAGGACTTACGCTGGCGCTGGCCTTGGCCAAGGGTGGCGTTGAGTGCGTGGTCATCGACGCCCTTGATCCAGCGGCCGTAACCGACGCCGGATTTGACGGGCGCGTCTCCGCCATTGCCTTTGCCAGCTGCCGGATGTTCCGTGCTCTGAATATGTGGGATGATCTTGGCCCTCATGCTCAGCCCATCAACGATATCGTTGTCTCTGACAGCCGGGGCCCTCGAGCTGCGAACAAAGGCGCTGCCTCGCCATTTTTTTTGCATTTCGATCATCGGGAAATTGGCGACGAGCCTTTGGGGCATCTCATCGAGAACCGCCACACGCGCATGGCCCAGCAAAAGGCCGTAGAAGCAGAACCTCTTGTTACCCTCATTGCGCCAGACGGGGTGATGAGTGTGGAGCGGGATGATCATAGCGCCACTGCCATCTTGCGCAGCGGCACGCGGGTGCGCGGCCAGGTGGCCTTTGCCTGTGATGGACGCGGCTCACCTACACGCGAAGCCGCCGGCATCAAACTGGTCAAGTGGAGCTACAAACAAACCGGCATCGTCACCACTGTGGAGCACGAAAAACCTCACGAGGGCGTGGCGCAGGAATACTTCCTTCCCTCCGGGCCTTTTGCGATCCTTCCCATGGTGGGCAATCGATCATCGCTTGTCTGGACCGAAGCCAGCCACCTTGCGCCAGCATTTCTTGAGCTTGATGATGAGCGCTTTGCTGCAGAGATTGCAGACCGCTTTGGCGATTTCCTGGGCGATTTGAGCCCCGTCGGCCCGCGTTGGTCTTACCCACTCGGGCTTCAGATTGCTCCCGAATACGTCAAGCCGCGTCTGGCCTTGGTCGGGGATGCCGCCCACGGGGTGCACCCGATCGCGGGGCAAGGGCTCAACCTGGGTCTGCGCGATGTGGCGGCCCTGGCCGAAGTGATCGTCGATACGGCACGGCTGGGGCTTGATATTGGCTCGCTGGAAACGCTCAAACGTTATGAGCGTTGGCGCCGGTTTGACAACACGGTGCTGGCCGCCGGTATGGATGGGCTGGTGCATTTGTTCTCGAACGATTTTGCGCCCTTGCGCCATGCACGGGACCTGGGCCTTGGCATCGTCAACGAGATCGGGCCGCTGCGGCGATTGTTCATGCGCCACGCTGGCGGCACGGTTGCCTTGGGCGGTGAAGAAAAACTGCCAAAACTTCTGCGCGGTGAAACGGTTTAGGTTGCAGTTTTACCTTCCAGCTCACGCGCTTCTTCGGGCAACATAATGGGAATGCCGTCGCGGATGGGATAGGCCAGATTGGCCGCCTCTGAGATGAGCTCTTGTTTTTCCTTGTCATAGACAAGCGTGGTGTGGCTCACGGGGCAAACCAGGATTTCCAGCAGCTTGGGATCGACTTCGTGGGATTGGGTCATAGCTCTTCTCTCCGGGGTCACTGCAAGGTTCTAGCGTCGGTATTGCCATCTTCGGCAATGGCCATCTGGATCAGGCCGGCCAAAAGGTCTGCCCGTGCGGGCAGACCGCCTGCCTCCAGCAAGGCTTGCTTTTCTTCTACGCCAAAGGGGCAAATGCTGGCCAGTGAATTTACCAGGGATTCCGATGGTGCGCTGTCCAGCGGCGCCCTGTCAGGCTGTTTGCCAAACTTCGCAAAGTAAGCATCCAAGGACCCCAGAATACTTTCCCGGTCGATGGCGGCATCATCGGCAGCAGGAACAATATCATCCATGTAGTCCGCCCAACTTATTGTGGCCTGGCGATAGGGTGTTTCTGTGTCCAGTTCAGCAATGACCCTGAACCGGCAAATACCGGTAAGCACAATGGCATAGCGCCCATCCTGGGTTTCTGAAAACTGCGTAAGACGCCCCGCGCAGCCCACTTGGAAAATCTCAGGGTTTTGATCGTCAAACTCGGATGTTCGCGGCTGAACCATCCCGATCAAGCGGTTCCCCGCCAGCGCGTCATCAACCATGGCTAGATAGCGCGGCTCGAAAATGTTCAAGGGCAGATGCACCCGCGGCAGCAGCAAGGCACCAGAGAGCGGGAACAAAGGTATCGCCCTCGGGAGGTTGCCAACAGTCTTGTATGTAACGGGGCCCGGCATCTGTTATCTACGAGAACAGGATGGAGGAAAGTTGCCGCCGTCCGGCAAGGGTCATCTCATCGGTTGGCCCCCAGGCCTCAAATAGTGTGACCAGTTGTTTGCGTGCGGCCTCTTCGTTCCATTTACGGTCCATACGGACGATTTCCAAAAGCTCTGTGAGGGCAGCTTCTTTCTCGTCCTCGGCAACCAGGGCCGCAGCAAGATCAAACCGTGCTTGATAATCTTTTGGGTCAGCCTGAATTTTCCCCCGCAGCTCGGTGATCTCACCAGCTTCAGCAGATTGTCCCGCCAGCAACAAGGCGGCTTGCGCTGCCACCACGGCGGGATCGTTGGCGGCGTCAGGGGCCACCAGAGCCAAAGTCTGGGTGGCTTGTTCGATATCGCCTGCTGCGATGTAACACTGCGCCAGCCCGGCAAGGGCGATGGGGTTTGTGGCTTCTTCCTGCAACACACCGCCATAGATCTGTGCGGCAGCGCCCAGGTCACCTGTCTCTGCAGCTTGGGCCGCAGCGCCAAGCGCCTCTTCGATCAGCGCGCCGGCATTGGCTTCATCACCAACAAGCTTTGCGATGAAATCCTTGATTTGGCTTTCCGGTACAGCGCCCACAAAACCATCCACGGGTTGGCCGCCCTTGAACGCAAAAACCGCAGGGATCGATTGTAGCGGCAATCCAGCTTGGGTCAGCTGTTGGGCCAGCATCTTGTTCTCGTCGATGTTGACCTTGACCAGCTTCACCGTACCGCCGGCTTCGGTGACCGCCTTTTCAATCATGGGGCCAAGGGTTTTGCAGGGTCCACACCAGGGGGCCCAGAAATCTACCAGCACCGGCACAGCCATGGAAGCTTCGAGCACGTCAACGGCAAAGCTTTGCGCATCCGAGTCCTTGATCAGATCACCTGCTGGGACGGGCGCGATTTCTGCTTCTTGTTCGTTTTCCATGGCGGTCGCTTTCTATGTTCCTTGAGAGAGATGACATAAGCCCCCACGCGCCCAAATGCCAGCGACTTGGGGCAAAAAGGGAAAAAGCGCGGCAAATAGCCTTTAGCGGGTAAGCCGGTAAATCTCGAACCTGTCACCATCTTTTTTGTGGAAATAGATGGCTCGCCCTCCCGGGGCAAAGGTGGCGGCCTCCGCAATGCCGGTGATCGCCTCAATGCGGGCCGGTTCACCAAAAGGGCTCTCCAGATCCGCGCGCATGGTCCGCCAGGTGCTGAAACGGGCAAAGGGCCCCCAGCCACGAACCCGGGTGAAGATTAGCTCCAGCTCGTCCTCGGAGATGGCAGCAGCATATTCCCAGTCATCGGTGTTGACCGCAGCCATGATCTCATCTGCGCGGGGGTGGCGGCTAAAATTGCCGTCCCCATCACGCACCGCGAGGCTCAGATTCGCATGACGCCAGCCGCGGAGTATTGGGCGGAACAGACCGTCCACGAAAAACAGACTGTTCCCATTGGCGCTGACCTCAACATCAAAATTTACCCAGAAGGTTTGGTGACGCGAGATGCCGGGCAAGACGGAGGTACCTCTTACTTCGGTGCCGTCAAAACGCCCGTGAAAGAGAGACACCCAGCCTTCGCCCAGAGCGCGGAGGGAGACGAAATAGAAATTGCCGTCTCGGTCCATGGTTGGCACCCCGTCCAGGGTTCCCTCCACGAAGGCCCCGCGCAGGCGACCTTGATACTCAAAAGTCAGATCATCCACGCGGGTGGCAAAATGAATGTCGGTCTGCTCGGCGGGCTCATTTCGATTATTGAAGAAGAGAATGCTGCCGTCGCGGCTGAGAAACGGCTCCATGGCATGGTCGGAATAGCCGATGATGCGCACGCGCTCTGGATTGGCAAACGGATTGTCGTGATAGGACTGGGCCGCAACAGGCCCGGCGAGCCCGACAAGTCCGAAGGCAAGCAAAAAGACAGTGCCTATGAGATGCAGTTTATTGGGTCTCGTCATGGCTTGCCTCCAACTGGGTCAGGATTGCCTGAGTAAACCCCGTCCAACCTGAACCTAAGCTGGCTTAATCGCGCGGGGGCGTAGAAATACCCTCAAAATCCATAATCCGGGGCTCAAAGCCGCAATCGCGCACAAACGTCATCAAGTCGTCAGGAGAGATCGCCGTGGTGGCATTATTCTCCAGGGGGTGAAAATGCACCGGATTATGCGCCAGAAGGGCTGCATCCAGAATGACATGGTCCAAATGCTGGGTCTGTTCATGCATAAGCGCGAAGATGGTGACCGAGCCGGGGCTCACCCCCAGAACCTCCTCCATGAGCTCGGCCTTGCCAAACGAAAGCCTGCCGGTTCCGATTTCCCTGTGGAGGTGCTTGAGCGGCACTTGAGTGGTATCCAGCGCGGAGATCAGCACCAGCGTGCCTTTTTTGTCTTTCAGGAACAGGTTCTTGGAATGCCCGCCGGGCCATTGGGCTTTTAGGTGGGCCCCTTCCTCAACGGTAAAGATGGGCTCGTGGGTGTGGGTCTCATGGGCTAGGCCCAGGGCGTCGAGCCGGTCAAACAGGTCTTTGGGCGCGGGTTTAATCATAGCGAAATGACCTATTGCATTCGATTTCGCTTTGCGCAATACATACGCCCCTTCGCGGGGAGCGGCTCTGGCCCTCATTGCCGGGGAACATGGATGCGGGCGTAGCTCAGGGGTAGAGCATAACCTTGCCAAGGTTAGGGTCGTGAGTTCGAATCTCATCGCCCGCTCCAATTAAAAGAGGTCGCTGACGAGGAATCGTCGGGCGACCTTTTTTGTTGGTTGAGTGATAAAAAGCTCTCTACTTAATTCCATATCCCGGCGCGGTCCGGCATGATGTATCCAAACTAGGCCGGTAAATCTGCTTGCGGAAGGATAGTAATGTCAGAAGAGCCCCAAAAGACAAAGAGCTCAGCTCGGCAGCGGGCGGACCTCATAAAACCTTTTCGTTGCAAGAACCTGATCGCCGTCATCGAAGATCCAAAGGACATTGTGAACATCGGCACGGTCATTCGTAATGTGAATGCCATGGGTGTTGAAAAGGTCTATGTGGTCGACCCGCGCAATGCGCTTTCCGATGACTGGGAGGAGTTGCGCGAAAAGAGGAAGCTCTCGAAGATCTCCGTTTCTTCAATCAAATGGACCTTTGTGAAGCGATTTGACAGCACCGAAGATTGCTTCGCTCACCTTGAAAAGAACAATTTCGTTTCGGTGGTGACTTCGCCGCACGTTAAAGGCAAAGAGAGCGCTTACCTTCATGAGATTGATTTCACGAAACACGCCAAGCTCGCCGTGTGGTTTGGCTGTGAGGCTCGCGGGATATCTTCCCTTGCCGTTGAGCGGAGCAAGATGTGTGTGAGCATTCCGATGTTTGGAATGATTGAGAGCCTCAATCTAGGGACCAGCTCCGGCATCGTTCTCTACGAAGTGACCAAGCAAAGACGCGAATATCAAAGCCTTTATCGAAAGCGCGGCAAGGGAAGTAAAAGAGAGACCCCGTTGCCGACGGTCATCGAAAGAGGTGAGGATGAGGCTTAGGCTGTGCAAGGACGCGGCGGGGCCTTCGAATCTCATCGTCCGCTCCCACAATAACAGATTGCCGGGAGGTGGCCTTTTTTGTTTGTGGAAGGTATGGAATTTCAACTATTCTCTCCCTCTCGCGATTATCGAACCAACCGCCAACTGCACCCACCAAAGGAACCCGCCCCATGAAATTCTATAACTCTGTCGGTCCGAACCCTCATGTCGTTCGTATGTTCATGGCGGAGAAGGGCATTGATGTGCCATTTGAGGAGGTCGATATCTTGGCGGGGGTGAACCGGGAGACAGACTATCTGGGCGTTAATCCGGCCGGGCAGTTGCCATCGCTGGAGTTGGACAGTGGTGATTTGATCACTGAAATCACTGCGATTTGCGAGTATCTGGATGAGACAAACCCCGGCGGCGATCTGATCGGCACAACACCAGAAATGCGGGCGCAGACCCGGCGCTGGACCCGGTGGGCGGATTTGAATGTGTGCGAGCCCTCCGGCAACGGCTTTCGCTTCGCCGAAGGCCTGCCCATGTTTGAAAATCGCATGCGGTGCCTGCCGGAGGCAGCAGACGGGCTGAAGGCCTGTGCGCAGGACAAGCTGGCCTGGCTTGATGATCAGCTGGCGACACGCGATTATTTGGCGGGGGACCGGTTCTCGCTTGCGGATATTTTGCTGTTCTGCTTTTTGACCTTTGGCGCGTCGGTGGGCCAGCCCTTGAACCCGGAGTTCGCGCATGTGACCGAGTGGTTTGAGCGAGTTGGTTTGCGGCCAAGCGCTACTGCCTAGTTGGCCAGCGCTACGGCGGAACTTATCTCGCAAGACAAGGGGAAAGATATGATCAACCAGGTAATCGAAAAATGGTATGCCTACATTCGCGGAGAATTTCCCGGCGGGTTGGATGAGCTTTTGGCGGATGATGTGGTTTTCCTCTCCCCCATTGTTTACACCCCGCAAAAAGGCAAGGAGATCACCAAGCTTTATCTTGGGGCTGCGGGCAAAACGCTTGGTGGGTCCAAGGATGATGCGGAGGGCAAGCCTGCGCCAAAGTTCCGCTATACCAAGGAAGTGCTGGCGGGCAATCACGCGGTGCTGGAGTTCGAGACCGAGATCGAGGGCAAGTACGCCAATGGCGTGGACATCATCACTTGTAACGAGATTGGCAAGATCATTGAGTTCCGCGTGATGATCCGTCCTCTTCAGGCCATCAATGCTATTCACAAGCAAATGGCAGCCATGCTTGAGGAAATGCAGTCGGCGTAAGGGAGACATAAGGGACAAGGGTTCCCGCGCTCTCCTGGCATTTGCTCCACCTACCGAGGCAGGCGGAGCCATTTGGGGTGAGTGGCCACCATCTGACCTGCCATGGCGATGACGATCATAATCGTCAGCATGGCAACTATATCCTTTAAAGATTGGCTCAAGACTAGAAAAGCAATCTCAAGGCCAGGCCAGGCAAGGGCCAGGCAGATGGACACCAGGATCATCCCCCCAAGATACAACGCCACTTCAGTTTGAAAGCGCCGACGGGCAACTTTCTCCATGACGGCCAGGCGAAACGCGATATCAATCGCAGGAGCTTGTGTCGCCTCGTCCGCGTCGAAGAATTCTTTCAGAGGATCTGTGTTACTCATCATCCACTCCCAAAATCTCGATCAGACGCGCGCGCCCTCGAGAGACATGCGACTTTAACGTTCCCAGCGGCATATTCAATGCTTCTGCAGCTTCTCCGTGGGGCCAACCCGCGCCCAGGCAAAGGGCAATTGCGGCACGCTGATCGCTCGAAAGCTGCTCCAGCGCCTGATTAAGGGCGATGGCCTTCTCGGCAGCACTGCTTGTTTGATCAGGCCGGGCCTTCTGCCAGGCATCCTCGCGCAACCGGGTTCGTACTGCAGAGCGTGCCCGGGCCTTTGACTTGCGCCAGGCAATGCCCATGATCCAGGCGCGAAACTGGTCTGGCGATTTCAGTCGCCGAAGTGAGGCCCACGCCGCAAGAAATGTCTCCTGCGCCAGGTCGTCAGCTTCGTCAGTGTTCGCACATATCCGCCGCGAGAAGTTTCGCACCTCCTGCTGATGGCGATCTACAAGCTGTTCAAAGGCTCTGTCAGAACCTTTTTGGGCCTTCACCACCAATGCGGCATCGGCCATATCCTTTTGCATTAGTCACTCTTGGCGCTTGAGCCGAACATGGCACTGCCCAGAAAGGCCAAAGCTAAAACGCCAAGGATAAGCGCAATGAAGTATCCTTCCTCCTCAATTCCCAACATGCCCGTATACGCGACATAGGCAAACACGCCCGCAAGCCCTGCAAACAGGATAACAAGAAAGGCACTGCCCGCGCCTTTGCCTTCTCCGCGGTGGCCGCTCTCGTCGGCATCCTCGCTTGCGGGCTCCCTGTTGAGGGCATCAAGAAGATTGGCGGGGGGCTCGTTTCCGCTTTTGGCATAGGTTTTCAAAAGATCTAAATTGGCCTTGTGCCGACGAAACTTCATCCAGCTGCTCCACCCGGCACCAATGAACGCGGCAAGGGGAAACACCAGCCACCAAAAGGAAAAGAGAAAAGCAGTAAAACCGAATGAATCGTCCATTGTCTTGCTCCGTATTGAGGGTTCATAGGCGGAAAGCCTGAGCCTAAAACTTTTGTCTTCACTAGTTAGTTGCCGCCGGGGTTCGCTTTGGATGCAACAATAGGGGAGTCGAAAGATTTTTGTTCATCACGCCCCTTCATCGCGCAAATCCTCATGGATGGAGATTATCACGCCAAATCCTCGCCTTACATAGTTAACGCGAGCAACCACGTGTGCAGCGCAGATTTGCCATTTGCCATGGGCACTTTTCTGCGGGAAACTGGGCCTGTTGGGGCTGTCATTTTGTCGATGGCCGGGGATCTTTGGGGAATTTACATGGCGAAGTACTTGGCCGGGCAGCGCTTTGCGTTTGTCCTTGCAGGGGCATTCGCGGTGTTTGCAATAACACCGCCGCTTGTTGGCGATGCGCGTGCGGCAGGCGTTGATCTTACTCTGCCGCTGGATGGCAATGTGGCCTCCTATGCGGCCGCGCCTACATTTGCCACCGATATTTGGTCTCAAACCATTCCGACACGGCGCATTAGTCTTCCCGGGGCTGAGCTGGAAAGTGATGCCCCTTTGCGCGTGGATTTCGGCGGTGAGAATTTTTCGACCTGGGTTGCGGGCTCTTATGACGCGCGAACCGTTGATCCTGAAACCAATGCCTTGAGCGGCCTGGAATATGAGCGCACCTTGCTGTCCGGGCAGGTGGGCTATGAAACTCTGTGGTCTGAGTATATCGTCAGCGGTGTCTTTCTAGGATACAGCGCGGTAGAGCTTGAGATGGATGCCAGCGATGGCAAGACAGATGCAGGGGTTCTCACCATTGGCGGGTTCATCCAAACGGGCATGGCCGGGCTTAATCTGGATGTGATGGCAAAGGCCGATTTTATCGATCTCGATATGGTCTCTCTTTCGGCAGGAACCGATGAGAGCACGGATGCCACCTCCTATGGCGCTCAACTAACCGCCAGTTATGATTTTCGCATCACCGAGCATTTTGAAGCCGGGTTCTACATGCTGGCCCACGGGGTGAAATCCTCCGTAGAGGGATTTGTTGATGGCGCAGGCGTCGATGCAGAATTTATTGATGCCACGACGGGCACGGTCGCCCTGGGGGCAACGGCAACCCACCGGACCGGAAATTTAGCCGCCAATTCTCCGCGCGTTTACCTCACCGGGGAAGTCGGCTTTCAGGACGGTTTCGAAGAAAACATCTCAGTCATCGACGGAACAGAAATTATGGCAAACACCAACGGGGCTTACGGCGAGTTCCGCCTGGGTCTAGAGTTTGGCACCGGGCACGGCTCGCTGACCTTTATTGAAGGTTATGCAGACGCAAGCGAATTTGAAACCGGCGCAGGCATTATGGCCGGAGCCCGGGTATCCTTCTGATCAGCCAATATGTCGCTGGCCGCCTGAAGGCCCTCGGGAGGGTAGGGTTTGAGATTACCTTCATTTGGTGATAGCAAGCCCGCCATGACATACGTTTCGACCAAAACCTACGATCACAATCTTGGGCTCAGCGTGGCCTTTCGCCAGCATCGGGCGACTAGCCATTGCCGTTATCTGCACGGCTATGCCATGGCCGTGCGCTTTGAGTTCGAGGCTGAAGAGCTCGACGAGCGCAACTGGGTCGTGGATTTTGGCTCAATGAAAAGCCTCAAGGGCTGGCTGCAGGACCTCTTTGATCACAAGCTGATCGTGGCTGAGGATGATCCGGAGCGGGATTGGTTCGAGCAGGCAGGCAAACGGGGTATCGCAGATGTGGTGGTGGTGCCTGCCATCAGCTGCGAGCGCTTTGCTCATATGATCTTCGATGCCACGGAGGTTTGGCTTAAAGACAATGGCTACGCCCCCCGCGTTCACACTCGCCTGGTCGAGGTGAAGGAGCATGGGGCCAATTCCGCTATCTATATGCGGCCTTCAAGCTAGGTTCAGGCATTGGCAGGCGCTTTGAAACCTGCGTCCCCCTTTCAGCATTAAAGGGTGAGGTCCTATTGGCTAGAGAAAAGGTGGGGTTTGCCATGAATGATGATCAAAAAGAACTATTGCAGGAAGCTACTCTTGAAGTGGTAGACGCCATGCGCGTCCTGCAAAAAAGCGGCAGCGACCTGGTCAAGGAAGCCCTCGGGGGCCGCGAATTTACCCAATGGGAGCATTACCCTGAAAAAGGCGTTTATGACCCTGAGACCCATTCGCAATACTATTTCCATGCCCATGAGCCATCGCGCGAGGAGTGGACGGACTTTGGGCATTTCCATGTCTTCATGCGAAAGCCCGGTATCAATGATGCTCTAAAACCGATCGATACGGATACAGCGGACCTGCCTGCGGAGCAGGTGGCGGAGGCTGCCCATCTGATTGGCATCTCTCTGGACAATCTTGGGCGTCCGGTTCGTCTGTTCACCACCAATCGTTGGGTGACGGCAGAAACGCTCTATTCGGCCGATGACGTGATTTCTCTTCTTGATGATTTTGAGATTGATCTTTCAACCCCGTCCTGGCCGCTCAACAGGTGGCTGACGGCGATGATGATCGTTTTTCGCGGTGATATAGAAGAGCTGATCCGCCAGCGGGATGTCACCCTTGCTCAGTGGGCGGACGAGCACCCAGATGCAAACACCTTTGAAGATCGCGAGCTTGCGGTAACCTCAGCCAAGGATATCGACCTTCAGGCGCGGCTCATCGAAGTGCAGAGCGAATTGAGCCTTTAGGCAAGGCCCTAAACAAGAAACGCCAGCAGCTACTTGAAAGAAGCTACCGGCGTATTAATTAATCGCCAGAAAAACTTAGTGACCGGCGCAAGGATTACATGGGTTGTGGCCCGCGCAAGGATTGTGGCCTGCACATGGATTATGAGCAGCACAAGGATTGCATGGGTTGTGGCCTGCGCATGGGTTATGAGCAGCGCAAGGATTGCACGGATTGTGAGCCGCGCAAGGATTGCATGGATTGTGGCCAGCGCAGGGGTTGTGGCCCGCACAAGGGTTACAGGGGCTACAGCCAGCCGCCATCATGGTTTCTCCGCTACCTGCACCCAGGTAAGCCATTGTATCGGCACAGCCTGACGTCAAGCCAGCCAGAGCAACTGCAGAACCCAGGATAACCAAGGATTTTTGATATCGACGCATAAGACACCTCCCTCAAGACCCACTCTCAATATTGAGCGGATAAAATAGTGTTGTTCAGTGAGGTAGGATGTCCTTGAGGCTAAAAGGTTTCACTTGGGCCATATGCGGCGCTCAGGGACAGCGAACCAGGGTTATTGGCATGCCGCCCATCCCATTTACCAGCCATTCCCCATCGCCCTCGCCGTCGCTGAAATCAGCTACAGCTTGCAGGGTGTCATCATTAACGATGGTGAAATACATCTGGCTCCATCCGCGGAAGGGAGAACTGGCAGGTCGGCGGACGCGTATATGCAAGCGCTGGTCGCTCTCAATGCTCAAGCGACGGCCAACGGAAACGCGGCGGCCAGAATCTCCATCATTTAGGACCGTGGCCATCCTTACACGGCGGGGGGTAGCACTTTCCAAGGGGTACTCGATGGCCCCATGTCGATCTCGTTTGTAGTCCTCAGTAAAAGACAGGACGTGGGACCCACAAGCGTCTGTTGAGCCAACTGCCCATTCGCCTTCCAGGTCATCCCAGGTGTTGTGGCTCGCAAAACCCATCATCAATGGTGCCATCACCAAGGCGAGCAGAGCTGTATATTTGCGCATCATGATATTTGTCCCCCTTTAGTCAGACGGCAGCAAATCTTGAAAACTGCCACGTCCAAGTGTTTACAATAGCGCGAATTAGAGACCTATCACAAGGGATGCGAGGGCGCCCTATCGGGAATAGCCCCAGTGCGCATTGGCGCGCGCGACTTGCTGGGAGGCGCGTTGGGTGGTTATTGCTGTCGCCAGACCTCCAACCCATTGGGTGGCCCAGTTTTCTACGGCACCGTCAATATTGTTCGGCCCGTACATGGCCTGATTGGTAATCCACATAATGTTGGTTTGCGATGTGCGGATGCTGGCAATGGAGTTTGCATGGGAGAAATTCAAAACTGTGTTGTTGGCGAAATACAGCACCATCTGGGCGCTGGCCACACAATTGCCATCCACACGGCGACCGGTAATGCTGAGGTCGAGCCGCGGGTTCATTGGGGAATAACCCCAGTCCCCACCATCCACGTTGACCGGGACACGAGCTGCTCTCAGTATCTCGACAATTGTTCCAGCGACGTCGCGCGCATTGGTCCAGCAGCTATCGGTCACGCTGTCATCGACAAAGAGGTGAACGTTATCAATCAGTCCCACCAGTGCCTCGTAAGGCACGACGGCTTCGCCAACGTAAGGATACTCAACGCTCGTATCTTGGGCGTTGGCCATTTGCGGCACAAGCGCACTCAAGGTTATGGCTGCGATCGCGGCGATTGCAGGACAACAAAAATTTCGTAAAGCCTGAGAATCAAACACATTCATCGAAATCGACCTTTTCCATACAACCGTCGCCAAGGCGTCCCAGTGTAGGACATCTCGGTGTCATTTCCCAGAACCATGCAAAGCGAAAGCCAGCGGCTCGGATGACCGATATCTAACAAGTCAAGGGTTTGTGATTCGGGCTCAAACCACGGGGCGTGCAAGCATATTCGCGAGATCACTGATACTTGGAAGGGGCCAATCCATGCGCATATCCATTCTTGCAACTCTTGTTGCAGTATTGTTTTTGTCGTTAACCCCAACATTGGCGAACGACGGATCCCAACCAATTTCCCTTGATCTTGTGTGGACCGTGGAAGGATTTGCCAATCCAGAAAGCGTGGCGCTCGGTCCCGACGGGCAGACATTGTTTGTTTCAAATGTTTCGGGAGAAGGAATGGGCAGGGATGGTGAGGGATATATAAGCCGTGTTTCTCTGTCAGGAGAATTGTTGGAATTGCGGTGGGTTCAAGGGCTCAACGCCCCGAAGGGCGTCGCGATTCACGAAGGTACTCTTTTTGTCACTGATATTGATGAGCTTGTCATGATTGATCTTGCTTCGGCAGAGGTGATCAATCGAATAGCTGTGCCGGGGGCCATCTTCCTAAATGATGTTGCCGTGTCGCCGGTTGGAGATGTGCTGGTCTCGGATTCGGGGTTGTCGCACATACAAAATGTCAGTGAGAGCAAAATAGTGGAGGTTGTTGCAGGGGATTGGTTGGCCGGTGTCAACGGTCTTCTATTCCAAGGAGACAGGTTGCTCATCAGCACAATGGACACAACAGGCCTTTTCATATTCACCCTCGAGACTGCTGAAGTAAGGCAGATTTCAGGAGATGTTGGGCAAGGCGATGGTATTGCCGCGCTAGGGGATGACAATTATCTCATCAGTGAGTGGCCGGGGCGGCTTTTTCATGTTGCCGCTGACGGAGCGACCACAACTTTGTTGGACCTGCGGGAGGAGCCCACGCTGATGAATGATTTTATTCTTGTGGGCGATTTGTTAGTTATGCCCAATTGGGAGCCGGGAACATTGCGTGCTTACCGTCTCAACTGACAGGTTGGTGCAAAACTACCGGTAATCACGCGAGGCTACTCACGCAAGATGGGGCGCGTCAGGCATGTCGGCCCGCCTTCGGCCTTGAGGCATAGCTCCGCACCAGAGAATGTATCGACGACGCAGCCTTGCTCCTCCAGCAGCGCCAGGGTCTTGGGCCAGCCCGCCACCATGACGCAATGCCTGGGAGAGGTGGCCAGCACATTTACAGAGATCGCACCGCTTGCCGTAAATTCATCGGCGGGCGCTTCAATGCAGGTAAAGCATCGCTCATCAAGCAATTGACGAAACCGCACAGGCATCAGCGGCGAATGAACAAGCGCCAGGTCCACGTCCACAATGCTGATGAGTGACATCAGATGAAGACAGGCGTTGGGCCCCGCGAGGAACGGCAAATCAAAGCTCAGCACTTCCACGTTCAGCGGCGCCAGAATTGTCCGCAATTGAAGGATGCCTGCTTCGTTGGTTCGGAACCCACAACCCACGGCAAGAGTGCGCTCGTCCAGCCACAGGCAATCGCCGCCCTCTACCGTTCCCGGCGCCTTAATCCGTCCAAGCAGCGGCACATCGTGGGCGCTATAGGCAGCGCTATGAACCTCCACTTCGCCCTGGCGCAATTCTTTTCCCATTCGCAGCAGGATGGCACCTTTGTCCGTGACCAGAGAGGCGTCATGGGTAAAGCAGGCATCTGCCAATTCGTTCGTATCTTGCTCAATGAACTCAACGCGCCCACCGCTGCGCCGCAGGACGTTGACGAAATCATCATGATCGGACTGAAGCTTGGCGAGATCCAGGGGCCCGTGATAATTCCATCGCGCGGGATCCGCGCTGCCCATGGAGGCGTCAGGACGCTTGACCAGCACCCGGCGGAGAAGGCCCCACATGTTTTGCGCGCCGTAAGTTTTCATCGATTCATCCCTTATCGACTCAACAGGCCATATCGAACAGGCAGGCCTTATGGATATGCTGCCACGGCACGGCGGCGGGCGCCAGTTTGGGCCTTAAACATGAGCAAAGCTCAAATTGCTGTTGCTGCTCGACCTTGAATTAACTTATTGGCGATTTTGATTGTTACCCTTAACAGGCCAGTAAGCCTGCGATGGCCTCCTAACTGGCTGATAAATAATGGAAAATCACTAAAGCGCTGAAGTTCGAAAATGACTGCCAGGGCGCGCCCTATGGAGGGGTTGGAAACCTTTGAGAAACATATAGCAGGGTACCATCCTAGCTGCGGCTGTGCCTCTGCAGAGCCAAGCGAGAGGAAGGTTGTGCCATGCAGGAAATTGAGACGGAGCCGAAGTCCGGTCAAACACGTGTCCTCGTGGCCGAAGATAATCCGATGAACCAGCGGGTTATCCAGTCTCTGCTCGCAGCCCTCGGACATGAATACGATATTGTTGAAAATGGCAAAGAAGCAGTTCAGGCGGCATCGGGCGGCGCCTATGATGTTGTCTTGATGGATATCAGCATGCCCGTTATGTCCGGTGAAATGGCGACCCGCATCATTCGCGCCATGGATGATGACGCAAAGGATATGCCCATTGTTGCGCTTACCGCGCATGCCATGAAGGGCGATAGGGAACGTTTCCTGTCTGCCGGGTTCAGTGATTATTTGGCAAAGCCAATTGATGTCACCAGTCTCTCCAGTGTTTTGACAAAGCACATGGGCCCGTCCAAGGCAGTCGCCTAAGCAAGCTCCACCCATCTGCCATCGTTGGTGAACAAGGCTTTCTCTATCTATTGTGCCGGCGGTAACAACTGGCCAGCGCATCAATCGCTGCATTGGTCGAGGTGAGATCAAATACCAGCGTTTCCTTGCCAATGGTCGCGCTAAGCTGCCGCCCGCGCCGCATGGCAGTTACCGCGCGTGGCTGACTTCCCATCGTTGTCACCAGTTGCCCCGGTCCGATCACGTTCGCCGAGCCTTGGCTATCCCACCGATTGTCAATCTGTATGCGGATGTTCGTCTGACTGCCAACGGCAAACGCTCTCCAACGCTCGTCGATGAACCCGATGGTCAGCCCACCAGGCCCCCAGCCCAGAGCAACGTCGATACCGTTCCGATATCCCGTGCCAACAGCGCAATGAGAGAAAAGCCGATTGCCATCATTGTAGTAGGCCCCGCCTTCCCAATTGCCGATATGAAGTGGGTCGATCAAATAGGCCTGTGCAGGCCCCGTGAGGCCGACCGCAATCATGAGGGCCAGAGCGAGTTTCTTGATCATGAGATCCCCCCGTCATTATTGTGATGCCCCGTTAGCCGGGCGCGACGCCAAGTATAGAGGATTTGGCTCCCATGGCGAGGAAACGCCCCCAAGACGGCAAAAAGGGTCACGGCTGCGTTACTTTCCCTCGATTTTTGTTGGCATCCCAAAGCCGGAATGGGCATATTCCAGCCAAATTCCGTGGAATGCGATCCACCAAGGGGGATACTATGACAATTGAGACTTCTGAGCCGACTGGCCGGATCAAACAACTGGGCTTGATCATGGCGTTGGCGGTGATGTTGCCGCTGGCTGCTTGTAATCAGGAACAAGCTGGAACAACCGAAGAGCCCGCCTCTACCGAAGCGGCTGCCGCGGCAGAAGAGCAAGCCTCGCCTGCACGCGAGCAGATCTCATGGGACCTCACAGATGTCTTTGCGACCTATGAGGACTGGGACGCCGCACGGCAACACGTGCTGGAACAAATTCCGGCGCTTCAGGCTTATCAAGGCCGCCTGGGCGAAAGTGCAGAGACGCTTCTTGAAGGGCTGCGCCTTTCCTCTGAAGTCATCCAAGAAGGCTACAAGGTTTCGGTCTACGCTGGCATGACCTCGGACCAGGACCAAGGCATCTCAGAAAATCAAGAGATGCGCGGGCTTTCTCAAGTGATGTTTAGCCAAGTCGGTCAGGCGACGTCCTGGACCACACCTGAAATCCTGTCTGTTGGTGAGGCACGCATTACCGAGTTCATGGATAGCGATCCGGAAGGATTTGCCCCTTATCGCTTCGGCCTTGAAGATATTTTGCGCAATGCTCCTCACACGCTTTCCCCCGAAGGCGAAGCCATTATGGCAGCCGCCGGGATTGCCACGGGCCAGGCGTTCCAGACCTACAGCCTGTTGGTGAACTCAGACATCGTGTGGCCTACCATTACCCTATCAGATGGCACCGAGGTTTACCTCAGCCAGACCGCCTATTCACGGTATCGGGCAAATCAGAACCGCGAGGATCGCATCCTGGTGTTCGATACGTTCTGGAATGCATGGGCTGATTTTCAGGCCTCCGTCGGGCAGATCCTGAACACGCACGTTCAGGGCCAGGTTTTCACTGCACGGGCGCGGAATTATGACAGCGCGCTGGAGATGAACCTGGATTCAGACAACCTGCCGCGGGAGGTCTATGACACTCTCGTTGAGCAGGTGAACGAAGCGCTTCCGCTGTACCATCGTTATTTGCGTTTGCGGGCGCGCATCCTTGGCGTTGAGGACATGGGCTATCACGACGTTTATCCCACCGCTGTTGAGCTGGACCGGACCTTTGGCATTGAAGAAAGCCGTGAGCTTCTGATCACATCCGTTGCACCATTGGGCGAGGACTATGTAAGCCGCATGGAATTTGCCACCGCGCAGGATTGGCAACATGTCTATCCGCAAGAAGGCAAGCGGTCAGGTGCATACATGAACGGTGGTGCCTACGGCATTCACCCTTACGTGCTGCTTAATCACAATGACGACTATGAAAGCTTTGGCACCTATGCCCACGAATGGGGCCACGCGCTGCACACCTTGTACAGCCAGGAAAGCCAACCTTTTGATACGGCGTTCTATTCAACCTTCATTGCGGAAACCGCGGCGATCGTGAACCAGATCCTTTCCGAGGAACATCTGATTGCCAATGCGCAAACCGACGAAGAGCGTCTGTTCTTTGTGGATCGCGTATTGGAACAATATCGCGGCACCATGTTCCGCCAGACCATGTTTGCGGAATTTGAGGCGGCTATCTATGCCGAAGTTGAGGCAGGCCGTCCGCTAACCGGCGCGCGCATGTCGGAATTGTATCTGGAAATTGTACGCCGCTATCATGGCCACGATCTGGGTGTGATGAACATTGATGAGCAGATCGGAATGGAGTTCGCCTACATCCCGCACTTCTACTTCAACTTCTATGTCTTCCAGTATTCCACCTCTCAGGTGCAGTCGGATTATTTCGCAGGCCAGATCATGGCCGGCGAAGAAGGTGCCGTGGACAATCTGTTGTCCGTACTGCGTGCCGGTGGATCGGATCATCCTTATAATATCGTCTCCAATGCGGGCCTGGATATGGCCACCGCTGAAGCCTATCAGCCAGCGTGGACACGGTTCGAGCGGATGCTGGATGAATACGAAGCCCTGCTGGACCGCTTGGGCTATTAAGCGACTTTCACAAACACATAACTGCCGGGGGCTACGGCTCCCGGCCCACTGATTTTTCGAGGGAATGACATGAGAATGAATTGGGAAAATTTAGGCCAATCGGCAAGCCGTTATGGCCTTGCAATTGCGCTGGGGCTGAGTGTCTCTGTCGGTGCGCTTGTCATGGCGAGCGCACCTGTGCAGGCCACATTCGTGGACGATCAGGAAGCACCTGAGCGCGAGCAGATCCCCTGGGATCTGACGGACATGTATGAATCCAATGAAGCATGGGATGCTAGCCGCCAACATGTGCTGGATCAGGTGCCCGTTTTGGAAAGCTATCAAGGCCGTATGGGTGAGGGCCCTGAGGTTATGCTCGAAGCTTTGAGCAAGGTGAGCGAAGTCTACCTCGAGCTGTTCCGCGCTTATGTTTATCCAAACCTTTTGTTTGATGAAGACCAGAACAATTCTGATGCCTCGGCCATGACCGGCCAGGCCGATGAGATGTATGCCGCCGTTCAGCGCGCGCTCTCATGGCAGGACCCAGAGATCATCGCCCTTGGCGAAGAAATGATCCGCGATTTCATCGCCTCGAACCCCGAAGCCTTTGGGCGTTTTGAGCTGGCCTTGATGAACCTCATCCGCAGCTCGGAATATGTACTCTCCGAAGAGGGCGAAGGCATCATGGCCGCCGCCGGTATTCTGGATGGCATGCCCAGCTCGACTTATGGCTTGTTGGTCAATTCAGATATCACCTGGCCAACCTTGACCCTTTCCACCGGCGAAGAAGTTACCCTGAACCAATCAGGTTATGGCCTTCACCGCACCGCCATGGATCGGGATGACCGTATTGCTGTGTTCTCTACTTTCTGGGGCGCTTGGGAGCAGTATGAAGCCACTATTGGCCAACTCCTGAACTCACATATTCAGAACCAGGTCTTCACCGCTCGCGCACGGGGGTATGACAGTGCGTTGCAGATGAACCTGTTCGGTCCCAACCTGCCGGAAGGAGTTTACAACACACTTGTCTCTCAGGTGAACGAAAGCTTGCCGCTGTTGCATCGCTACTTCCAATTGCGGGCGCGGCTCTTGGGTGTGAATGATTTCGGCTATCACGACATCTACCCCGAAGCGCTGGAGCTGGATCGCGAGTTCGATATTTACGAATCGCGCAACTTGCTTATTGAAGCGGTCGCCCCTCTGGGCGAAGACTTCCAACAGCAATTGCAATTTGCAACGGGCCAGGGCTGGGAACACGTTTACCCATCTGATGGCAAACAGTCCGGTGCCTATCAGTGGGGCACTTATGGGGTTCATCCTTATATCCTGTTGAACCACCAGGATAATTATGAAAGTGCATCAACCTATGCCCATGAATGGGGCCATGGCATGCACACGATTTACTCTCACGCAAACCAACCTTTCGAGACGGCGGACTATTCCACGTTCATCGCGGAAACAGCCTCCATCTCCATGGAAGTTCTGTTGCAGGATCATGTGATCAATAACATCGAATCTCCTGAAGAGCGGCTCTATATCATTGACCGCATTTTGGAAGGCTATCGCGGCACCCTGTTCCGCCAGACCATGTTTGCGGAGTTTGAGCAGGCCGCTTACGACGAAGTCGAGGCAGGTCGCCCGCTCACGGGTTCGCGTCTTTCCGAGATTTATCTGGAAATCGTGCGCCGTTATCACGGGCATGATCAGGGCGTGGTGAACGTGGCGGATGAGATCAAGATGGAATGGGCTTACATTCCGCACTTCTATCGTAATTTCTATGTCTTCCAGTATTCCACCTCTTTGGTGCAGGCTGACTACTTCATGGGTCAGGTTTTGGGCGGCCAAGAGGGTGCTGCTGAGAATTTCATCGACGTGCTCAGCTCAGGTGGCGATGGCTATGCCTACGAGATTATCCGCGACGCAGGCCTCGACATGGCAGACCCTGCCGCCTATGGCGAAATGCAGGCGCGTCTGGAACGCATGCTAGATGAATACGAAGCCCTGCTGGATGAGCTTGGCTACTGATTTAGTCTGAACGCTGAATAATAAGAAGGCGCGGGGAGAAATCCTCGCGCCTTTTTTGTGCGCCTCGAATTGAGTGTGCCGAAGGTAAGTAATTCGAACCATACTGATCGTCGTTCCGGGTTCCGCTCTCGCGGCCCCGGAACGACCATATGGAGGCCTACTCTGCTCCGGAATGGGAGTGCGCTTCCTCGTCATGGCTATGATCCCCATGATGACGATACTCATGAAGCGATTGCTTTAATATCTGCGTGGCGGACCAAGTAAAAAGCCCGGCCATGATCAGGGCGACGGCAAGGTCTGGCCAGCGGGTGCCGGTGAGTGCTACCAGCCCGCCGGCGGCCACGACGGCCACATTACCGATGGCGTCATTGCGGCTGCAGAGCCAGACGGAGCGCACATTGGCGTCCCCATCACGATAGGCCATGAGAATGATCACGCTTGCCACATTGGCGGCCAAGGCCAGAAGCCCGATGCCGGACATGATCACCGCTTCAGGCTCTGCCACCACAAACACGCGGTAGACGGTGGAGCCCAGGATCCACATGCCCATGAGCAACAGCGTAATGCCCTTGAAGAAAGCCACGGAGGAGCGTGCCTTCACCGACATGCCAATGACAAAAAGGCTCAGGGCATAGGTGGCGGTGTCGCCGAAGAAATCCAGGGCATCGGCCTGCAGCGCAACCGAATGGCCCAGATGACCCGCTACGATCTCAACCCCAAACATGATGCCATTGATCAGGATCACGGCGATCAGCGCCCGCTTGTAACCGGCACTTAATCCATCAAACTGTAGCTCGTGACCGCACCCGGCGCCCATGGCTGGTCCCCCAAATAAATTCTTGTTGATTCTCTTCTAGCACCTACTATCGTTGTAGCTTCAAGAGGAAAATGCGATGAACGAGGAATTCCCGAGAGAATTAACCATTGGTGAGCTGGCGCGGGATGCGGGCTGTTCGGTTCAATCGGTGCGTTGGTACGAGGCACAAGGCCTTCTACCCGCGGCGGCCAGAACAGCGGGCAACCAGCGGCGCTATACCCAGGTTCACGCAGCGCGGCTCAATTTTCTGCGGCATTCCCGGGATCTGGGCTTTTCGCTGGATGATATTCGCGGGCTGCTTTCCCTCACGGGCCAGCCGGATATGCCATGTGAGGAGGCCGATCAGATCGCCTCTCGCCATCTCAAAGACGTAGAGATCAAGATTGAGGCCCTGGAGCATTTGCGGGACGAGCTAAAGGGCATGGTCCATGAATGTCGGGGCGGACGGATCAAGGATTGCCGCGTGATTGAGGTTTTATCAGATCACCGGGAATGTCAGCACAAGGACCATCAACCGCTTGAAGCCAAGAAGATCAGTTGATGTCGTCGCCGGTAAAGTCCATCACCGCGCATGACCAGCTGGAGCCTCGAAGGTAATCACACACTTCGTTGGCGGCCCCCCAGCTTTGAAATGGCCCAGCCTTCAGACGGAAAAAGATGCCGCGATCCTCAATATTTACCTGGGACACGCGAGGCTCCAGGCTTGCCAGTACAGGCGAAAAGCGTTGGCTCAGTTCTGACCAGCCCTCCACGGCACCCTCCCGATTGCGATAGGAGGCCAGGTGAACAGAAAAGCGTGTCTCGTCAATGGACGCTTGCAACACCTCCGGCGGCGGCGTGGGCGCTTCTGCGTTGCCTGCGCGCAGGTTTGCCGGGGCCACGTTGCGATCCAGCTCATTCGCAGGTGAGGTGGCGGCAAGCTCATCGATTGCGGGCAGCACCCGCGATAGCTCGATGCGCACTTCAGCCATGTCGTGCTCAAGCTGTTCCATCCGCGCCATCAAGGCGGCTGTCTCAGCATCCATGCCTTCGGGGGCCACAAATTCAACGGGGGAGGCATCAACGGCGACCTCATTGGGTGCAGCCTCCGCATTGGCAGCCTCGTCCGATGAGCCTAGCCCCGGCAGATCACTCAAAGTGGCACAGCTTGCCAGAAGAAGAGGCAAGCACAGGGCGGCGGCAAGAATTGAGGTGCGTGTCATGACGAGGCGGTTTTCCATATTCCGATATCTCGTTCATCACCATACGGACTGTTCGAAGCACGTCAAACGTAAGTTGCGTTAAGGTTTCGTTAACCCTCTGAATGCGTTCACGATTTGGCCTAGAAGTAGCGAGCAACTCGCAACTGGACAAAGCTGTCGTCAGAGGTTGAGAAAAGCGGGTCTGTGGCGGGGATGTCGAAAAAGAAACGCCCCTCCAGAGACAGAAAATAATCATCCGCCAGGCGCCGCTGGGCTTCAAAGCTCAAAGCGTAGCCATTGCCATCAAGGTCAAACAGCCCGCCCGCCAGAACTGCGGTGCTTTGAACGTCATTTGCGCTCCAGCGCAGGCCAGCAAAAACGTCGTTCTGGAAGGGGAAGAAGCCGTCCTGGCCTCGTTCGTCCCAGACATATTCTGCAACGATGCCAAGATCGCCGTCAGTCTCGAAGATCTGATAGATGGAATATTCAATTCCGCCTGTGGCCTGAAACCATTCTTCGCCTAACTGCTCGCGCCGAAAGCCCTCGAATTTGAATAGGGCAGGACCAAAGGTTGCCTGAATATCGGCAGAGGTCTGATCAATCTGCGGATAAAAGGGTGCCAGTACCAGGTTGAAATCCTTGTCCAGTGTGGGAACAAGAACCGGGTCGCGCCCGGTGCCATGGAAATGCGCCAGGCCAAAATCCCACGCCCCAACATAGTGTGACCAGCGGGCGGCGAAATCCTGATGTTCTTCCTCCGCGCTGTCCTCATAAAAGGCAAGATCGGTATCGACAGGAATGTTTATCCGCGGGCGACCGTTTACCCCTTCAAAGGTGCGTTCTCGGAAATAGGGCAGCCAGTAAAAGTCAAACAGACCGAAATCGGTGGGGACGGAAACATTGACCATGGGCTGGCCAAGCTTCTCCTCGCCGTCAACGTTTTCCACTGCATCGGTCTGGTTGATGATGTCGATCAGGTGAACAGCTTCGGTGCGGCCCCAGAAGACCTTGTGCAGGCCAACGCGAAGTTCGAACTGATCGAAAATGATCTCATAATAGGCAGCGCGCAAATCAAAATGTGTGCGCTCATCGTCGCCTTGGTCGGCACGGGCGAAAGGGGTGATTACGACCGTCTGATCATAGTCGAACTGAAATTCGAACTCCAGCTCTCCAGCGACGGAAAGGTTTGCATTGTCTTGGCGGGGATCGGAGGGATCCTCAACAAAAGCGCGGAACTCAGGCTCAATGTAGCCGGAGAAACCAAACTCAACCTCGGCCGCTGCAGGCGCTATCCACCCCAAAGCCGCAAAGCAGATTGCGAGAGGAACCAACGTCCCTGATTTAAGAGTATCAAACACCTTTACGCTCCCCCAATCGGCCCTATC
>JAJFIL010000309.1 GCA_021774965.1 Alphaproteobacteria bacterium
AGATCTACACACTAAAAAGCGACGTGGTGATTCTCGCGACCGGAGGACCCAGCCAGATCGACTCCGGGTCCACGGCATCCGCCGTCAACACCGGGGCCGCCGCTACGATGGCCTACCTGCAAGGGGCAAAATACGCCAACGGCGAGTTTATCCAGATCCACCCCACCGCCATTCCAGGGCAGGATAAACTGCGCCTCATGAGCGAATCGGCCCGTGGAGAAGGCGGCCGTATCTGGGTGCCCAAAAAACCAGGGGACGCACGCGGCCCTCTCGATATCCCGGAAACGGAGCGGTACTACTTTCTGGAAGAAAAATATCCGCAGTTTGGCAATCTGGTTCCGCGCGATGTGGCCTCCCGTGAAATCTACGACGTGGTTTACACGCAGAAATTGGGCATCAAGGGCCACCCTATGGTCTATCTCGACCTCACGCATAAATCCAAGGAATTTCTGGATGACCGGCTGGGGGGCATTCTCGATATTTATACCAAGTTCACCGGCGAAGACCCGCGTAAAGTGCCCATGAAAATCTTCCCCGCCGTGCATTATTCCATGGGAGGGTTGTGGACCGATTACGAAACCAGCGGCGACGGATTGCTGGATACAAAATCGCCCCGCAACCAGATGACTTCCATCCAGGGCCTTTATGCGGCGGGAGAGGCGGATTGCCAGTATCACGGCGCCAACCGCCTGGGAGCCAACTCTCTTCTCAGCTGTATTTATACCGGATTGATGATAGCGCCCGGCGTTATCAACTATTCAAAAAATCTCAATAAATCGGCGGAAGACGTTCCGTCCAGAATTTTTGACGATGCCCAGAAATACTGGACCGACCGTTTTAAAACCATCCACAGAATGAACGGCAGTGAAAACCCCTACAAACTACACAGGGAATTGGGTGAACTGCTGATGGGCAACGTATTGATCGTGAGGAATAATACCGCTCTGGAAAAAACAGTTGGCGACATCGAAGCCATTGAAGGCAGATTCAAGGATGTCAAATGCGTCGATACCAACGACTGGTCCAACCCCACTCCAAGCTTTATTAACCAGTTGTTCTGCATGATTCAATTGTCGAAAATTATCACCAAGGGCGCTCTACTGCGGAACGAATTTCGCGGCGCTCACTTCAAGCCGGACTTTGATTTGGAACAGCCTGCGGATTTTGATCCACACGAATACATCGATTACCTGGAGCAAAAAAACTATGACGAGGTTGCGGCTGACGCCTTTCCTCCAGGGCATCTGGAATACATGAAACGGTTCGAGGAAAACAATAAGAAATGGCTAAAAACCACCGTCGCTCAACTGGAAAACAATCAACCCAAAATCACTTATAAGGACGTGAACACTTCGCTTGTGGCTCCGCGTCCCAGAAAGTACGATTGAGCCAACGCCCATGAATCAAAAAACCATTAAACTCAAAATAAAACGGCAGGACAACCCAAGATCGAAATCCTACTGGCAGGAATTTGAGGTTCCCTACAAGCCGCTGTCCAATGTAATCTCCTGTTTGCAGGACATTCAGAAGGAGCCGGTAACTAAGGGCAACATCACTGTCAATCCGGTCACTTGGGATTCCAATTGTCTTGAGGAAGTCTGTGGTTCCTGCACCATGATCATCAATGGCCGCGTCCGGCAGGCGTGCACCGCCTTGATCGACAATATCGAGCAACCCGTCGTTCTGGAGCCGATGACCAAGTTTCCCATCGTCCGCGATCTGCAGGTGGACCGCACCCGGATGTTCCGGGCATTGAAAAAAGTCAAGGCCTGGGTGGATATTGACGGCAGTCATGATATCGGCGAAGGACCCACCATGTCGGACAGCGTCCGGGCCACACGCTATACCCTTTCCGAATGCATGACCTGCGGGTGTTGCCTCGAAGCCTGTCCGCAATACACTAAGGATAATTCCTTTCTGGGCGCGGCGGCATTCAGCCAGGTGCGTTTATTCAATATGCACCCCACGGGAGCGATGGAAAAAGAAGAACGGTTGGAAGCGGTGATGGGAAAAGGCGGAGTCGCTGACTGCGGCAACGCCCAGGTTTGTGTCGAAGTGTGCCCAAAAAAGATCCCGCTGACGGATTCTATCGCCGATATTGGCCGGCAAACCTCATTACAACTGTTGAAAAACCTGCTCATGAAGTAAAAACCCGGATAGCTTTGGGTTTTTGTATGATATCCGTTCCAGTTTTGCTATTATTGGGAACGGTTTCCAGTTTTTCCAACCACTCTTTAGCTGATTAATTAAGGAAAACTCAATGAAAGTATCGCTCGCAAGCGCTCTCGGCACCTGTTTCGGTGTGCAAGACGCCATCAACCTGGCAATGGGGCCTGAATTTCATTCTGACCTGACCATCATCGGCCAATTGGTTCACAACCCGCAAATCAACGAGTCTCTGAAAAACAATGGGGTTGCATTGGTCAAGGGAATCGAGGATATGGATAAAATCAAAACCAAAAAGGTGATGATCACCGCCCACGGCGCGGCGGAAATGACAAAACAAAAACTCGATGAGGCCGGTTTCATTGTTTACGACGCCAGCTGTCCGCTGGTAATGCGCGTCCATAAAACCATCAAAGGCATGGTGGAAAAGAATTTTTTCCCTGTGGTGATCGGACAAAAAGACCATGTGGAAGTCAAGGGCATCGTGGGAGATCTGGACGATTTTCTGGTCATCAATGGCGAAGCGGATCTTGAAAAAATCCGTGAACGGGGCAAACGGAAACTGGGCATCGTGAGCCAGACCACTCAGCAGGTCGATAAGGTGGAATCCCTGGTTAAAAAAATAAGCGAGATGGATTGTGTGGATGCCGTATCCTTCGTCAACACCATTTGTCAGCCAACCCGGGACAGGCAGGTTGCTGTCTGGGAACTGGCGGACCAAGTGGATCTCATGATCGTTATCGGTGGGTTCAATTCCTCCAACACCAAAAAACTGGTTCAGGTCTGCGATGAAAAGAAGATCGAAGCCCATCATATAGAATCCTCCTCGCAACTGCACAAATCCTGGTTTAAAAATAAGGAACATGTCGGTATCACCGCCGGAACCAGCACCCCAGAAAATGTGATCAACGAGGTCCATGAAGAAATACTGTCTATTGCTGATGAAATGAAAAAGGCCTCAGCCCAAGGGTCCCTCACC
>JAJFIL010000310.1 GCA_021774965.1 Alphaproteobacteria bacterium
TAAAGTGTTGTATTTCGCGCATATCGTTAGTCAAATAATTTCCTCGAACGTCCTTGTCAGCCGATTAAGAGCGCCCTCGTTGGTGCCTTCTCTATAATTATTGGGGATTCTCATATCAGAGGAAGGGGCTGCGCTCAAATAGAGTCTTTGCTGGCACCGGGGCCTTGCTCGGGGCCAATTGGCGCACCGAGCCGTGCAGCGATGCCTGCCGGTTGCATTGCAAAATGGAGCCGCCCCTGAAAGCAGCCCCTATTCAGGCCTCAAGGGAGATCAGATTATTCCGTGCGCGAATACATAATATGCCAGCGGTCATCCCAGCTTGCGCCCTCATTGGCGGAGCTCTGCCAGTGCCAGTCAAAGCTGGTCTCGCTGATGTTCTTGAACACCATACGTAAATATGGTGCCTCCTCAGACAGACGGTCCATGGTCAGAACAAAAGTATCGCCTTCCGGTCCGCCGGTCAGGGCAAAATAGCCTCCGGAATTATCCATCCAGACCTGCTTCCAAACCCCTAGGCGCGCCACATACATGGACATGCTGCGCCCGAGCAGCGCGTTGCCCGGATGGCCGTCGAACTCTTCAAAAATCATGCAAGTATCGAGCTGATGAGAGATCGTGTTGGTGCCGTGTTGTTCCACACCTTCAGGATCAATCCAGCGAACATCCCAATGACCCACCCAGAAATCCATCTGGCGAAACTCTTCCACTGAACATGGAACTGCTTGCTCATCTTGCGCCATAGCTTGCGATGCACCTGCAACAGCTGCGATCATCACTGCGCCTAAGAACGCTGCCTTTGAAACTGTTGCGCGGAACATGCGTCCCCCCTTGTTGTCATCCCCGAGAGTGCCCGTGGGGCCATGCCCCCGAACCTCTGTTATGACGGGCAGTCTAACGAATTAACCGCGTAACTATTTTCACATTCTCCGGCGCAACGCTCCACGCGTTCACGATGCGGTGATCGCGTGGAGGCTGAGGTTTGATCAGCTCTCTGAAGTCGTCACTTCCGTAGCGCCATCTCCGTACCAGTTCACATTGCGGGTGACCAACATGGTCAGGGCGAGGGCTGCGAAGATGGCGATGGAGCCGAACAGGAGCGCGAAGTCTTCCACCTGCAACAAGGTGTAGAGGATGAAATAGATCAGGCTCAATGTGGCAAGAAGGGCGGCGGCCACTTTGCGGCTGCGGGAGATAAACCCGCCATAGGTCGTGATCAATGCCACCGTTGCGGTAGCTGCCATACCAAACGAAAGCCCAAAGCCGATGTGTTCTGAAGCCGAAAGCAGCAGCAGATAAAATACGCTTTGCGCAGCGCCGATGAGAAGATACTGCACCGCATGAAGCCGCGTCTTGAGCACGATCTCCACCAGAAAGAAGGCGAGGAAAGTAAAGACGATGAAGATCACAGCATAACGCAAGGCACGGAAGATCTTCTGGTAGTGATCCAGCGGCACAATGAAATCAACACCAAAAGCTGCTTGCCCAAGCGCGCGCGCCTGCCGGTGAGACGTGCTGGAGCTAAGAACAAATTGATCCGGGAAACTGCGGGCAAGATTGGGAACCGTCCATCTTGCGGAGAACCCCTCATCATCGCTTCCCCGGTCAGTAGGCAGAAAGGCCCCTTGGTAGCTGGGAGAGGTCCAATCGGAAGTAATTTCAGTTGTTGTTGACTGCCCCAAGGGCACAAACCGCAGTCGAGAAGAACCGTTCAACAAGAAGGAAAATCGAAAAGGTTGTTCTTGCCCATAGTCGGTTCTGTGCTCCGTCTCCCTTTCATCGTCAAGATCGAACTCACTTGGTCCGTGCACGCCTGGCACATTCAGGTGGGCACCAGCATCCCCGAAAATGGCGAGTTGTGGGCCAGGCAAGAACGTATGTTCACTACCATCCAACTCAATTCGAATTGGGCTGCGAATGCCCCGCGTATCACTCAAAGACAGAGTAATGAAGGCTTCATCCCAACGAACATCGTCCGATGGTTCGCCGATACTCGCAGGATCAATTGCCGGGAACCTGCCTTCTGCCATGATGTCCGCTTCATAGACTGGCACATGGAAAATCCCGCGGCGAAGCATCTGAGATGCCGCTTGCACCTGGAGGTTTAGTTCCTGCGGTAAGATGACTGCGTAACGCCGCATCACAACCATGCGCCTGTCTTCGCCTACGCCAACCTCACTAAGCCGATCAAATGGAACAACCAGGAAAGGCCCTGCTACGGTTTGTTCCAACCCACCCCATTCGTAGCCCACCTCTTGTTGCACATGTTCTGCGCGACCTTGTCGCTCGGATGCCGCCATTGAGATAAAAAACAACGGCACTGTCATGATCAGAACCAGTCCCGCCACAACGATGGCCTTTAGTCCCGGCCTGCTGCCGCCTGAAAATATCTTGATGCCCGCCATGGATCCCTCCTTTGCGCAAGCCTCACCCTTGCGCGCGCCTTGATAAAGGACGCACACGGAACGATGAAGCTCATCGATTGTGTCGAGGAGGCATAGTGCATGTGATTGTGGGGGGCGCAGGGCGCAATTAGGGCGCAGCGATGATTTCTGCGCCCTAAAAAAGCCTGATCTGAATTTGGCCTTGGATAACCTGCCTAAAGAACTCTGGCGGCCATCATCTGTTTGATCTCACCGATAGCCTTGGCAGGGTTTAGACCCTTGGGGCACACGGTGGCGCAATTCATGATGGTATGGCAGCGATAAAGCCGAAAGGGATCTTCCAGATTGTCCAGCCGCTCGCCGGTTGCTTCGTCTCGCGTGTCCGCCAGCCAGCGATAGGCCTGCAGTAGCGTTGCCGGGCCAAGATAGCGGTCGCCATTCCACCAATAGGAAGGACACGACGTGGTGCAGGAAAAACAAAGAATACACTCGTAAAGACCATCCAGCGCATCGCGATCTTCAGGACTTTGCAGCCATTCCTTTTCCGGGTCCGGCGTGTCGGTCTTCAGCCACGGCTCAATGGACGCGTACTGAGCATAGGCGTTGGTTAAGTCCGGCACCAGATCCTTCACCACATCCATGTGCGGCAGGGGATAGATGGAAACAACACCGCCAACTTCGCCGGATGCCTTGGTGCAGGCAAGCGTATTGCGCCCGTCGATGTTCATGGCGCAGGAGCCGCATACCCCTTCGCGGCAAGAGCGCCGGAAGGTCAGTGTGGGGTCTACCTTGTCCTTGATCCAGATGATCGCGTCCAGAACCATGGGACCGCAATCGTCCATGTCGACTTCATAACTGTCGAGACGCGGGTTTTCCTCATCATCCGGGTTCCAGCGATAGACCTTGAAGGTGCGCAAATTTGTGGGCGCAGAGCCGTCGGCTTTCGCCGGTGCTTTCCAGGACTTGCCCGCCTGGACTTTTGAGTTCTTGGGCAGTGCTAGTTCAACCATTGGGGCCCCCGAGAGCGTTCAAATTCTTCATCATCGTCATGGCTCAATAAACCCGCGCTTTAGGTTCCACGTAATCCATTTCATCGGTCATGGTGTAGGCATGGACCGGGCGATAATCGAGCCGCACATCTTTACCGTCGAACCAAGACAAAGTGTGCTTCATCCAGTTCACATCATCACGGTCTGAGAAATCCTCACGGGCATGCGCGCCGCGGCTTTCTTCGCGGGTGGCGGCCCCTTCCAGCGCGACCATGGCCTGGGCAATCAAATTGTCGAACTCAAGTGTTTCGACAAGATCTGAATTCCAGATCAGGGAGCGGTCGGTCACGCCGATATCTTTGGCCTTTTCCAGAACTTCGCGAATGTGTTTGCGCCCATCTTCCAGCAATTCCTTGGTGCGGAATACGGCACAGTCGTTTTGCATGGTGCGCTGCATATCAAGACGCAGTTCCGAGGTCGGTGTGCTGCCGCTGACATTGCGGAAATAATCCAGACGGTCGATAGCTGCCTGGCCCGCATCGGCGGCCAGCTCTGGCTGTTTGGCTCCGGCGGTCAGGGTTTCGGCGCAACGCTCGCCCACCGCCTTGCCAAAGACCACCAAATCGATAAGCGAGTTTGAGCCAAGGCGATTTGCCCCGTGTACGGAAACACATGCAGCTTCACCAACGGCCATGAGGCCCCGCACCACATGATCCGGGTCACCATCTTTGAGGGTCAGCACTTCGCCATGATAATTCGTAGGGATACCGCCCATATTATAGTGGCAGGTCGGGATCACCGGGATCGGTTCCTTGGTGACATCCACGCCAGCAAAAATGCGGGCGCTTTCTGAAATACCGGGCAAGCGCTTGTGAATTATCGCTGGGTCCAAATGATCCAGATGCAAATAGATATGATCTTTGAGCGGACCAACGCCGCGCCCTTCGCGGATCTCGACGGTCATAGAGCGGGAGACCACATCTCGGGAGGCCAGATCCTTCGCACTTGGGGCATAGCGCTCCATAAAGCGTTCGCCTTCGGAGTTGGTCAAATAGCCCCCCTCCCCGCGCACGCCCTCGGTGATCAATACTCCGGCGCCATAAATGCCCGTTGGGTGGAATTGAATGAACTCCATATCCTGCAAAGCCAGTCCTGCCCGCAGCACCATGGCATTACCATCGCCCGTACAAGTATGCGCTGAGGTGCAGGAGAAATAGGTGCGGCCGTATCCGCCCGTTGCCAGAATGACCCTTTGCGCGCGGAAACGGTGCATCGTTCCGCTATCCAGATCCCAGGTCATGACGCCAACACAGACGCCATCATCATCCATGATCAGATCAAGCGCGAAGTGCTCGATAAAGAATTCCGCATCATGGCGCAGGGATTGACCGTATAGCGTATGAAGGATCGCGTGGCCGGTTCGGTCAGCAGCAGCGCAAGTGCGCTGTACGGAGCCTTCGCCATAATTCTTGGTCATGCCGCCAAAGGCACGCTGATAGATCTTACCTTCTTCGGTGCGGGAAAAAGGCACGCCCCAATGTTCCAGCTCAAAGACAGCTGCTGGCGCGTTCTTGCAAAGATACTCAATAGCATCCTGATCGCCGAGCCAGTCAGAACCCTTGACCGTGTCATACATATGCCAGCGCCAGTCATCCTCGCCCATATTGCCAAGGGCCGCCGAGATGCCGCCCTGCGCCGCCACAGTATGTGAGCGTGTCGGGAAAACCTTTGAGATACAAGCTGTCCGTAAGCCTGCTTGCGCCGCGCCTAATGTTGCGCGAAGGCCAGAGCCCCCGGCCCCAACAACAACCACATCATAGGTGTGATCAACAATCTTGTAGTCCGCCATCGAAATAAGGTCCCGTTACATAAGGCGCAGAATAGCCATGAGGCACGCTGCACCCGCCCCGAAGGCGAAGAAATTAATCAGAACAAGGAGGGTCATCTTCATGCCCTCAGATTGGATATAATCAGCCACGACCTCAGCCAGTCCCAGCCTCATGTGCCAAAGACCAACAATAACCAGAAGTGCATACCCAAGCGCGATCAGCGGCTGGCCCAGATAATCCCGCACTACTTCATAAGGCGCGCCCGCCATGGCAATCATGGTTGCCAGAAAGAACAGCACCAGCGGCACAAGGGCGATGGCCGTGGCACGCTGCGTGATCCAATGGCCCACGCCGTGTTTCGCCGAGCCAAGTCCGCGCGCGCGGGAAAGAGGTGTTCGATAGCCCATCAAAACGCTCCCATCATGGAATAACCCGCAACCCAAATACCGATGGCAACAACCACAGAGCCAAGGATCGAGACCCAGCTCCAGAGGCGAGCCGTGCCCAGCTCATAGCCGCGGCCTGAATCCCAAAACAGATGGCGCAGGCCATTTAGCAGATGGAAACATAGGCTGACGGTGAAGCCGAACAGCACCAGACGGCCAAGAGGGCTGGAGACAAAATTCGTGAACTGGCCATGGGTGTGCGGGCCATTGGCGGTCGCCACCAGCCACCAGACCAGCAGCGCCACCCCGATGGAGTTCCCCACACCGGTCATGCGGTGGAAAATAGAGGTCGCCATGGTCGCTGACCACCGCCAGTTGCCCAAATGTGGTGACAGAGGTCGCCGATTCGACGTGGTCATGCATTTCCCCTTTGACGCGCTTATTTGAGCCCCAGACACATCGGAGTCTCGATTGGAGTGTGATTCGGATGGTACGCCACCCGTCTTTCAAGTCAATTTGGGCGTCGCAGGCTCACACAACCCTTGGATTACGCCTAATTTCTTCAGAGGGGAAGGCCTGTCTTGGCTCCATCCCGTCAAAGGACTATGTTGGGCAAAGTTTAGTGATTTGCGATGTCGAAAGGAACGGCAGTTGAGCTTTTGGAAGATGTTACGTGGCGACGGGAAATATGCCGAAAGAGAGCGCCAGGAAGATAAACAAATTGCCCTGGTCGCGGATGCCATGGTGGTGACCATGGCTGATATCGCCAGTGCCGATGGCACCGTCACCGACACAGAGCTTAAGAAGATGGCCACCATCTATGCCCGTGTCACCGGCAATCAAGCCAACCCTGAACGCATCAAGACCGTTATCGATGCTGCCCTAGCGGAAGAAGACACGATTGAGGTCCTGTTGGGCAATATCGCCAGTGAGCTTGATCATTCCGACAAGGCCAACATCATTCACGCCGCCGTCCTTATTGCCTATGCGGATAATGACTTTGACATATCGGAGCAATCCGAGGTCTGGCGTCTGGCACAGATTCTGGGTGTTAGCCACGACAGCTTGAATGCCATCATTGATCGGGCACGGACCTAGATCTCCACGGCAATCATTTCCCCAGTTGAACCCGATGTCAAAGGGAGGCTCACTGTGCCTACAACAGAAATCACAAACCGCTTCCGGAAGTTCCGCAAGGAGTCCTACCCAAAATTTCGCAGCCTGTTTGAACGCCTGGCGACGGAAGGTCAGGCACCCGATGCCCTCGTCATTTCCTGTTGCGACAGCCGGGTCTCACCTAGTCAGCTGCTTTCGGCACAACCCGGCGATTTGTTTGTCCTGCGCAACGTTGCAAATATGGTTCCTCCCTTTGCACCGGACAGCGCTCACCATGGGACGGCTTCTGCCATCGAATACGCTGTTCGGTTTTTGAAGATCCGCCATGTCGTCATAATGGGCCATGCGGGCTGTGGTGGCATTGAGGCTCTTCTGGATGATCACGAAGATATTCGGGAGGGTAGCGATTTTCTTCACCAGTGGGTCAGCCTTGGGGCCGCCGCAAAAGCAAAGGTTCTTGATACGAAGGAAAATTGCTCCCGCGCGGAACAACTAAGAGCCCTGGAAGAGGCCAACATTGAATTTGGGCTGCAAAATCTTCTCAGCTATCCTTGGCTGAAGGAGCGCGTGGACGCTGGCGGTCTTACCCTGCACGGCTTGAGATTTGATATTGCCCATGCAGCAATGACTGAGTTCTCACCAGAAACTGGCGCGTTTAAGGCCGTGGAATAGCCAAAGAGACTATCGCGGCATCAAGGCCCAATAGTCAAAATCCAGAATGACAGACGGGTGGTACTTGCCGTCCTCATTGCGACCGGGAAAATCTGCACCTGCCTGATCTTTCAGAGCCACCAGACGCAGGCGTAAAGCGCCTACATCCTTGCGCCCTTCAAGTTCGGCCACATCAAGCACTTCTGACCAGGCATAGACCGTCTCACCAGCGAATAGAGGTGCCACGTGGCGGCCGCCATTGATGGCAGCAATCTGATAGGCATTGCCAAGGCCATTGAAAGACAAAGCACGCGCAAGACTGATCACATGACCGCCATAGATGAGCCGTCGCCCAAAGCGACCTGCCCCTTCTGTATGCTGATTAAAATGAACCTTGGCGGTGTTCTGATAAAGCCGCGTTGCCAGCTGATGTTCGGCCTCTTCCACCGTCATGCCATCAACATGGTCAATGCGCTCGCCGACTTTGTAATCACCCCAGTGATGAGAGCTGCCGGAAAGCATCAAATCGGCCTTAGAAAAATCAGTTCCCGCCGCCAGCTTGATATTTTCTGGCGTAACAGCATCCGCCAAATCTGGCACGCATGTTTTCGGTGTGGGGGCAGCGAGATCGCCTTTGCGCACCATGACCCAGCGTACATAGCTCAGCACTATCTCATCGCGTTGATTGCGCCCCGTGGTGCGCACGTAAAGAACTCCGGTCTTGCCATTGGAGTTTTGCTTAAGCCCAATCACCTCCGACGTCGCACTTAACGTGTCGCCTGGAAACACCGGCGCAAGGAACGTCCCTTCTGCATAGCCCAAATTCGCAACTGCATTGAGCGAGATGTCCGGCACCGTCTTGCCAAAGACAATATGAAACGCCAGCATATCGTCGATGGGGCTGCGGTCATACCCCAGGCTCTTTGCAAACTCGTCTGAAGATTGCAGCGCAAAGCGCGAGCCATAAAGGGCCGTGTACAGACTTTGATCCGCTGCCGTCACTGTGCGCGGCGTGGCGTGGTTAAGCACTTGACCTATTGAGTAGCCTTCAAAGAAGTTGCCCACGTTGGTTTTAGACATCTTGTCTACTCCGCCTCGCGTGCGGCAATGGCGTCGGCCAGGGCCACAAGGCGTATGGCCCCTTCCACATGAAGCCGCTCCACCATGCGCCCTTCGATTTTCAGAACGCCTTTGGCGCTGTTCTCCGGCTTATCAAACTCTGCAATAATGCGCCGGGCCCAGACGACTTCGTCTTCAGGCGGTGCGAAAATCTCGTTGGCCGGGGCAATTTGCGTGGGATGGATCAGCGTCTTGCCGTCAAAGCCGAACTCTGAGCCTTGACCACAGGATGCGCGGAAGCCTCCTTCGTTACCGATGTCGTTGTAAACACCATCGATCACGGCCAGATCATAAGCCCGCCCTGCCAGCATAGCCCAGCTGAGGCTTGCCTTCATGGGATCACGATCCGCGGTTTGATCACAGCCCAGCTCCAGCGCCAGATCATTTGTGCCCATGACAAAACAATTGAGCCGCGTGGTGGTGCGCATGGAGGCGATCTCTTCGGCATGAAGAATGGCCAAGGGGGTTTCGATCATCGCCCAGAGCTTGGTGTGTTTGGGCGCGCCCGCATCATCCAGCAAATTGTCAGCCGAGATGATCATTTGCCCACTAAAGACTTTCGGCAGCAGAATGGCGTCTGGCCCGGCAGCGCATGCGGCCTCCAGATCATCAATGCCCCAGGGGGTCTCCAGCCCATTGATGCGGATCACGATCTCGCGGTCGCCATAGTCTCCTGATTTCGCCGCAGCGCAGACCAGATCCCGTGCCTCAGCCTTGGCGTCAGGGGCCACGGCGTCTTCCAGATCAAGGATCAGCGTGTCAGCGGCTAGGCTTTTGGCCTTTTCCAGCGCGCGCGGATTTGAGCCCGGCATATAGAGCACGCTGCGGCGGGGGCGGATTTCGGATGTCATATGGGCGTCTCCGGGACTTCAGGCTTTTCTGTCGTGGGGCGAAACCGTAACCACCTTGCCCACGGATGCAAGGGCGATGTTGCACTGCACGCAGATGAATTGCCGCATCATAGCTAAAACGCAGCGTTTTGAGGGAATCGTGCTGCTATAGTTACAAGAACATCTTCCATCCTTGCCCAGGTTCCATGGCCCGCATTCTTTCTATCCAGTCCCAGGTCATCTACGGCCACGTGGGAAATTCCATCGCCACATTCGCGCTTCAGCGGCTGGGCCATGACGTGCTGGCTGTGCCAACGGTAATCCTGCCCCATCATCCGGGTCATGGCCGCAGCCATGGCGAGCCCACCTCGCCGCAGCGATTGGCCGATTGGCTAAAGGACCTTGAGACCAGCGGTTGGCTGAAAGATTGCGATGCTGTCCTTACGGGCTATTTCGCCAGCGCCGATCAAATCGAGCCTGTCGCCAAGCTGATCCAGCGGCTAAAAGCGCAAAATCCGAAACTGCTTTATCTTTGCGATCCGGTTTTTGGCGACAACACCAAAGGGCTTTTCCTTTCTCGAGACATTCCCGCCGCCCTGAGCAAACACCTTCTGCCCCTGGCGGATATGGCCAGCCCTAACGCATTTGAGGCCGGAGAACTTGCTGGCCAGAGAATCCTTGAACCTCAATCTGCCATGAAGGCCGCAGCAGCCCTTGGCCCCTCAAATGTTTTCATCACCTCCGTGCCCATGGATGGAGCCCGTGACCAGATCGAGGTTGGCACTCTTTCATGGCAGAGACCGGGAGCCTGGCAACGCCCCGGAGCCATGCAAAAGACCGGCAGCTGGCTCGCCGGTGCACCGCGCCACAACAATGCGCCGCACGGAACGGGGGATCTGTTCTCAGCACTTGTGCTGGGGCACATGCTGAACCAGGTGCCGGTGCCCTCTGCCTTGCGCCAATCGGTGGCCACGATCAGCGATCTTGTCGCCGCCAGCCAAAATCCTGAGAGAGACGAGCTTCCCCTGATTGAAAAGCAAAACTCGCTGATCCGCTCTCACGTCAATGTCTCCCTGACGGCATTGGGGGCCGGCGCAGAAGGCCAATGGGTTGCAGGAGTTGCCGAATGTCCTCGGGGCTGGTTGGTCGTGCTCAAAGATCTTTCCGGTCACACGCCATCGCGGTTTCGCATTTGCGCAACGTTCAAAGAACTTCTGGACCTTCAGGAAGCCCCAAGTGTGATTACTGCAGATGTGCCCATGGGCATTCCCAATGTGGCGGGACGCGGAGGGCGCAAGTGCGATACGGCAGCGCGATCCGTTATCGGCGCACGGCGATCGGCTGTCTTCACACCACCCTCCCGGGCAGCCCTTGGGGAGGATGATTTTAACAGAGCCTGCATCGTGAATTTGAAAAACTCGATCCCGCCACGCAAAGTTTCCAAGCAGACCTTTGGCATCTTCCCCAAAATTCGTGAGGTCGATGAGGCCCTTGCTCCCGAGGATCAGGCACGGGTTTTTGAATGCCACCCGGAGGTCGCCTATTTCGTGATGAATGCAGAGCGGGCCGTATCAACGCCAAAGCGGATCAAGAACGTGCCCCACGGCGAAGGCCTTGCCCAACGGCGCAGCCTGCTGGCGGCATCGGGTTTCGGCGTGAAGTTCCTTGCCAGCTTTGATATGCCCCGCGCCAAGGCCGGGCAGGACAATTTCCTGGATGCTTGCGCCTGTGCCTTTACCGCAGAACGCATTGCCAAGGGCGAAGCGATCCAGCTGCCGCAGGACCCTGACCACGGCCTAGACCGAGACGGTCGCGGCCTGCGTATGGCGATCTGGGGTTAGTTTTATTTACCCAAATATTTGTTGATCAGGCTTTCGGCGATCTGCACCGCGTTGAGCGCCGCACCTTTGCGCAGATTGTCTGAGACCACCCACATGTTCAGGCCATTGTCGACCGTGGTATCCATGCGGATGCGGCTGATGAACGTGGCATAGTCTCCAACGCATTCCACGGGCGTGACATAGGCATCTTCTTTTGGGTTGTCGACAACCATGCAGCCGGGAGCCTCGCGTAAGATTTCACGCGCTTCATCGTCCGTGATCGGATCATGAAACTCTACATTGATGCTTTCCGCATGACCCACAAAGACCGGGACGCGAACGCACGTGGCGGTAACCTCGATACGGTGGTCGAGAATCTTGTGGGTCTCCGCCTTCATTTTCCATTCTTCACGGGTGTCGCCATCCGCCATGAAGTCATCAATATGCGGGATCACGTTAAAGGCGATCTGTTTGGTAAAGTGATGGGTCTCAACGGGATCGTTCACAAAGATACCGCGGGTCTGATTGAACAATTCGTCCATCTGATCGCGCCCGGCCCCTGAGACCGACTGATAGGTGGAGACCACGACACGTTTGATGCGCGCCTTGTCATGAAGCGGCTTGAGCGCCACAAGCATTTGTGCCGTTGAGCAATTGGGATTGGCGATGATGTTTCGTTGGGTGTAACCCTCGATGGCATCGGCATTTACTTCCGGCACAATAAGCGGCACATCCGGCTCCATGCGGAACGCAGATGAATTATCGATCACAACGGCGCCAGCTTTTGCAGCCTTGGGGCCATATTCCCGCGCCACATCTCCGCTTGCCGCAAACAAGGCAATATCAATACCGGCAAAATCGAATTGCGCGAGATCCTTGGTCACAATTTCCGTATCCCCAAAAGATACGTCCGTACCGAGACTACGGCGAGAGGCAAGCGCCACCACTTCACTTGTGGGGAAACCCCGTTCAGCCAGAATGTTCAACATCTCCTGGCCTACGTTTCCGGTCGCACCCACAACGGCGATTTTGTAACTCATCGGTCTTGCCTCCTAATTCTCAACTGCACTTGCTACCCACATAGAAAAAGCGCGGCCCATCGTAGTTGACGGACCGCGCTCTCAAGAATACTCAATCGGTCCGGCGTTACTTGGCGCCCTTTTTGGTCCGGTTGTCTTTCTTTTCCGCGATCCGTGCAGACTTACCGCGACGGCCACGGAGATAATAAAGCTTGGCGCGACGCACACGACCGCGGCGAACCACGACGATGCTGTCAATCATTGGGCCATAGAGCGGGAAAACCCGTTCCACGCCTTCGCCATTGGAAATTTTGCGCACGGTGAAAGCTTGATTGAGGCCACCGCCGGAACGAGCGATGCAGACGCCTTCATAGGCCTGAATCCGCTCACGCGTGCCTTCAACAACTTTCACATTTACGCGGACGGTATCCCCGGTTGCAAATTCTGGAATTTCCTTGCCTGTCGTAACCCGGGCAATCTCTTCCTGGTTTATTTCGTCAATCAGATTCATTGCTCTGATCCTTTTGTTTGTCCCCTCGATAGGTTGACCAGAGATCTGGTCGACGTTCCCGGGTTATTTCTTCTGCCTGTTTCTTTCGCCAAGCTGCCACTTTGCCGTGGTGGCCGGACGTTAGAACCTTCGGGATTTCCCGCCCCTCCCAGACTTGAGGCCTGGTATAATGAGGATATTCGAGCAACCCGTTTTCAAAACTCTCTTCTGACCCAGAGGCCTCGGCCCCCATCACGCCCGGCAAGAGCCGCACGCAAGCATCCAGAAGAGATATTGCTGCAGGCTCACCACCTGACAGCACAAAATCTCCGAGACTAACTTCTTCCAGACCGCGCGCCTCGATCACGCGTTCATCAACCCCTTCGAACCGACCGCACAGAAGGACTGCGCCTGGGCCCGCCGCCAAGTCCGCGACACGTTTCTGCGTCAGCGGTGCCCCTCGCGGGGAGAGGTAAATCATCGGCCGACCGTCATCTTCCGGCATCGCCGCATCAAGCGCTGTGGCCACAACATCGGGCCGCAGAACCATTCCGGGGCCACCGCCTGAGGGGGTGTCGTCCACGGAGCGGTGCTTATGGCTGGAAAAGTCCCGCATGTCGAGGGCTTGCAGCCCCCAAATCCCGCTCTCTAGCGCCTTTCCTGCAAGGGAAAGCCCCAAAGACCCGGGAAACATCTCGGGATAAAGCGTTAAGACGCTTGCCAGCCACTCTTTCCGGGGGGGCGTTTTGCCGCGCGCCGTCACGACGACTTATCCTTCCTGTCCGGGCGGCGGGCCTTTTGACCCGTCATCCCAAAGGCCTTCCGGGGGCTCGACCACCACCCGATGACCTTTCATGTCCACCACCGGCACCGCCTCTTTGGAGAACGGCAGAAGGACCTTCTTGCCGGTCTCTTCCAGCTTGATCTCCAACAGATCGCCTGCACCAAAATCATGGACCGCGGTGATAAACCCAATGCGGCCCATTCTCTCTTGCTCTACCGCCAGACCGATCAGGTCTGTCTGATAGAACTCGTCTTCTGCCTCGTCCGCATCCCCCAAGGCCGTCCGGTCCACGTAAAGACCGGTGCCTTTGAGCGCTTCGGCAGCATTGCGGTCCCGAACCCCTTTGAGACGGGCGGCTGCACCTGCCTTTACGGCACGTAGCGCCTCGATCTCAAAACTTGCCGAGCCGTCTTCGTTGGACAACGGCCCGTAGGAGGCAATGGCCTTCAGCTCCTCGGTGAAGACCTTCAAGACCACCTCACCTTTGATCCCGTGAGCGCCGGTAATGGCGCCCAGCAAGATCTTGCCAGCAGGTGCTTTCGGCGCGCGATTATTCAGCTTTTGCCTCTTCGGCAGGAGCCTCTTCTGCAGCTGGAGCTTCCTCAGCAGGTGCGGCAGCTGCTTCAGCCTTCTCACGCTTTTCTTCCAGACGCTCTAGCGCCTTGGTGCCTGGCTTGCCCTTGTTGGGGTTATTGCCGTGCTTCCATTCCACGAGACCCGCGGTGGAGAAGAAACGAGCCACACGATCAGTTGGCTGAGCACCAACAGAGAGCCAATACTTGGCGCGATCCGCGTCAAACGTCAGACGCTTTTCGTCGTCCTTGGCCAGCATGGGATTGAACGCACCGATCTTCTCGATAAAGCGGCCATCACGTGGGCTGCGCGCATCGGCGATTACGATCGAATAATAAGGACGCTTTTTCGCGCCACCCCGGGCGAGCCGGATTTTAAGTGCCATTGTCAGGTCTTCCTTTTGGTTTGACTTTTTGGTCTGTTTTAGTTCGTAAACTGATGATTACTTCTTACGCTTTTTCTTTTTCCCGCCGCGCGGAGGCATTCCAGGCATTCCAAGTCCGGGCAGTCCACCGGGCATTGATGGCATTCCCGGTGGAACGCCCATCAACCCGCCGGGAGCTGCATCAGGCAACTCGCCAGCCGGCATGGCATCAAGGTCTGCGCCGGGACCGCCGAAAAGTTGCTTCATGCCGCCCTTGCCGACCTTCTTCATCATGTCTGCCATCTGGCGATGCATCTTCAAAAGGCGGTTGATGTCTTGAACCGAGGTGCCGGAGCCTTTGGCCACACGCTTCTTGCGTGAGGCATTGAGCAGCTTTGGATTGGCGCGCTCTTTCTTGGTCATCGACGTGATGATGGCTTCTTGATGCTTGAACACGTCCTCGCCGAGGTTGGCGTCTGCAACAGCGCTTTTCATTTTACCCATGCCGGGCAGCATTCCCATGATGCCTTGAAGGCCGCCCATTTTTTTCATTTGCCGAAGCTGTTCGGCCAGATCGTCCAGGTCGAACTGACCTTTCCGCATCTTCTTGGCAATTTTTTCGGCTTTCTCCTGATCGATGGTCTCAGCGGCTTTCTCCACCAAGGAGACAACGTCGCCCATGCCCAGAATACGGCCCGCAATACGCTCGGGATGAAAATCCTCCAGCGCATCCATCTTCTCGCCGACGCCCAACAGCTTGATGGGTCGTCCGGTGACCGCGCGCATGGACAAAGCTGCCCCGCCGCGTCCGTCACCATCAATTCTTGTGAGCACGATGCCGGAGATGCCGACCCGGGTCTGAAAGCTCTCGGCCACATGGACCGCGTCTTGCCCGGTCAGGCTATCGGCCACCAGTAGGGTCTCAATAGGCTGTGCGATGTCGCGGATCTGTTCGACCTCAAACATCAAGGCTTCGTCCACGTGGCCGCGACCTGCGGTATCCAGCATGACCACGTCATAACCGCCCAGGCGGGCTGCTTCCATGGCACGCTTTGCGATACCAATCGTATCTTGACCTTCAATGATGGGCAGCGTTGCCACATCCACCTGTTCGCCCAGAACCTTGAGCTGCTCCATGGCGGCGGGACGGCGGGTGTCCAACGAGGCCATGAGAACTTTTTTCTTGTGTCTTGTCTTGAGCCGCAGCGCGATCTTGGCCGTCGATGTGGTTTTACCCGAGCCCTGCAGACCCACCATCATCACGGCGGCAGGCGGAGCCATATCCACATTGAGGGGTTCAGGGTCCTTGCCCAGGACCTCCACCAGCTCGTCATGGACGATCTTGACCACTTGCTGGCCCGGCGTCACGGAGCGCGTGACTTCCTGGCCGACAGCTTTTTCCCGAACCCGCTCCACAAAGCCCTTGACCACCGGCAGGGCCACGTCCGCTTCAAGCAGGGCCACGCGCACCTCGCGCATGGCTTCGGCCACGTCGCTGTCGGTCAGCGCACCGCGCCCGCGCAAGCGGTCGAAAACGGTACCAAGTCTGTCGCTCAGGGTCTCAAACATCAGGCGAAAAGGGTCTTTCCACTAGCTGGCCAGCAGCCAACAACAATCCAAACGCATTTCGCACCCACGGGCGAAACTCGCTGGTGGGTGGCGATCCTTGAGCTTTCCCAAGGACCGGACGAGGTCATGCCTGTCCGGAAGTGCGCGGGTTATGGGGGAAATGGGAGCCTAAGTCAACCGGGGCCTCGCCTCGATACGAACCCTGCTTTGGATCCCTATCCCCGAAACCGGTAGGGATAAACGCCCCGCGGGGAAATGCTCGCCAGCTTACCCCCAAGCGATCTTCCGCCCCCATATTTGAGGCTGGCAACCCTCAGTTTGGAGTTTCGAAATGCAATTCGAGGATGACACAGTAAAAGGCGCTCTGACCAAGGCTCTTAAGTTTGGGAAGAAGCCGTCTGGCGGTAAAAGGCCTTCAAAGTCCGGGCCGAAACAGTCCAGCCGGTTTGGAAAACCTGATCGTGGTGGTCGAAAAATAAATCAGCTGGCTCAGTGCGATAGCATTGGCAATGACTATTTCGTTCGAATTGAGCAACATGCTCAGGATCTTTTGAGGGTAGAGCGCTTAGTTCAGGAAATTCTCTCCAACAGTCGCCGACTGGCCCAGGCCGAGGAAGACCGGGAAAAGTTGGAAGTATGGCAAAGCATTATTTCAGCAGCTGGAGCAGCTATAAATGCAATCCGAGAGGCCAAGCAGCGCCAACCCAAAAGGAATAGCTTTAGATCAAGCTCCAAACACAATCGCAACCCAGACAATGAACCATCGCAATCTGATTTTGGCGAGCCGGAAACCATTTGGGGCGATATCAACAGATGGATTCGAAGCCTCGTCAATCCTCATCGGCGAATTCACGCGTTGGAGGACGAGATAGGTTCCCGAAACGAAGTAGGTAGGCATTTGGCTGACGAACTTCGGGACCTGAGTCGGCACATCGACACATTTGAACCAGAAATGGCGCGTCTTGAAAGCCGATGGAGAAACTGTACCAGATCATCACGTCGCTAGCGCGCAATCCGGCGAAGGCCAGGTCCTAGTTGCCCTCAACCCAGCCAGCTAAAGTATTTGCGTTGTTTTCTAGATTCGATAACAAGGTGGAGAGCCAATCCGGCACCTGCATTTCATCCATGTCCCAATCTGCCTGCTGATAGGTTTCAGCCAACTTCGTGGCAGCCTCCAGGCACTCAGACGCCCGTTGTTGCCAGCGGGCATTTAGATAGGTCATATCTTCTGCTGCAAGGGCGACCGCATGCCTAATGGCATAGCGCGAAGAAGAAAGCTCCATCGGGATCTCACATCTCCGCAGCCAACCCAGCTCTTCGATGCGAATATAAGGCGGCACCACAGGATCTATGCCCAGCAAGGTGCTCGCAGATGTGCGAAAAGCCGGGATTAAACCAGTTTCATCATAGTGAAGAGTCAGAATTCGTTCCGAAAACGGAAAATACGAATTTGAGAGTATCGCTGCATTTGCTTCTGCAATTGAAGGTACTGACCAATAGTTTGGGCCACATGACGCCTCATTTTCAAAAATGAAAAGATAGGATTGAACAAGCGTATCTCCACTGAACGCAGCAGGCATGAGAATGCTCATCGCCGCATCACAGTTGCCCGCAAAAATCTCTGCCTCAACCTGGCTCTGCCAGTTAATCGACGGATCAGGAAGGGCCTCCTCCGCGAGGTTAACTTGATCAATCAAGGCTTGGTGGGTTTTGTCCGGTCTTTGCGAGTTACCTGAATCGCATGCCGACAGCAGGCCAAGCGTCACCAGCACGATGGCTAGAACCCATATTCTTTGCATCAATTGCTCCCACAATCACCTAACTCAATCAATGGAGGCATTATTCCACGGAACCCTCAAAAAGGGAAGGACTTCCCCCGTTTGCGCCCTTTCCCTACCCCGTTAACCCCTTGGCTCGGCACACTCTTTGCTCCATCCATGGAAAGATGTTAGGTCCTGTGCCGCTTTGGGGCGATTGGGGCCTCGAACTCATGAATACAGAGGCAGTGATGAACAGGTCAGAACGGCGTAAAGCGGACAAAGAATCAGGCGTCCATTCCAAGGAATACAAGGCTGCCCAAGCCATTAACGACGAATTCCGTCGCGCCAAAGACTTGCATCAGTCCGGTCAGTTGGCCGAAGCTGAAGCATCCTACAAAGGTCTTCTAAAATCCGTGCCCGGACAGCCCGATGTCCTGTTCGCACTTGGCATGTTGAACCTGCAAGCCGGGGATCAGGCCAGCGGGGAGCACCATCTGCGTTCTTCTCTCGCAACGGAGCCGCGCCAAGCTCACGTGCTCAAGGAATTGGGCCGGCTTCAATATCGCACTGATCAGTTCGCCGCAGCCGAAGCAAGCTTTCAAGAGTCTCTTGAATATCAACCAAGAGACCAAAATGTATGGTTTGATCTTGGCTCCTCCCAGCTCAAGCAAGGCAAGATTGACGCGGCCATTACCAACTTCGAAAAATCAATCGAGATTAATGGCGAATACGCCATGGCGGTCTACAATATCGGTCGGTGTCATGACGCCCGCAGCGATTATCCAACCGCGGAAGGTTTTTACCGCAAAGCTCTGGAGCTCACTCCAGATGCCTACCCGGCAATGGTCGATCTTGCCCGGTGCCTTGGCATGACGGATCGTTGGGATGAAGCGTTAGCCGCAGCGGGGAAGCTCAACGACACGCACGCAAGCATACCCGAGGCTATGTATATTCTTGCCTGGGCGCAGGAAAACTCTGGGGCCACAGAAGATGCCGAAGAGACCTATCGCGACATTCTGGATATGGACCCCAACCACATCCAGGCCAAACTGAGCCTGGCAAGGTTGACCGGCGAAGGCCTGGAAGACTTGCCTGAAGGGGTTTAGTCGGGCCGCCCAAATCAAACGTAGAAAAGGGGCTGCTTGCTTGAATGCAAACAGCCCCCTTCTTTTTGTATTGTGGCTCTTTCCTAATCCATCAACTGGCGCGTCAAGTAGACATACTCCAACGCCACTCGCTCAGCTGATTGTGCCAGGTTTGCACCGCCTGAATGCCCGCCTTCAATGCGCTCAAAATATTGCACATCATGGCCCTGCTGGATCATGCGCGCCACCATCTTGCGGGCATGGCCAGGGTGCACCCGGTCATCGCGCGTCGAGGTGTAGAAGAAGGCGCGAGGATAGTCCGCATCCGGGTCAAGGTTTTGATAGGGCGAATACTCGGCGATGTACTCCCGCTGTTCCGGAATTTCCGGATCGCCATATTCGCCAATCCAACTGGCTCCAGCTAACAACAAGTGATAGCGCAGCATGTCCAGCAGAGGCACCTGACAGACCACGGCATTGGTCAAGTCTGGGCGTTGGGTCATGGAGGCTCCAACAAGCAGCCCCCCGTTGGAGCCGCCCATGATGCCCAAGTGCTCCGGTGAGGTCACACCAGTTTCAATCAAGTGTTCCTGGATCGCGATAAAGTCATCAAAGGCCCGCTGGCGATTTCCGTGCAAAGCTGCTTGATGCCATTCAGGACCGAACTCACCGCCACCGCGAATATTGGCCACGGCATATGCACCGCCATTGGCAAGCCAGAGCCGCCCGACATTGCCGGAATAAGAGGGCCGCATGGAAATCTGAAAGCCGCCATAGCCATAAAGAATGGTTGGCGTAGAGCCGTCATACTCAATGTCTGCCCGGTGAACGATGAAATAGGGAATGCGTTCTCCATCCGCGCTGACCGCAATTTCCTGCCGCGCCACTAGACCTTCAGTATCAAACCATTCGGGAAGAGACTGAACCTGGTTTGGCGTTGAGCCGTTTTGCGAATAGTACAGACTGTCAGGAATAAGGAAGTTCTCATAGGTGTAAAAGACACTATCTTCCATATCATCCGTCGCCGAAATGCCAACACGGCCATTGCCCGGCAGGTCCACATCTTCCATGGTCCAGCCGTTGTCGAACGTGGCGCGCAGCACGCGCCCCGCGACATTGTCCAAAAGCGACAGGTACAACGCACCGCCACTTGGGGCCGCAGATTGGAATGCCACGCGGTCTTCAGGCACGAAAAGGGTGTGAACCGCATCGAGCGTCCCATCATCCAGAAGATCATCTACGGAGTAGGACACCACACTACCCGAAGCAAAGGTCCGCTCGCCTTGAGTTGTTTCAACAGTCCATTCTTCGTTGAGACCAAAGATAATTTGCCCCTTGTGGAACCCTGACATGTCCGACAAGTGCGGTGCCGGCAGTTGCGTCAGCGTGCCATCTTCGGCCACAAGAAAGTATTCAAACTCGAAGAAGGAAACGCCGCGATAGATAACATTGTAGCTACCTTCAGGCGTTTCTGAACTTCCGGCAAAGGCAAACGTGTCTGTTTCGGCACCCTCGAAAATAGGGGCGACATCGTCAATGGGCTGACCGCGAGACCAAAGGCCGACATTCAGCGGATAACCGGAAGATGACATGGTCCCTTCGCCCCAATCGGTGCGCACAAGGACTAAATCTTCGTTGACCCAGACCGCGCCTTGCTTGGCTTCGTCCAGATAAAAACCACCTTCCACAAACGTGCGGGTTTCCATGTCGAACTCACGCACAAAGTTTGCGTCCGAGCCGCCATGAGACATGGCGATCAGGCAGCGAGACGAACCGCGCAAACAATCTGCCCCATCCCAAACCCAGTTTTGATCTTCTTCTGCCCCCAGCGCATCAAGATCAAGGATCACATCCCACGCTGGCGTACCGGCCAAATATGCGTCCAACGGCGAGCGCCGCCAGATACCGCGCACATGGGCTTCGTCCTGCCAGAAATTATAGAGAAAGCCGTCGCGCGGCTCGCCGGAGACAATGCGATCCTGAGAGGTGTAGACCTCCAGCGCCTCTTCATAAAAACCTTCATAGCGGGGATCTGCCTTGATGTCGGCAAAGGTTTCATCGTTGCGTGCCCGCACCCAGTCCAGCGCTTCATCGCCCAGAACCTCTTCGAGCCAGATATTAGGATCGTCTTCGGCGGCCATGTCCGTTGCGCTCATCTCGTCTTGTTCCATGTCTGCAATATCTTCAGAAGCCACAGCTTCTTCAGTAGCTGTTTCTTCCCCGGTCATTGTGGCTTGTTCAGTTGGGTTGATGACAAGAAAATAGAGAGCTGCCGCAGCAAGCCCCAATACAATTAGTCCAAGGATCGCCCGCATGGCTCACTCCAATATCGCTTGATGAATATTCCCCAGCGGGGGTTGTAGCATTCGGCGTGGGAGTGAGCAAATGGGAGAAATCAGAGCCAATCGAGCCGCGCCGTTTCGAAAACCATTCGAAATTGAACTACTCACCAGCATGCAAGGCGAATAGCATTGCTTCATACTCGCCCAAAAGAGAGGCATTTGGTGAGTTAAGCGTGGCGCTCTCGGTTCGCAGCCTGGAGATTTGCGCCTCCACAATTTCGATACACTCTGCTCGGCGCCTATCCCATGGCGTTAGCCGCTCCGGGATACCAAATCGATTATTCAAGTCATTCCGCAGATCAAGCCAGGCCCCTTGGTAAACATCATAAGAGATACGGGTACATCGAAACGAAGCAACGACGTCATCCAGATCTATTGCAGGCCCTTCATTTCCCCTGCGCATACTTCTAAGTATTGCAAACTGTTGAAATGAATTCCTGATACGATCTATGTAGCGAAGTTTCTCCGGCAAGCGGTAGTCCATAAATTCTGGGACCTGCGCCAACTCGTCAAACGCATCGGTTGCTTCAAAGCCCGGTCCGAAGTCGCATAATTCGCCGTGGCTTAGGGAAAGAAGCATTTCATAGACTTCGCTCCCACCCACCATTCCAAATGTAAGGGCCAACGAATCTATTGCGGAAGAACAGTCGCCCTGCTCAACCATCTGGTTCGCGTTCTTTCGCCAATCAAATTCGCTGGTCGGCAGTGGCCATGCCAACCAAACAATTCCACCCGTCATTACGGCTAATATCGAAGCGCCTATCCCCGCAACAAACCGCTTCATTAAAAATACCCTTTTTGAAAAAGAACCAAATGCTCAATTAAAGTCTGCATAGCAGGATTTCCCTTGAAAGTAATCTCCCGCCCCTACCAGACGGTTAGATTGCAGCCCCCTCAATGGATTGGAGTTCAAAATGACTGTTTACAAAGGAAAGACTGTTCGAAGTGCAATTAGCAAGGCGGTGCGCGGGTCGAAACAACGACCTAGAGGCAGTAACTGGAAATCTGACATCCCTAGACACAGAAATACGCCGCATCGCCAATCAGCAAAACCGGGACATAGTTGTCTCTACAGTTGATGCCGCAACGGTTGTTGTCTTCGCAGGTCGCTTGCGGGCAATTATTCGAAGGCTGGGACAATCACGTGCGATGAGTAACCCTTCAGCTCCGACCCCTGGTGTCGCCGACGGTGTCGCAGCTGTGGGGTCTGGTATGGCCGGGTTGGACTTCTCTTCCAGGCTATCACGCCTAATCCAATCTGGCCCCGAACATCGACGTCTTGTGAATGAATGGAATCGGATCCGGCGGCGCATCCAATCAATTGCCCGAGGGATTGCAAGCAACGAACGGCAGTTTGCCGCTGAAGGATGTGATGCACTGCCTACATTGCGGGGGCGAATCGGTTCGTCCGAATCCATTTTCGGAGAGCCACGCCTTCGTGGTCGCACTCGCGAATAGACGTTCCGCCGCCTTCCCTGCGTCATGGGGATGCCCTATAACCTATCCCCATGACACTACCCTTTATCAAAATGAATGGCTTGGGGAACGATTTCGTCGTTATTGATGCCCGTTCCGGGGCCAAGGCCCCCGCCCCCGCCGTAATTCAAAAATTGGCCAATCGCCGCTTTGGCATTGGCTTTGACCAATTGATCGTGATCGAGCCCGGCTCCGGCGAGGCTGATATTTTCATGCATATCTTCAACGGCGATGGCACGGAGGCTGAGGCCTGCGGTAACGCTACCCGCTGTGTGGGCAAAATGATTTTGGATGAGACCGGCAAGCCAGAAGCGGTCATTGAGACCGTCGCAGGCCTGCTGCGCGTGCGCCCTGCTGCCAATGGCCTGATCACCGCTGATATGGGTGAGCCGCGCCTGGAGTGGGATCAGGTGCCTCTGGCCCGCGAAATGGACACCCGCAATCTCGACCTCAAAGTGGGGCCGGAAGATGAGCCGGTATTGTCTGAGCCGGGCGCTGTGAATATGGGCAATCCCCATTGCGTGTTCTTTGTGGACCGGGCGCCAGGCAACGACATTGAGGCCTTTGGCCCTTTGATCGAAAACCACGCCTTATTCCCGGAGCGAACCAATGTGGGCTTTGCCGAGGTTCAGGGCCCTCATGCCATTCGCCTGCGGGTCTGGGAGCGGGGCACAGGGGTAACGCTTGCCTGCGGCTCAGGCGCCTGTGCAGCAGCCGTGGCAGCCAACCGCCGGGGGCTTACCAGCCGCCAGGTGGATATTGAGCTGGACGGGGGCACCTTGCATATTGAATGGGACAAGGACACCAACCATGTCCTGATGACGGGCCCGGCGGAAACCAACTATTCTGGAACGCTGGATCTGGCGCATTTTGCCGATTAGGCTTTTTGCGGGTACAAACCCTTTTTTTGCGAACCAAAGCTTGGCAAATGACCGAGACAACTGACACCACGGCCCCTGTTTCTTCCAAGGAAGACGGTGACGGCCCTCAAATCCTCACGTTCGGCTGCAGGCTCAACGCCTATGAGTCCGAGGTCATGCGCAACCATGCCCTTGAGGCTGGGCTGAACGACGCAATCATTGTGAACACCTGCGCAGTAACGGGCGAAGCCGTGCGCCAGGCGCGCCAGTCCATCCGCAAGCTTCGCCGGGAAAACCCTGAGGCGGATATCACCGTGACAGGCTGCGCGGCCCAGATTGATCCAAAGGCCTTCGGAGGTATGCCGGAGGTAACACGGGTTCTGGGCAATGAAGAAAAGTTGCGCCTGACAAGTTTCACTCAGCCCCATGACAGTCGCGTCGCCGTCGACGACATCATGACGGTAACCAAGTCCGCACGCCATTCCGTAGACGGATTGACAGGACGTGCCCGGGCCTATGTCCAGGTGCAAACAGGCTGCGATCACCGATGTACCTTTTGCATTATCCCTTTTGGGCGGGGCAACTCCCGATCCGTTCCTATTGAGGAAGTGGTGGAGCAAGTCCAGCGACTGGTCGCCAATGGCTATCGCGAAGTAGTGCTGACCGGCGTGGACATTACCTCATTTGGCCCTGACCTGCCCGGCAACCCGACCTTGGGGATGCTCTGCGGACGGATATTGTCAGCCACACCAGAACTAGAACGCTTGCGCATTTCCTCCATCGACAGTGTGGAAGTGGATGAGACACTCTTCGAGCTGATCGCCAATGAGCCGCGCCTGATGCCGCATTTGCACCTTTCCTTGCAGGCCGGTGACAACATGGTGCTCAAGCGTATGAAGCGGCGGCATAGTCGCGAGGAAGCCATTGAGTTTTGTTCCCGCGTGCGCGAGGCACGGCCTGATGTTGTTTTCGGCGCAGACCTTATTGCGGGCTTTCCCACCGAGACCGATGAGATGTTTGAAAACTCGTTGAAGCTGGTGGAGGACTGCGGGCTCACATATCTCCATATCTTTCCATATTCCCCGCGGCCCGGCACGCCAGCGGCTAAGATGCCTCAAGTTGACGGCAAACTGATCAAATCCCGCGCAGCCCAGCTCCGAGCATTAGGGGAAAAGCACCTGGCGGCGTATCTTGCCTCCCGCGTGGGCAGGATTGAGCGCGTTTTGATGGAACGAGATATGGACGGGCGCACGGAAAGCTTCGCTCCGGTGAAGTTCAATGCAGCACTGCCCATCGGCACGGTTCAGAACGTGCGCCTGATTGAGGCCACTTCAAATCATCTAATCGGAGAGTTGGCCGCGTGAGCGAGAGTGACGACAAGGAAAAGCGCGGCTGGTTTGGCTGGGGCAAGAAAAAGGCCGACGCCGCTCCTGAAGCGAGCGACACCGTTGATGAGACCGTCAGCGAGACGCGAGAAGAAACAGCCGCTGATGTCGTTTCTGCAAGTCCGGTCTCTGAACAGCCCGAAGACATTCCAGAGACTGCGCCTGAGCCCCAGACGGTGCCAGAACCTGAACCAGAAAAAGTTGGCTTCTTCTCCCGCCTGACCAAGGGCCTTAGTCGTTCCACCAGCGCCATGTCCGATGGCATCACGGGCATCTTCACCAAGGCCAAGCTGGATGCAGACACCCTGCAGGATCTGGAAGATCTTCTCATCACCTCTGATCTGGGCGTTGATACGGCTGCTGAAGTGGCCGCGCGCCTGGCCGATGGTCGCTATGACAAAGAGATCGAGCCAGAAGATGTGAAATCTATCCTGGCGGAGATTGTTGCGGAGCGGCTGGAGCCTGTTGCTCAGCCGTTACAACTGAATGAAGCACACAAGCCCCATATCATTTTGATGGTTGGCGTAAACGGTGCAGGCAAAACCACCACCATCGGCAAACTGGCCCAGCAATTTCGCAATCAGGGCAAGTCCATCATGCTGGCGGCAGGAGACACGTTCCGCGCGGCGGCCGTTGAGCAACTAAAGGTCTGGGGCACGCGCACCGGAGCTGAAGTTATCTCCCGGGAAATCGGCTCGGATGCTGCAGGCCTTGCCTTTGATGCGGCGGCCAAGGCCAAGACCGAAGGCATAGATGTTTTGCTGATCGACACAGCTGGCCGTCTGCAGAACCGCAAGGAATTGATGGACGAGTTGGCCAAAATCGTTCGCGTGCTCAAGAAACAAGACGAAACAGCGCCCCATTCGGTCTTGCTGGTGCTGGACGCCAGCACCGGCCAGAATGCGTTAAGCCAGGCGCAGACGTTCACAGAAATCGCGGGCGTTACCGGCCTGGTCATGACCAAGCTGGATGGTACCGCCCGTGGGGGCATTTTAGTGGCTTTGGCGAGTAAATTCAGCCTGCCTATCCATGCCATCGGCGTTGGAGAGGGGATCGAAGACCTACAGGCATTCGAGCCTCAGGATTTCGCCCGCGCTCTGGTTGGGATAGGCTCTGGCGATGAGGGGGAGTAAAAGATGAATTCGAAAATCAAGGCCGCAGTGGATTTTGGCCCGCTTTTGGTTTTTTTCGTTACTTATTATGTGTACGGCATCATGGCGGCCACAGCAGCCATTATGGGCATGACCCTGCTGGCCCTGGCCACATCCTACGCACTCGAGCGCAAACTAGCGCCCATGCCCCTGATCAGCGGCATTATGATCGCGGTCTTCGGCTCCGTGACCCTCATTCTTCACGATCCGATCTATCTCGTGCTCAAGGCGACGGTCTTTTATGGATTTGCCGCCTCGGCCTTGGGAATTGGGCTCTATTTAGAAAAACCCTTCCTTAAATTCGTTTTCGGCCATGCTTTCCAGCTACCCCATGATGCCTGGCATACCCTGGCCTGGCGCTGGATCGGCTTTTTCCTGTTCCTCGCAGGTGCCAATTTGGCGGTTTATTACACGATGGGCGAAGCGTTTTGGGTGAACTTCAAGGTTTGGGGGATTTTGCCGCTCATCTTCATCTTCACCATGGCCCAGATGCCCTTCATCATGAAAAACCAGATCGAGAGCCCCGCAGAATCCACCGAAGGCTAGTCGATCGCTGCATTCTTCCTAACCATTTGATAGGCCACATAACTATTTGACAGGAAAGGGATATTTACCCTCAGGCGGATTGCCGAAGGGCGTGAAATCATCCGTATCCCACACCTCTCGCAGATAATTCAGTGTCCAGAACACGCTTGGGAAGGCCAATTCCGTCCACGGAATTTCGTCCCACTCCATCAATGCCACTTCCTGACTTTCCGGTCCCGGAGCAATTTCGGGGCGCACAAGATGCGCTTTATAGATCAGCTGAACCTGGCTGATGTGGGTTACGGAATAAACCGCCAGTAAGCGCTCAATTTCGATCTCTGCACACGCTTCTTCCTGAGCTTCGCGCATGGCCCCCTCTTCGGCGGTCTCATGAAGCTCCAAAAAGCCCGCGGGAAGAGTCCAGTACCCAATTCGCGGTTCAATTGCCCTTTTGCACATCAAAATCCGGTTTTTGTGACGAATGGCCGATCCCACGATGACCTTAGGGTTTTGGTAATCGATGAAACCACATCTGTCGCACACGGAGCGCTTCAAAGAATCCCCGCCCACATCCCGTTTTGTAAATTCAGGGGCATGCGGATGTTCCGTCTTCTGAACCATTTCAAATCCTCTTTAAGGGGCACTCGGACTATCCGAATGCGATGTAATTTAACACCTGATTAAGATATTCGGCATGCGGAAACTCCGTAATCGGTGTTTTTTGAGCACTATACGGACGAAAATATCAATAAAATCGGGGGCATACCGATAATCCGTGTTGCAACTATTTGATTAATTTGTATGTTGCATTATTCGCGAATCGCATTTCGCGTAAATTTCCATTGACCTCCGGAGGGCAACAATGGCTGGAAGTAAGTTCAATCTCGACAAAGCCCCTGGGCATTTGCTCAGGCGCGCGTCGCAGTATGCGTTCGATCTGTTTTCGAAAGAAGTCGGCACAGGAGGACTGACCCCCCGTCAGTTCGCAGTTCTTGTGACCGTTAGTCAAAACGAGGGGCTAAGCCAGACGGATCTCGTCCGGCTTACCGGCATTGATCGGTCTACACTTGCGGACATGATTAGTCGCATGATCAAGAATAACCTTCTTGGTCGCAAAAGAACAAAGGATGATGCACGGGCAAACTCAGTGCATCTAACCGCCAAGGGCCGCACGGCTCTTAACAAGGTGCTGCCGCGCGTAGCTGCTTCTGAAAAGAAGATCCTGAGCGCGGTTCCTTCAAAGCATCGTGCTTCGTTCCTGGCCGCTTTGGCCGCCATCGCCGCCGCAACCGCAGAAGGGGAATCTGCAGGACCGGCGCCGAAGAAAAAGGCGACCAAGAAAAAAGCAGCCAAGAAGAAGACCGCTAAGAAGGCAACCAAGAAGAAAGCTGCAAAAAAGAAGACTGCTAAGAAGGCCAAAAAGAAGACCGCCAAGAAAAGACGCGTCGCCAAGAAAGCCACCAAGAAAGCAGTCAAGAAGTCTTCGAAAAAGGCCGTAAAGAAAACAGCCAAGAAGAAGACGGCCAAGAAGGCAGCGAAAAAGAAAACCGCCAAGCGGAAGACTGCCAAGAAGGCCACTAAGCGGAAAGCCGCTAAGAAGACGGCCAAGCGCAAGACCGCAAAGAAGGCTCCTAAGCGTAAAGCGGCTAAGAAAACCGCCAAGCGCAAGACAGCCAAGCGGAAGACCGCAAAGAAAGCCACGAAACGTAAAGCAGCCAAGAAAACTGCCAAGCGCAAGACGGCAAAGCGGAAAACCGCCAAAAAGGCTCCAAAGCGCAAAGCGGCCAAGAAAACCGCTAAACGCAAGACAGCCAAGCGGAAGACCGCAAAGAAAGCCACCAAGCGGAAAGCAGCTAAGCGGAAGACGGCAAAGCGCAAGGTAGCTAAGAAAGCCACCAAGAAGGCAGTCAAGAAATCTTCGAAAAAAGCTGTGAAGAAGAAAGCAGCCAAAAAGAAGACAGCTAAAAAGACTGCCAAGCGGAAAACCGCAAAGAAGGCTCCAAAACGCAAAGCGGCTAAGAAAACTGCTAAGCGCAAGACGGCCAAAAAAGCCACAAAACGCAAAGCGGCCAAGAAAACCGCCAAGCGTAAGACGGCTAAGCGGAAAACTGCGAAGAAGGCTCCTAAGCGGAAAGCAGCCAAGAAAACTGCCAAGCGCAAGACAGCCAAGCGGAAAACCGCCAAAAAGGCTCCAAAGCGCAAAGCGGCCAAGAAAACTGCCAAACGTAAGACGGCAAAGAAAGCCACAAAACGCAAAGCAGCTAAGAAAACCGCTAAGCGGAAGACGGCAAAGCGCAAGGTAGCTAAGAAAGCCACCAAGAAGGCAGTCAAGAAATCTTCGAAAAAAGCTGTGAAGAAGAAAGCAGCCAAGAAAAAAACCGCCAAGCGGAAAACCGCAAAGAAGGCTCCGAAACGCAAAGCGGCTAAGAAAACCGCCAAGCGCAAGACGGCTAAGC
>JAJFIL010000032.1 GCA_021774965.1 Alphaproteobacteria bacterium
ATCCGTGCGTCACCGGCGATCTCACCGATCTGGTCGTTTCCATAAAAGCCAGGTCGAGGTCCACGTGTGGTCCAGGGCTGGTTGTAGTGACCGCGACCGGCCCAGAACGTTCCGAATCCCTCGCCTCGAGGAATGGCGACTTTTTCCGTGCCGTGGATGGCGACGGCCTTGTCGATACCCGACTGGTTCATCGTGCAGGTTCGCTTTCGAGCGGTCTCTGCAAAGTTTTGGTACTTCGAGAGGCCGGCCGCAGCAAGAACACCGATGACGATCACGACGACCAGGAGTTCAATGATTGTGAAGCCGCCTCGGCTCCGTTTCGCGATGGCTTTCATGTTGATTTTCATTCTCTCTGATCCCTCAGCCGTCTACCGGCAGTTACGTGTCCCTGGGTGGATGAGACTCGCGCATTGAGATACAAGCAATAATAGTGCCAAAGCTGAGGGCCCCTCATGAACGGAGAGTGGTCTCCGGGTGTATCACCCGAACAGACACAGTTTGTAACAGTGTTACGCTCTGTATCAACAGATGGGTCAATAGATGGGTCAATGGTCGCTGCGCGACTTTACCATTGTCCCATCTGTCTTGTTTATCCCCCCCGGGCCCCCCGCTGCTCATGACCCACAAGTCGGATTCTGGACACGGGCGGTCGTGGTTCCAGTGATCGAGAGTTTCTCATGTCAGTGGGTCAAGGTGAAGGGGATGGTGATCGACGTGACGGTAGAAGGTGTCGTTGAACGTGCTGTGGGCAAAGTATGAAGGTAGAAGGTGAAAAGGCGTTGGGTGGCCTTTGATCCGGGTCATTCCAGTGTGCCTGAAGGTTCTTCCCCCGGCGCAATCCCGCGCTCCTCGCTCGCAGGCCGGATGGGGTCCGGGGGACGTTTTGGGGAGTTGGCCTGCGCTCGTCGCTGGCGGGATTGCGCCTCCTCCGACCTTCAAGCGGTGGGGTTTAGGACCCGGCCAGGACGGCTGGGAGTCGACTCGAAGGGAGTTTTCCCGTGCACCGATTTCCTCATCAGAAACTCAACGCTTACCAACATGGTCTGGCTTTTCACCAGCAGGCTCTTCTTATCAAGAAGGCTCTGCCCCGGGGGTGTGGCGAACTAGGTGACCAGCTCTATCGTGCCTCGTCCTCGGTGGTTCTCAACACCGCAGAAGGTGCCGGGGCCTGGCTGGTCGGCGTGAAGCGACGCCATTTTCGATCCGCTATCGCCTCGCTGGCGGAGTGCGCTGCGGCTCTTGATCTCATCTCGCTTGAAGTCGAGATCGATTTGCAGGTTCTCGAGACTGCGGGTCGAGAACTTGGGCTCGCGCAACGATCCCTGGCGGGTTTGATCCGCAGGGTCGGCTGAGGCGCCTGTGGCGGGATGGACCTCGTTCATCCCGTCTTCTATCAAGATCGCCGACCCAGCTACGAGGTGTCATTCCGCCAGACGACAAACACCCGATACGCCATCGTAATATCGTCGAGGCGTTGCAGACCGCGCCACAGAGTCTGGGTTCCAGGTTCTCCGTCTGACTTTCGGCCAAGGAACCCTCCCAGACTGGCAACCAAGTGGATGGCCTCCCGCAGGGTCGGAGCTTGTTCCGGCGACTTTCCGGTACCCGCGACGAAGCCGGTGAGAGCCTTCCATTCCGCCTCTTCGAAAAAGATCGTGCAGGGAACATCCGGAATCTCCCGACCCAGCTTCGCCAGGTGGAATATCCGCCAGGCGACCACGACATCGATCGCGATGCAGGCCTTGAGACTGTCCCCGGAACCGAGCTGGCGATCCTCAAGGCGACAGCCACTCTTGAGCGTCCGATGGAAGACTTCGATCTGCCACCTGAGGGTATACCAGTGAAGCTTCTCGGCAGCCTCATCCAAGGTCGTCACCGGAAGCGTCGTCAACAACAACCACTCGACCTTCGGGCCTTTCGGTGGAGTTGTGACTTCTGTCGCTGCGATGGCCCACATCTTGATCGATGGCTTTCCTTTCGATGTTTTCGGGGGGCGGAGCTCGACCCGATCAAACCGGAGCTCGAGCGTCGTCTGGCGTGCTGGTCGTGAGCCTCGACGCGGAACCTCGAGAGGCAACAGTCCTTGCGGCTCGAGCGAGCGAACGTGATCCCAGAGCTTCTCTTGTTTCCCCATCAGCTTGCGAGGCTGAGCGGCCCGGATCAGAAGCCCTGGGTTCTCATCAGACCGACCGGCGGCTTCGAAGAGGTCGTAGATGTCGGCTTCACGGTCACCGACATTGACCAGCCGGGTTTCTTGCAGCCGTTGTTGAGCTTGTGTCGTGGCTTGATAGCTCTTGAGCCACTTCCGGCTCTCCTTCTGATCGATGGGGAGCGACTTGATGTCACGTCCCTGGCTCTTGGAGAGCGCCTTGGGATCCCGTGCCCAGCACTGGACGTCGATCAAACCCAAAGAGGTTCCTGCCGGATTGACGAGGAGTGTCCCGTGGAGGTGCAGACCGATCGTGGCCTGGGCACCGTAACTGCCGATGGGACCCAGGCTCTGGGTGGCCGGATGAGTGGAATAGTTCAACGAGGTTGTGTCCTGGACCGCCAGGACAACCTTCTCGTTGGCCGCGCGGGCCAGGGACGCCTCGTAATGGGGTTTCAGGATTTCATCCATGCCCACTCCCTCGTGAGAACAGAACCGATAGACGGCCTTGGTTTTCGATCGATGACCGCAAGCTCCAGGAATAGATGCCGTAGGTCGCGCATAAAAGTCACGTGCGATGGTCCCGAGACGTTTGGTAAGTCTGAGGTCTGGTAACTTCGCCCGGGCGAACTCGGTGTCGGCCCAATCACCTTGTGTGCACAGTTCAGAAATGGGTTCGACCCGGAGCCTCCGTCTGGCATCCGGAACGAGTGGGCGGAGGAAGATCTGCTTGGGTCGGATCTCGCGGTCTCGATAGGTATCCTGTCGACCACGGCCCGTGGTCTCTCCCACCACGGTCCAACCGGCACCACGGTAACAGGTCCCATCGAAGCGTCGCGGATCGACGAAGGTTTCCACCAGGAGAGGGCGGTAACCGTAGCGCTCTTCCCAGTCGGCACCGAGGCGTTTCAGAACGAGAGACAGCACGTGGGAAGCAAGGTTCTGGATCCGGGGAATGAGCAGGAACCGACTGTTGCAGACAACGAGCTGGAGGTTCCGACGCCGTGCTGCCTCGGTCCAGCCGATCCACTGATCCCGGGCCCGCAATCGCCAGGCGCCGCTCGAGAAGGACAGCGCTCCAAGCCAACCCTGGGGGGACCGAATCAGGTAACGAATCTGGGCACCGCACAGAGGACCAGCGCCCAAGTAATGATGAGCGTCCATCAGGTGGCGCCAGATATCGCCATCGGCGGGACGGTCACGAGCCACCGGAATGATCTCGATGGGGTGGAGTGAGGACAGGTTCGATGTCGCCGAGGCGAGCGGGAGATCGAGCTGATCAGCGTGAGTTCGGTGGAGAGGTCGTCGTGGCGGGCCGGGAGCCGCAACCGGTAATTGAACGACCCCACGACGTTCGAGACGCGACAATGCAATGCGAGCCGCGACCTCCCGCGGCCGGCCAAGAGCGTCGTAGATTCGAAGCCGGTGACAGAGTTCACGGGCCACCTGCGACCGGCTGGGTCGATCGACAGCAGCTCCTCGCTGCTCGACCCAATTCAGGTCAGAATCCCGGATCCGCACACCGCCAAGTTCCACGGAACCAGTCTATCGAGTCTGAGCTTCCGTGTCCAGCGGACGACTTATGGCCAAATGTCAGCGGGGGGCCCGGGGGGGAGAAGACCAATTGATTGATGAGAAGGTAAAATGGCGCAGCCACCTTCGCAAAGATCTGTCCCCCCTCCGGGGGGCCCGGGGGGGAGAAGACCAATTGATTGATGAGAAGGTAAAATGGCGCA
>JAJFIL010000311.1 GCA_021774965.1 Alphaproteobacteria bacterium
CGTACAATCTCTTCTTTGGCCAATATTCGCGCCGCCCGGGTTCATTTGGTGCTGTCCGAGCGGGTTCGCTTTTCACGGGACACAACAGAGCCTTCTGCCTCTATTACTGTAAGCCCTCAACGCGGCGGCCTGTCACAGAGCGAAGTCCAAGCAATTCAATACCTTGTGGCCTCCGCCATTGAAGGAATGTCGGCAACCAGCGTCGCCGTCATCGACGAAGCGGGAAACCTCTTGGCGATGGGCTCAGGAGACGCCTCCGGCAGCATCGCCGGTGCAACCGATGAGCGGCAGGTCGGCTTTGAAAACCACCTTCGTGATGACATTGAAGCCTTGTTGGGGCGCGTGGTTGGGCAAAACTCCATCAGCGTGGATGTTACCGCCGAAATGGATTTCAGCCGCACGGTTACTGAATCGCAGATTTTTGACCCTGAAGGCCAGGTCAGGCTCTCTTCGGACACTGTAGAAGGCAGCATGGAAGACAATGATGCTGACCCTGGTGGCGCGGGGGCCGTATCTGTGGGAACGGACCTGCCTGAGGCCTCTCAATCTTCTTCTGAGAGCGCTGGAGCAAGCTCTACTGAAACAAGCTTCAGGGAGACCATCAACTATGAGAACTCTCGGACGGTAAGCACTGTGGTCCAGGATGGAGGGCGTTTGTTGCGCCTTTCTGTAGCGGTTCTGGTGGATGGCATTCAGACCACCGATGCCGACGGCAATGTGACCTATACCCCTCGCCCAGACGCGGAAATGGAACGCATCAGGGCACTGGTGCGCACCGCCATGGGCTTTGATGAGACACGTGGTGATCAGCTGGAAGTCACAAATCTTCAGTTCACCCGCGTTGCTGAAATTGTACCCGACCTTGAAGAGCCGGGTCTTTTGGACCTTGACCGGATTGAGATTGTTCGTATCGCAGAGGTCTTTATCTTTGCCCTGATTGCGATCCTGACCATCTTCTTCGTCTTCCGGCCCATCATGCGACGCCTTTTGGCTGAACCTGACCATACGGCGCTTGCTGCTGCAACAAACCAGGCAGCTATTGCAGCAGGCGGTGCGCCTCAATTGGCAGCCCCAGATGGCACTATGATACCCGCCCAACCCGGCGCGCCAGTGGCTATCGCCGCAGGTCCAGGGCAAGTCGCCGCGGCACCTCCACCGATACAAATGCCAAGACAAAGCGCCGCCGCCGCCGCGATCGATATCGCGCAGGTAGAGGGTCAAGTTAAAGAAAGCTCCGTCAAGAAAGTCGGAGAGATCGTTCAACAACATCCAGATGAGTCCGTTGCGATCCTTCGCACCTGGCTTCATGAATCCGCATAAGGTTTGATATGGCACCGCGTCCAAAATCCGCAGTCATAGACGACATTCGGCACTTAGGTGGCCCGGAGAAAGCGGCTGTGCTTTTGCTTGCCCTCGGCGAAGAACACGGCCAGCGCATGTGGGAAATGCTGGACGAAGAAGAAGTCAAAGAACTTTCCCAGTGCATGTCCAATCTGGGCACTGTGACTTCTGCCGTTACCGAAAAACTTCTGGTGGATTTTGTGGGGAAAATGTCTTCCACAGGCTCCCTGATGGGGAATTTTGAGGCCACTGAACGCCTGTTGAAGAGATTCCTACCCGAAGACAGCGTCGGCAACGTCATGGAAGAGATCCGTGGCCCCGCCGGGCGAACCATGTGGGACAAATTGGGCAATGTGAACGAGGCCGTACTCGCGAACTATCTCAAGAATGAATACCCGCAGACCGTTGCTGTGGTTCTGTCCAAGATCAAAGCCGATCACTCGGCCCGCGTTCTGGGCTCCCTGCCCGAGGACTTCGCGCTGGAAGTCGTGATGCGCATGTTGCGCATGGAGACGGTCCAAAAAGACATTATCGACAAGATCGAACAGACCTTGCGCACAGAATTCATGTCAAACCTGGCACGCACCCAAAAACGCGACGCTCACGAAATGATGGCTGAGATTTTCAATAATTTCGACCGTCAGACGGAAAGCCGGTTTGTGACTTCATTGGAAGAGCGCAATCGTGATGCTGCCGAGCGCATCAAGGCGCTGATGTTTACCTTCGAAGATCTGCAAAAGCTCGACCCCGGCAGCGTTCAGACCCTTCTGCGCGCCGTGGAAAAAGACAAATTGGCGCTTGCCCTCAAGGGCGGCTCCGACACCGTGCGCGACATGTTCTTTTCCAATATGTCAGAGCGTGCAGCCAAGATTATGCGCGAAGACATGGAGGCCATGGGCCCTGTTCGCCTGAAAGATGTGGACGAGAGCCAAACCATAATGGTCAACACCGCCAAGGACTTGGCAGCCAAGGGTGAGATCATGATCGCCGAAGCAGGAGGCGAAGATGAACTTATCTACTAAAGGGTTTGCCTCATGACCCAAAAATTCTCGTTCGATACGGTTTTCAGCAACGAAGGCGACATCCTGCAGGAGCGCCCCTCGGTCAAGCACAGCTATACGCCCGAGGAAGTGGAAGCCGTTAAACTGGAAACGTTCGCAGCAGGTCGCCGTGAAGCAGACGGCGAAATGGCAGCCTTGCTTCAGGTCGTTGGTGGTCAGATGGCAACCATCCTCTCTACCTTAATTGAAGAGCGGACCGCCATTCGTGGTGAAGCTGTCGAGCTGGCAGCGATGATCTCGAAAAAACTCTCCGGAGCTTTGTTAAAGCAGGCACCCGAAGAAGCTGTGGTCAAACTGCTTGGGGATGCTATCGATTATTTGCGCGATGAACCGCGCATTGTGGTGCGCGTTGCTCCAGAATTGGCCGAAGCTCTTTCAACACGCCTTTCTGAAGTCGTAGCCCACGCAGGTTTCGATGGCCAGCTTGTGGTCATGCCGGAAACTGATCTTGCAGGAGCAAACTGCAAGATCGATTGGGCTAAGGGCGGCATTGAACATGATATCGGCGCCTCCGTCGAGGCGATCGACAAATCCATTCAAGATTTTCTTGTTGCTGCGCGCCTGGTCGATGAAATGACCAGCAACGAGCAAGCAAACAATTCGTAGGTAGGGAGCAAGATATGAGCGACCAAGACACACAAGGCGGAGCGAACATGAAGCTCGATGAGCTGGCACCGGAAAATGCGCCTGCCGTGACAGACGGTGGGCCCGCGTCTATTGGCGAGTCTGAAAATACAGATGAGACCAAGAAGTTCGCGACCGACCTGGAAGCGGTCTTTGACGTTCCGGTAAAGGTTTCCGCCATTTTGGGCAAAACCCAACTGGAAGTCGCTGACCTTCTGAAACTAGGTCGCGGCGCGGTCGTGGAACTGGACCGCAAGGTTGGTGAGGCCATCGATATCTATGTGAACAACCGCCTCGTCGCGCGGGGTGAGATTGTCATCGTGGAAGAACGCCTGGGCGTGACGATGACTGAAATTATTAAAGGCGGCCAGGTCTAAAACCTGTCGTCCCGACTTGAAGACTGAGGAGAGATGAGATGCGATTGCTGATCGTCGGACAACTAAACGGCCAATTGACGACAGCCACACGCATGGCAATGGAACGCGGTGCGCGCGTAGCGCAAGCACCTTCCATTGAATCTGCGGTGGAAGAACTACGTTCCGGGCATGGCGCGGACCTCCTCATGGTAGATGTGGCCCAGCCCATCGCCGATCTGATCGAAATGTTGAATGCCGAGCGCATTCACGTGCCTATCGTGGCCTGCGGTATTGGAACGGATGCGCAGGCTGCCGTGGGCGCCATTCGCGCCGGTGCCAAAGAATATATCCCCCTGCCCCCTGATGCAGAACTGATCGCCGCCGTATTGGCCGCCGTTGCGGACGAATCTCATCAGATGATCGCCCGCGATCATGCCATGAAGGAAGTCATCGCCCTTGCCGATCAAGTGGCACCCTCAGACGCATCGCTTCTGATCACAGGTGAAAGCGGCTCGGGTAAGGAAATCATTGCTCGCCATGTTCACAGGAAGTCTTCACGCAAAGACAGGCCGTTGATTACGGTCAACTGCGCCGCCATTCCTGAAAACCTTCTGGAATCAGAGCTTTTCGGTCATGAGAAAGGTGCCTTTACTGGCGCCATCGCTCGCCGGGTGGGTAAGTTTGAAGAAGCAGACGGCGGTACATTGCTGTTGGACGAGATCAGCGAGATGGATGTGCGCCTGCAGGCAAAGCTTCTGCGCGCAATCCAGGAACGTGAGATTGATCGCGTTGGCGGCACAAAGCCCATCAAGGTCGACATCCGCATTCTGGCAACCTCCAACCGTGATTTGGATAAGGCGGTGAGCGATGGCTCGTTCCGCGAAGACCTTCTCTACCGCCTGAATGTGGTGAACCTGAAGGTGCCTCCTTTGCGGGAACGCCCGGAAGACATCCTGGCCCTGGCAAGCTTCTTTGTGGACAAATACTCTGTCGCCAACAATATTCCAGTGCGTCATATATCTTCCATTGCCGAGGCCGCCCTTCAGCGGCACCCCTGGAAGGGTAATGTACGGGAGCTCGAAAACACGCTGCACCGCGCGGTCCTTCTGAGCACCGGTGAGGAGATCACGGAAGATTCCATCCGCCTGCCCGATGGCAGCCGCGTGAGCGAGAGCTCCTCCAGTATTGCGGATGTGGCCTCTCAAGCAGCTCGTTCTGCACAGATCATGTCCGATCCCATCGTGGGGCGTACCGTCGCCGATATGGAGCGCGATCTGATCTTGCAAACCCTGTCGCATTGTTTGGGTAACAGAACTCATGCGGCAAACATTCTGGGCATTTCCATTCGCACCTTGCGCAACAAGCTGAAGCTCTACACCGAAGACGGGATCAACGTCCCCTCCCCCGGTGAAGCACGTTCCGTTGGCGCCTGAGCGCGCCCAAGTTCGAATGATATGAGGGGCCAATAAGCCAATGACGGACGCAGCTGCGCCCAACCAAGCAACACCAAGGGCCGTGGGATTTATCCGCGGCACGCTGTTGCGTGGAGACATTGCACTTGCTGTCGGCATCTTGGTCATTCTTGCCGTGCTGTTGGTCCCTATGCCGCCAACAGTGCTGGATTTTATGTTGGCAATTTCCATCACCTTCTCGGTGATGATCCTGATGGTGGCGCTCTTTATTGAGCGGCCCCTGGAATTCAGCGTGTTTCCAACGGTATTGCTGATCGCGACCATGTTGCGACTGGCGCTGAACCTGGCGACGACGCGACTGATCCTTTCCAATGGCCATGAGGGCACGCACGCTGCGGGCCGTATCATTCAGACCTTTGGCAATTTCGTTATGAACGGGAATGTCATTGTCGGGGTCATTGTCTTTTCCATCCTGGTGCTAGTGAACTTTATCGTCATCACCAAGGGTTCGGGCCGGATTGCTGAAGTGGCGGCCCGCTTTACCCTGGATGCCATGCCCGGCAAGCAGATGGCGATTGATGCCGATCTCTCCGCCGGTCTGATCGATGAGAACCAGGCCCGGCAACGGCGCAGCGATCTGGAAAACGAATCCAACTTCTTTGGTGCTATGGACGGTGCCTCGAAGTTTGTGCGCGGAGATGCTGTTGCAGGGATCCTGATCACCTTCATCAATATCATCGGCGGCATTGTCATTGGCACGTTGAACCAGAGCATGGGCCTGGGTGAAGCCGTTCAGACCTACACCATCCTGACCATCGGTGATGGTCTGGTGAGCCAGGTGCCAGCCCTGATTGTTTCTGTTGCCGCGGGCTTGTTGGTGTCAAAAGCTGGTGTGATCGGTGCAGCTCACGACACGCTATACAAACAGTTCACCAGCTACCCCCAGACCCTTGGCATGGCCAGCGGTGTTCTGCTGGCCATGTGTTTCCTGCCGGGTACGCCCTGGTACCTGTTCCTGCCTATGTCTGCGCTTTCTGGATACTCGGCACTCTTGCTCTCTCGCAAAAAAGCCAAAGATGCTAAAGCCGCAGAACGGGCCGAGGTCATTTCCGCCGAGAGCACGAAGCCAAAAGATGAGCCGATCTCCGAAGCCCTGGCGCTGGATTACCTGCGTCTGGAATTGGGCTATGGCCTGTTGCCGCTGATCAATGACGCAGAAGGCCATCGCCTGACCGATCAAATCAAAGCCCTGCGCCGTCAATTGGCCAGCGAGATGGGTTTCGTCATGCCGTCTGTGCGCATTCTCGACAACATGCAGCTAGGCAGCCAAGCCTATTCTGTACGCGTCAAGGAAATGGACGCAGGCGAGGGCGAGCTGCGCCTAGGCAAATACATGGCCATGGACCCTCGTGGCGGCGATGTTGAATTGCCCGGTGAGAAGACAAGAGAGCCTGCCTTTGGGCTGCCCGCCACATGGATTGATGAAGACACACGGGATGAAGCTTCTTTCCGCGGCTATACGGTGGTGGATCCGGCCACCGTCATCACCACGCACCTCACGGAAGTGCTGCGCGATAACATGTCCGAGCTTCTGTCCTATGCAGAGACCAAAAAGCTGCTGGACGATTTGCCTGCCGAACACAAGCGTCTGGTGGAAGACATCATTCCATCACAAATCAGCACATCATCTGTGCAACGCATCTTGCAGACCTTGCTGGCTGAGCGCGTCTCCATTCGCGACCTGCCAACCATTCTGGAAGCCATCGCGGAAATCTCATCCAATTCCCAAAGCATCATGCAGATGACAGAACATGTGCGCTCGCGCCTTGCCCGTCAGATTTGCCATGCCAATGTGAACCCGGCCGAAGGGCATTTGCCCATCATCACCATGTCGCCGGATTGGGAACAAGCGTTCCTGGAAAGCCTGATCGGTCAGGGCGAAGACAAGCAATTGTCCATGTCGCCAACGGCGCTTCAGTCGTTCATTCAGCGTGTTCGGGAGACCTTTGATGAAGCAGGCCTTCAAGGCGAAGTTCCTGCTCTTCTGACAAGTCCCATGACGCGACCGTATGTCCGTTCAATCATCGAGCGGGTCCGCCCGCAAACAATCGTTATGTCACAGTCAGAGATTCACCCGCAGGTGAAACTCAAATCCATCGCACAGGTATAGGGGGGCGCTCGGGGGATGCGCATACGCACATTTATGGCGGATACCATGGCAGAAGCCATGTCCCTGGTTCGGGAAGAACTTGGGCCGGACGCCATTATCATTTCCACCAACGCAGGCAAACGCGGGCGCGGTGCCGAAGTACGCGCAGCCATCGAGCAGGTTGAACAAACCGAACCCGTGGGCGGCGTCTTTGACGTAGAAGACAAGTTGCGCGCCAAACTCTTTGCGGAGATGGAACACGAGCTCAAGGGTCTCAAGCAGCTGCGCAATGATATGCGCGTTGCTTCGCCAACGGTTCAGCAACCTCTTGAGCCCAACTACAGGGAAGCGGATATTGTCCGGCTGTTGAAATACCATCGCTTCTCTCCATTGGCAGCCAAGCCATTATTTGATGCAGCAAAGAAGAGCCAGGCGAATGAATTGGGCCAAGCCATGGGATCTGCTCTTGAGAACACTCTGGCATTGGATCCATTGCCCCTGGCCCCAAGCCAACCTCTGATGCTGGTCGGGCCTGCCGGTGTGGGCAAGACCATTGCCATAGCTAAGCTTCTTGCCCGCAGCCTGGTGAATGGTGCCAAGCCACAATGCCTGACCACAGATACGGTGCGGGCAGGCGCGCTTGAGCAGCTTGGCCACTTCTGCTCCCTCATGGGCGAAACTATGGTGGCCTGTGATAGCCCTGAGAAACTGGCGCTTCAAACAAACAATGGCCCTTGCCTGATAGATAGCCCCGGTGTGAACCCTTATCGCAGTGCTGAGATGCGCGACCTGAAATCATTTATCCAAGCTTCCAATGCCGAACCCGTTCTGGTGTTGGCCGCCGGTCAAGACTCAGAAGAGCTCTCGGAGGTCGCTTTGAGCTTTGCTCAGCTGGGCGTTCGGCGCGTGATTTTCACACGCCTTGATGCTGCTCAGCGTTTGGGCAGTCTTTTCAGTGCAGCTTTCAAAGCGCACCTCTCGATTGCTCACCTTGGCCTGTCGCCTTATGTGGCGGACGGCTTCAAAACACTTACCCATGCAGATCTAGGACAGCTACTTGCCGATATTCCCACCGTGGAGAATTTCGACACCGCGAAGGAGCGCGCAGCATCATGACCACTTCACCCGCAACAGATGCGCCAATTCAACTTCACACCGATCCAGCGCGTGTTATCGCCGTTGCCTCTGGAAAGGGCGGGGTTGGCAAGACCTGGTTCTCTATTACCCTTGCGCACACCCTTGCCTTTGCTGGCGAGAATGTCCTTTTGTTTGACGGCGACCTGGGCCTGGCAAATGTGGACGTGCAATTGGGGCTTAACCCCTCTCGCGATCTGGTGACCGTGCTTTCCGGGGATGTTGCTCTGGAAGAAGCTGTTACCCGCTATTCAAGTGGCGGCAATGTGGGCTTTGACATCCTTGCGGGCAGCTCAGGCTCCGGCGCACTTGGGGCCTTGTCAGGCCACGATGTTATTCCCCTGGCCAAAGGCTTGCGCATGATCGCCAGCCGGTATGACCGCGTCATTATTGATCTGGCCGCAGGGCTGGATCCGGCTGTCACTATGTTGGCCGCATCTGCAGACAAGATGCTCACGGTTGTAACGGACGAGCCAACGTCGCTGACTGATGCCTATGCCTTCATCAAGGTCATGCATCGTCACAAGCCGGACGTGCCCGCCCATGTCATTGTCAATATGGCGGAAAACGTTGGCAGCGGTCGCCGCACATATGAGTCTTTGCGAAAGGCATGCGCTTCTTTCCTCAAGATTGAGCCGCCGCTTGCCGCCATTATTCCGCGGGATCCCAAAATCAAAGATGCCATTCGTCATCAGACCGCCCTTCTGTCACGGCACCCGCAAACTGCCGCCGCCAAAGCGCTTGGCGTGCTCGCAAGCGAGCTCGATTCTCAGACGACATAACCCTCTGCGTGTATTATTGCACTGCAGCGCTGCTTAACGGCGAAACAATCGGTTAATCCACAGGGCAAACTGTTGCAGAGATGGCTCAGGTGTCCCGTTAAAGGACACTGCACCCCACATGGTCACTAGGTGGTTCATGTGCTTTTCATTATCCTATTCGCGAAAGGACCAGTTGGTCGGATTTTGATCAGGGGTGATTGAGCCGATCGATTGCGTACGGTGTTTGTATCTCGGCAGGGCGAGGCAGCATCGGTCCACATGAGTTATTGGTACCCCCGCATGGCGGGGATTTAAGGGGGATCGAAATGGACTTCAATGCAATGTTGACCAACGTCACAGATGGTTTGATGGGCGTTGTGAACACTTTGAGCGGCGACATGACGCTACTCGCCATGGCCGGTATCGTGATCGTGCTCGCTGCACTATTCATGAGCGGTATGGAACAGCTTATTTCTACCACGATGTCAGCGCTTTTTGGCTTTGTGGTACTTGGCATGGTTTGGACCGCATATAACGCTGAATGGGCATTTGATGGTGCCGTCAATGGTGTTTGGGCAGACTTTGCTGGCGAAGGTGGTCTCACCTTCTTCGCATTCTTCATGTACTTCATCGTATTCGGGCTCGCTATTGCGATCGTGAATTTCATCAAGGGCATGGTTGCTGGCTAAACCCATAGCTGGCTTGCTTTTATCCAGAGGGGATACTCTGGGGGCATAAGGGGCACTCACTGCGCTAACAGCGCGGGGTGCCCCTTTTCTTTGTTTGCGTCTCTTGCTCACCTTCGATTTTGATGTTTTGGCAAAGCACTCTACATAAAGCGTGGCTTTCATTTTGACTCCCATACCCTGGGAAGGAGCGCTTCATGTGGACCTTGCTGATCATCTTGGGCTTGGCGGTTGTTCTCGCCCTTTTCGTCATCGCCATTTACAACGGCCTGGTCGCCAAACGCGCCTTAGTCGAGGAAGGCTGGAGCGGGATTGAAACCCAGCTCAAGCGCCGATCCAATCTGATCCCCAATCTGGTAGAAACCGTCAAAGGCTATGCCGATCATGAGAGCGGCACGCTTGAAGCGGTCACCGAAATGCGCGCGCGCAGCTTGGGCGCAGGTAACGTCGCAGACCGGGCCGATGCAGAACGCCAGCTTTCAGGCGCCATTGGAAACCTCTTTGCCGTGGCCGAGAATTATCCAGACCTCAAAGCCAATCAGAATTTTCAGCAGCTGCAAACTGAGCTAAGCGAGATCGAAAACGAGATCCAGCTCTCCCGGCGCTATTACAATGGCACTGTGCGCGATTTGAACATCATGGTGGAAACCTTCCCCAATAATCTGGTGGCAGGTCAATTCGGCTTCATCAAGGCCGAGTTTTTCGAGATCGAAGACGAAGCGGCAAGAGCTGTGCCCAAGGTTGAGTTTTGATTATGGGCCGCATTGGCCTGATAGCGGGGCTCTTGCTCGCACTCTTCATTGCCCCTGTCCTGGCACAGAAGCCGGGCAATACATCAACGAACGGCGGAAGCGGCGAACGCATTCTCAATTTTGCCAGCGATATTGTGGTGGAAACCAATGGGTATCTGATCATCACGGAGACCATCACCGTGCGGGCACTGGGGCGCGACATCCGCCGGGGCATCACGCGAGACTTTCCAACCCGATATCGCGACAGGCAGAACAATCAGGTACGAGTAAATTTCGATGTTCTTGAGATCCTGCGCGACGGGGCACCTGAGCCGTGGCATTCCGAGAACATTGCAAATGGTGTTCGCCTCTTTATCGGCGATGCAGATGTCTTTCTGAGCGGTGGTCAGTACACCTACACCATCCGCTATCACACCTCCCGGCAGCTGGGGTTTTTTGAAGCCCACGATGAGCTTTATTTCAATGTCACGGGTCACGGTTGGGATTTTCCCATCGACCAAGCCGAAGTCACCGTTCATCTGCCCATAGGGGCAGAGGCTCTCGAAGTTGAGGCCTTTACCGGCGCTTTCGGAGCAAATGGACAGGCCTTTGAGATCACCGCGCGCCAAGCTGGCCTGGTGAGCTTTCGCAGCACTTCGGGCTTTGCCCCCCGCGAGGGGCTTACCATCGCCGTCGCCTGGCCCAAGGGATTTGTGACCCCGCCTTCGGTAAGTCAAAAGGCAGGGTTTTTATTCGGCGACAATGCGAGTCTGCTAATCGCATTCCTGGGGTTCTTAGGCGCCTTTGCTTATTACCATTGGGCATGGACGCAAGTGGGCAAGGACCCGGCATCGGGCACCATCATTCCTCTGTTTGAGCCGCCCGAAGGCTTTACCCCCGCGGCTATTCGCTTTGTCGACAAGATGAAATTCGATCAAAAGGCCTTCACCGCCGCGATCATAAATATGGCGGTCAAAGGTTTTCTTACCATCGAAGAAGAGAGAGATGTCTTTAGGCTCATCAAAGCCTCTGGCGATAAGTCCATATTGTCAGATGGCGAACGGGTCATCGCCGACAAGCTTCTACGCACCCGAAGTTCCATTGAGCTGAAGAATGCACACCACGCCAAATTCTCTGCGGCGGTCAGCGGATTGAAGAAATCCATCCGCCGGGAGTTCGAGGCCGCCCACTTTAAACGGAACAGTCAATTCATTGTGCCAGGTATCGCTGCACATATCATCGTCGTGATTTTGATGGCCTTTGCCTCTCTAGATCCCTTTGCCACCTTAATCTCGCTTGCCTGGCTTTCCGGTGCTGGTGTCTTTGCAGGCCTTATAGGGTTTGGAGGATATGACAAGTTCAGCCATGCAAGCTCCAGCAAAGACGCTGCGCTGGGCGTTCTTTTGATGATCCTTGCTGTGCTAACGCTTGGCGCCGGAACCTTATTCTTTGTTGCAGGTGCAGCGATCCTGGGCGTGCCAACCATCATTCTTGCCACCGCCATGGCCCTGCTGTCCCCCATCTATTATGAGCTTCTGAAAGCCCCAACCAGACGTGGGCGAAAAGTGATGGACGAAATCGAGGGCTTCAAGCTCTACCTCTCCGTTGCCGAAAAACACCGCATGGAAGCCTTCCATCCACCGGAGAAAACGCCGGAGTTGTTTGAAAAACACCTGCCCTACGCTCTTGCCCTGGATGTTGAAAACAAATGGAGCGAGCAGTTTGACGATGTGCTCAAAGCCGCTGCGGCTGAGAGCCAAAGCACCGCGTATCATCCGATCTGGTATCACGGAAACAGCTGGCACAGGTTTGGGGCTGCGGGCTTTGCCGGCGCCATCTCTTCATCCGTGACAAGCTCTATCGCCTCAGCTGCAACTGCGCCGGGCTCAAGTTCCGGTGTCGGCGGGGGCGGGTTTTCAGGCGGCGGGGGCGGCGGAGGTGGTGGTGGCGGCTGGTAGAGGCACCAACAGAAAACGGCGCCGAAGGTCTGAGCCTCGACGCCGTTTTGATATTCAGAAGATGCCGCCTTACAGAGCGTTGCGCCGGTGCGTTTCAATGGCCAGATCATCCAGTTCGATCTGTTCTGCACGGGCCTCGGCTGCCATCTCGCGACCATGCTCCACAGCTTCAGCGGTCTCAAAAGTCTTCAGCTCACGGAATGCTTCGTTAAGCTCCTCGCGCACTTCCGCAATTTGATCTTCCAGCTCGTCAGCAGAGCGCTGCAGGTTCTCTTGGCGAGCTCGCACAGATTGCAGAAATGTCGGAAAAGCAAGTCGACCAATGTCACTGTCCTTGGCCCGCACTCGCTCACGCTCGAGCGTTTCGTCCAATTGGGAACGACGGCTCATAAGTTCGACCTTCATGGCCTCAAGACCCGCTAGCTTTTGACGGACCTGATCGACCTTATATTTGTGCAGTCGGATGAGTGTTGTTTTCGCAGTCACTGGACGTTCCCCTTATTGTTTTGCCCGTCATCAACTTGTGGTTCCGCCAGAATCTCGGCGAGCCTTGAATATGATTGGGCGAAATCGCTGTGGTCGGACTTCTCTTGATGGAGGTAGGCCTCCAACGGTCCGTTAAGCTTTATCGCTCGGTCAACATCTGGATCACTACCTGCACGATATGCGCCAAGCCGAATGAGCTCTGCCATGTCGTTGTAGGTGGATAAATGCTGTCGAGCCTCCCGAATTAGAGCGCTTTCTTCGACGCTGTTACAATTTGGCATGGTCCGGGAGACCGATTTGAGAATGTTAATGGCCGGATAGCGCCCGCGTTCGGCGATACTCCGCTCCATAACGATGTGCCCATCCAGAATACCGCGCACGGCATCTGATATCGGCTCGTTATGATCATCCCCATCCACGAGCACCGTGAAGAGCCCGGTAATGCTGCCCTTGCCAGTGCCGGGACCTGCCCGCTCCAACAGCTTTGGCAGCTCTGCAAAAACCGATGGCGTGTAGCCCTTGCTTGTAGGCGGCTCGCCGGCTGAAAGCCCGATCTCGCGCTGTGCCATGGCAAAACGTGTGACGCTGTCGATCAGGCAAAGCACCTGCTGGCCGTGATCGCGGAAATACTCTGCAATAGTAAGCGTTAAATGAGCGGCCTGACGGCGACGCAACGCGGGCTCATCAGATGTTGCCACCACGATAATGCTGCGCGCCAGACCTTCAGGGCCTAGCTCATCTTCAATGAATTCCTGAACCTCGCGGCCTCGTTCCCCGATCAGACCGATGACGGCCACATCAGCTGCCGTGTAGCGCGCGAGCATGGAAAGAAGTACAGATTTACCCACGCCAGATCCGGCGAAGATGCCCATGCGTTGCCCCTGACAACAGGTGGCAAAGGCGTTTAGGGCGCGCACACCCAAATCAATTTTTGCACCAACCCTTTTGCGCGCATGGGCAGGCGGTGGTGCCGCACGCAAGGGATAGGCTTCCATCCCGGGGATCAGCGGACCTTTTCCGTCGATGGGCTCACCGAATGTATTGACCACCCGGCCCAGCCATCCCCGTGAGGGCGTTACCATTTGCGCGCCGGATCGGATGTAGGCTTTCGCCCCCATGACAATCCCTTCGAGCGCGCCATAGGGCATGCACAAGGCACGGTCATCGCGGAAGCCAACAACTTCGCAAATCAATGAGGTTTCATCGCGGCGCTCAATTTCAACGGCAGCGCCCACAGATGCGCCAGGCGCTCCGGCAATCTCTATGAGTAATCCGTGAACGCTGACGACGCGGCCGTAGACGCGAACGTCCGCCATCTGATCGATTTGATTTATAAGTGCCTGCATCATGATGGGGTTTTGAAACCTTGGGTTTACCTAACTTGATCCAAACCCTAATGGAACAGGCTTAAGCCCATGTGAACGGCGAATTAGACTTCATACAAAAAAATCCGTTCTGCCCATATTTAATCATAAAACTCTAGGTCTTCTGCGCGAATCACTGCCTATAGTCTTGCTGGGTGAATCTACGCAAAGGCGTGCTGTTAACCATTTGTTGGTGGGTCAGCTTTAACCTTCGTTGAGATTAACCATGAGGGTCTTTCAGGGGGGTCCTGAGGCCGGGGACACTGGGAAACGAGGTATCCGATGCGAGTGCTACTCATCGAGGACGACAGTGCTACTGCACAGAGCATTGACTTGATGCTCAAGTCCGAAGGTTTCAACGTCTATGTGACGGACCTGGGCGAAGAAGGTGTAGATCTTGGGAAGATTTATGACTTCGATATTATTCTTCTAGATTTGAATTTGCCTGACATGAACGGCTTCGAGGTTCTTAAGACCTTGCGCACGTCCAAGATCGGCACGCCAATCCTGATCCTGTCGGGTCTGGCTGGCATTGAGAACAAAGTCCGCGGCCTTGGCTTTGGCGCTGACGATTATATGACCAAGCCTTTCCACAAGGACGAGCTGATTGCGCGCATCCACGCTATTGTGCGCCGCTCGAAAGGTCATTCTGAATCGGTCATTTCGACCGGTAAGCTGAAAGTTAATCTGGATGCCAAGACCGTTGAAGTGGACAGCGCGCCTGTTCACCTCACTGGCAAAGAATACCAGATGCTTGAGCTGCTTTCCTTGCGCAAGGGCACGACGCTCACCAAGGAAATGTTCCTCAACCATCTTTACGGTGGCATGGACGAGCCTGAGCTGAAGATCATTGATGTGTTTATCTGTAAGCTGCGGAAAAAGCTGGCAACAGCGACCGGCGGCGATCATTACATCGAAACGGTTTGGGGACGCGGCTATGTGTTGCGCGACCCAATTGAAGAACAGGCTGCATAGTCTGACGCTTCAGATCCCCCATTGAAAAAGGCGCCTCTCGCGGGGCGCCTTTTTTGTTGCCTCAAATCTCTTCGGGCTGGGAAAGATTACCCAGCCAGGCCTACCTAACCTAGTTGGCTGACCTAGCTGGCGATCTTTTCAGGCTCCACTGCCCCTTTCGGCAGATAAAGACCGCGATTGCCGCGGGAAGGAGAGAAAGATTCCGTAACGCCGAACACACTTTCTGCAGCACCCAGAACAAGGAACCCATCTGTGGGCACGCGCTCGTTCAGGCGTTCAAGGATGCCTTTTTTGGTAGGCTGATCAAAATAGATCAACACGTTCCGGCAGAAGATAATGTCAAACTGCCCAAGCCCGCTAAACGGTTCGAGCAAATTGAAGGTCTTGTATTTGACCATGTTGCGGATCTCAGGTTTGACCTGCCAACCCTCGCCTGCTTTGTCGAAATATTTGACCAGAAGCTTGATTGGAAGGCCGCGTTGAACTTCGAACTGGCTATAGGTGCCTTTGCGCGCCTTATCCAGGACCGCCTCGCAAATGTCCGTACCGACAATCTCGAAATTCCAACCTTGCAGTTTGGCTGCCATCTCCTTGATGACGATCGCAAGGGAATAGGGTTCCTGCCCCGTCGATGCTGCGGCACACCAGATGCGAACCTTGCGGCGTGAACCACGAGATTTTTGCAGGGCGGGCAGCATGATATTCTCAAACAAATCAAATGGTGTTTTATCCCGGAAGAAAAACGACTCATTCGTTGTCATCGCGTCGGTAACTTCGCTCAGCAACTTATCTGTCGGCCTTGTGCGTAGCGCGGTGATCAACCCCGACAGATCATCATATCCGTTGTCTCGTGCTATCGGGTTGAGGCGGCTCTCGAGCAGATAGGTCTTATCCTTGGAAAGGGACAGCCCAGACCGTTTTTTCAAAACATCAGCAATAAAATCAAATTCGCCCGGGTTCATATCCGTACTCCCGTCAAAACACGTCCAATTCTTGGGGCGACTTCCGACAGTGGAAGGACCGCGTTGGCAAGCCCAGCTTCAGCAACTGCGCCAGGCATGCCCCACACCACACTTGTGGCTTCATCCTGGGCAATAATCTGCCCACCTTTTTTAACGATCAATTTCGAGCCGTCTCGGCCATCATGACCCATCCCCGTCAGCACCACACCAAAGGCATGCCGCCCATAGATTTCAGCTGCAGACAAAAACAGAGGATCAACAGCCGGGCGGCAGAAGTTCACAGCCTCGGTCTGATCCAGTTTGATCCGCACATCATTCCCATCTTTCACCAGCGTCATATGATAGTCACCCGGCGCAAGATAGACGCGGCCGGATTTCACAAGCTCGCCGTCGATCGCTTCGGTGCATTCAAACCGGGAAATTTTCGTGATCTGCTGCGCCAAAATAGTGGTAAACATTGGTGGCATGTGCTGCACGATAAATATCGGCATAGGCACATCGAAATTTATAGCCCGCATCACCGTATCAAGGGCTTGAGGCCCCCCCGTTGAGCTACCAATCAAGATCACCTTTGGCATAGCGCCAACAGATTTTCGCAAGGCGATAGGTTTTGTGGCCGCCTTGTTTGAGCTTCCAAAAGCACTTGCGGCCTTCACCGCTTTGGCCGATCCCCGGCGGGCCGTGCCCAAAGCTTTGACCTTCTCCAGCAGCTCACGTTTGTAAACGTTCCCGCCGGTCAGACCCTTGGTATTGTCGGGCTTGGCAATATAATCAGCAGCACCAAGTGTAAGCGCTTTCATGGAAACTGATGCATTTCGTTGGGTCAAAGTAGACGCCATAATTACCTGGACCCCGGGAATAGCTTTGACCAACAATGGCAGAGCGGTAAGCCCATCCATTTCCGGCATCTCAATGTCGAGAATGATGACATCGCAATCAATTTGGCCAATACCAGCGACAGCCTTGGCTCCATCCCTGAAACTGGCAACAACGTCAAAGGCAGGATCCGTGGTCAACCACTGCTTGGCCAGCCCGCGAACAACCGCAGAATCATCCACAATCACCACACGGATGGGATCTTCTACCGCTGCCCCAAACTTTACTTGTTTGGGTTGATGGTTTTGAAAAGCCATAAATTTATACCAGGCCCACTTCGGTGAATTTCGCTTCGACAATATCGCGGTCAAACGGCTTCATAATGAATTCGCTTGCCCCGGCTTCAATTGCCTCAGTGATGTGAGAAATGTCATTTTCGGTCGTGCAGAAAACAACAACCGGCGCATCCCCACCTTCTTCCAGGCGAAGGGCTCGCAAAAAGTCGATGCCGGTCATAACCGGCATATTCCAGTCCAGCAGGATCGCATCCGGCATCGTGGCACGGCATTTGTCCAGGGCGTCCTGGCCGTCAACCGCTTCACTTGTTTCGAACTCGAGCTCTTCGAGAATTCGGCGCGCAACTTTACGGATCACGCCTGAATCGTCGACCACCATGCAATGCTTCATTCTCAAAACTCCTCTTATCAATCCGCGTGATCTGGCTTAGGCGGCTTGCACATTTTCCTCAAAAGTAAGAGCACGTTCGGTATCAAGAACCACAAGAAGGGTCCCGTCCAAACGATAAACGCCCCGTGAAATCGCCGCCCAGCAGGCATCCAGATTAGCTGGGTTGGATTCGAAAGCAGTGTCCTCAAGGCTAAGCACCTCACCGACTTCATCGATAAGAAGCCCGTAAGATTCCCCGCCCATTTCAATTCCTACAGCCATGCACCGCTCCCCTGCAGGGCGTGGTGACATCTGCAGCAAGAGTCGCATGTCGATGGCAGTAACAATCCGCCCCCGCAAATTCAGCACTCCGGCTACTTCTGTGCGCGCCAGAGGAACGTGCGTGATGTTTTGCGGCATAAAGACGTCATGAATTGAAGAAACAAGAATGCCAAACCATTGATCAGCAATCTTGACCGTCACAAAATCGGTCGTCGCAGAGCCCACACCATCTTCGTTGGTTGTATCCGTCATACTCATGCGGCTTCCTCCTTCTGCGAAAGGGTTTCTTCCAGAACGGCCACAATCCGGTCGCGATCTGTCTTCGAGATGTGATCAGTAAATCCAGCTTCCTGGCTGCGGGCAAAATCTTCTGGATCCGTGCGTGAACTCAAGGCAACGATAGGTGTTCCGCCCCATTCCGTATCATCACGAACTCTCGCAGCAAACGCCCAACCGTCCGTGTCTGGCATTTCCAGATCACTGATGATCGCGTCGAACCTGGCACCTGCTTCGCGCAGCACCCAAGCTTGTTCAACACTGTCTGCCACGGTCACCTGATAACCGGCAATCTTCAGAAGAGGCGCCATCATGTTGCGGAAGAAGGCACTGTCATCCACAAGCAGAACCTTATGCCGGACAATCACCCGGTCCGCATCGCGCCGTTCAAACCAATCTGAATAGACTTGAGTTAGGTAGTACCCAACATCTATCACCTCGGTTGCTTTCCCGCTGATAACAGCAGTGCCCAACGTTCCGATATGACCGCCTTGATGTTGCACATCCAGGTGATCATCAACAACGTCACAAATCTCATCAACGGCAATACCAACCATGCGGTCTCCATCGGAGAACACCAATACAGGTTGACGCCCTTCTGACTTCAGCATGGTTCCAAGTTCGGAGTGGATCAAAGGCATGAGCGAGCCGCGATACTGAACCAATGTTTCACCGCCCGAGCTTTCAATCTCCTCGACCTTGATTTCCTCAAGACGCGTTACAACAGACAGCGGCACGGCCTTGGGTTCCGGCGTGCCGGCCCGGAAGATCAGAAGCGAGGTTGCTTCACTTTCCGCGGCCGCAGCTACAGATTCTGCCACGGCGGCATTGTCGCTGGCTTCTTCAACTTGTTCCTTGCTCACCGCAGCGGCCATGCCATTTGGATCAATGATCATGATGACCGAGCCATCCCCAAGGATCGTATTGCCGGAGA
>JAJFIL010000312.1 GCA_021774965.1 Alphaproteobacteria bacterium
GGCGTATCTCGGCGTCACGCCCGATGACCGGGTCCAGTTTGTCATTCCGCGCTCTCTCCGTCATATCGATACAGAAGCGGTCGAGCACCTGATATTTTGATTCTGGATTCTGATCGGTGACCCGCTGACTGCCACGAATGGTCATCAGCGCCTGCAATAAAGCATCCCTGGACAACCCAAGCGATTTAAAGGTCTTCCCAGCGCTTGACTTCGAATCTTGAGCCACCGCGAGAAAAATATGTTCGGCGCTTAAAAATTCGTCCTTCATCTGGCGGGCTTCCTCAAACCCCTTTTCGACCGCCTGTTTCAATGCAGGAGAAATGTAGACCTGGCCCGATGTTCCCGTAACCCGTGGAAACGCGTTTCGCCCGGCCTCCAGTTCCTTCACAAATTGCCCAGGGTCCACACCCACTTTTTTGACAAGCGCCGTGCCAATGTTTTCACCATCCTGCAACAAACACAATAAGAGATGCTCGCATTCGATGGCTTGCTGATTTTCCTTTTCAGCCAGGGACTGAGAAGCTGTAAGCGCTTCCTGAAGCTTTATGGTCATTCGGTCAAATCGCATGAGTCTATTCCATTTCCAAAGATTGTTATCTGTACGTCTGACTGGAAATAAGACCCGAAACGGGTAATGTCAAGGCGAGGAGAATTATGCGAGAGTGGGTTGAGAAGCGCGGAAAGGATTCAAAGCGGAGCGGAAATCAAATTAAGCATTATTTTTCAATGTCTTACAGAGGGGTTTATTGAAATATTAACCGAGGCCTTTTTCGGCGAGCCAGCGTTCGGCTTCAAGCGCGGCGGCACAACCCGTCCCTGCGGCGGTGACCGCCTGGCGGTACTTTTGATCGTGAACATCGCCGGCGGCAAAGATGCCTTCCACACTGGTTTGCTGAGTTCCGGGGACAACATTGATGTAGCCTTTTTCGTCTAAATCGAGCTGTCCTTTAAAAACACTGGTATTCGGAACATGGCCAATGGCGTAGAAAATGCCTGCAACTTCCAGTTCTTTGGTTGCTTCGGTTTTAACATTTTTGATGCGTGCCCCGGTCACGTAATCCTGCCCCAGCGCATCTTCAAAAACCGTATCCCAGACGATTTCCAGCTTCGGATCTTTCAACGCCCGTTCCTGCATAATTTTAGAAGCTCGTAATTCATCTCTGCGATGCACCAGATAAACCTTCGAGCCGAATTTTGCAAGATACGTGGCTTCTTCAACAGCCGTGTCACCGCCGCCGATGACCATCAGCGGTTGATTGCGAAACATAGGCAACGCGCCATCGCAAACCGCACAGGCAGACATGCCGTTATTCCACATTTTTTCTTCGTTGGGAACACCCATTCTGCTGGCCGTGGCGCCTGTGGCAATGATCACCGAATGCGCCAGCACTTCCGTATCGTCGGATTTGATGCGGAAGGGCTGCTGACTGAAATCGACTTCACTGACATCCTGCCCGACCATTTCAGTGCCGAACCGCTCTGCCTGTTTGCGGAACAATTGCATAAATTCAGGGCCGCTGACCCCTTCAGGAAAGCCGGGATAATTTTCCACATCGGTCGTGGTGGTCAACTGCCCGCCAGCGGAACCGCCCACCACATAGCCTTCAAACATGAAAGGTGAAAGGTTTGCCCTCGCGGCATAGATAGCGGCGGTATGGCCTGCAGGGCCGGAACCGATGATAACCAGGTTTTTTACATCCGACATATTTCAATCAACCTTTCACTGGTGAAGAATAAACACAACGAAACCCGACATCGCTATAGCGCAATTCGGGAGACCGGGCTATCCGGTCCGACGCTCGCAAATAATGGCTGGGAGAATTCCACGATCCTCCACGCACCACCCTATCTTTTCCCGATGCAGGGCCTTTAGGGTTCTCCAACACTTCCGAGGTATCCAGGGGTCCGTACCAGTCTCCGGTCCACTCATTGACATTGCCCAACATATCGTACAAGCCCTTGGAGTTGGGAGGAAGATTGCCAACATCTATAGGCGAGCCTTGATTATAGGGTTTACCAAAATAAGCGCCCCCTAGCTCCTTACCCTGTGCGGCCCATTCCCATTCGGCCTCGGAAGGAAGTCTGCCGCCTTTCCATTTGCAGTAGGCGCTCGCATCTTCCCAGGTGACAAAAACCGCCGGCTGGTTTGGCTTGTCGAATTCCTGAGGCCTGTCCTCATGCAAAGGATGGGGACCGCATTTTCCCGCCGCAAAACATTTCTGGTAATCTTCGTTGGTCACCTCGTGTTTGTCCATAGAAAAAGCATCCAGCCGGACCGCATGGGGATTTTCATCATTGCACCAATCGGCGTTGGCTTGCTCATCAACACAAAAGGTGTCGCCCATCACATATTCAACGGCATCAATTTTTACCGCGCTCTGGTTTACGGAGTCAGCGAAAAGCATTTGCCCTGAGGCGAGGACCAGGATGAATACCAATATAGCCGGAATTTTTACTTTCATTTTAATATCTCTTGATTTATGACTCAATATTTTTCAATATGGTATCTCTTACCTGATTGTAGTCCGGCGGCAGATCAATCGCTGAAAATGGATAGTCAGATTCAATTCCCTTCAACTGGTTCATGTGATATTTATAAAGGAAATCCGTGAACTTCAGTCCATTGGCCGTTGAGATGACAACCACCCGGTCGGTGGGTTTGAAAACCCCCCGCTTGGCCAGCTTTTCCGTGGCCGCCAATGCCACCGCCGTATGCGGGCAACAAAACAACCCGGTACGATTGGCCTTTCCCGCAACGTTTGCAAGTTCACTCTCCGTCGCTTCTTCGACAATCCCGTCAAACGCCTGAAGAGTTCGCATGGCTTTTTTCACACTGACCGGATCGCCAATCTGAATGGCGGAAGCCAATGTTTTTTTAGCACGAATGGGCTTGAAATATTCAAAGCCTTTTTTATAGGAACGATAAAGAGGATCAGCACGTTCGGCCTGGGCGCACACCAGACGCGGCAATTTTTTGATGATTTCGAGATCGTACAGCATCTGAAACCCTTTACCGATAGCGCTGACGTTTCCCAGATTGCCGCCGGGAACCACGACGAAATCGGGAACTTCCCAGTTGGATTGCTGGACCAGTTCAAAGCTGATGGTTTTTTGACCTTCGATTCTCAAGGAGTTCATGGAATTGGCTAGATAAATATGGTCTTCCGCGCATATTTTCTGCACCAGCTTCATACATCCATCGAAATCGGTATCGAGAGAAAGTGTCAATACGCCGTGGGTGATCGGCTGAATCAATTGAGTGAGAGAAACTTTATTTTTGGGAAGAAAAACGATCGCAGGAATTCCCGCAACGGCGCAATAGGCGGCCAGCGCCGCTGACGTATCGCCAGTGGAAGCACAGGCCACGGCGCGGATATTTTTTCCATTGGCCATCATTTGTTTGACCATGGAAACCAGAACCGTCATCCCCAGATCCTTAAAAGAGCCTGTATGAGCCATTCCACATTGCTTGACCCAAAGATCTTTCAACCCCCATTC
>JAJFIL010000313.1 GCA_021774965.1 Alphaproteobacteria bacterium
GCTGTTAACTTAAAAAAGCTAGTAGCACAGGCTTTCTAGCCTGTGTCATTTAAAAGCAAAAATCTGCAAAGCGTAACCTGCTGACAGATTTTTCTCTTTTTCAGCGGCCTGCTAAAAATTAGCTGTTCAATGGAAATCGAATATTGCGCAAGAATTTTTTAAGTCAGTGGAACAGGTTTCCCAGCCCGTGCAGACAGGCGCTTGTCCCACTAGAACAAAGTCGCCTCTTTGAATTGGCGATCAGGTGCATTCAGTCAATTTCGAGAGATGCCCTTGTGATAATATCGTTAGCCGGGGCGGCTTTTGCCGTGCCTGGGTTTTAGCGGGCGCGGCGCAGATTGCAGACAGAATCTGTATCCAGATAATACGCCTGTAATGGCGATACATGCGCCAGGACGCTTGTTGCCGAATAACCTGTAATTGTTGAATAAACCATGCGCATTCTTCTTGTTGAAGATGACCCGCTAATCGGAAGCGCCGTGAGGCAAGCGCTACAGGACGCAGCCTTTGCCGTCGATTGGGTGCAGGATGGCGCGACAGCCTTGTCTTCATCCCGGACCGAGAACTATACCCTGATATTGCTTGATCTTGGCCTGCCGCGTAAAGACGGTCTGCAAGTGTTACGTGAATTGCGGCAAATGAAAAATGCGGTGCCCACGATCATCATCACGGCCCGCGACGCTGTGGAAGACAGGATCAGAGGGCTGGACTACGGCGCGGATGATTACCTGGTCAAGCCTTTCTCCGTCGGAGAGTTGGTGGCGCGTATGCGTGCGGTTGTGCGCCGCAATAATGGAGTCGCGGACCCCCTGCTATCCAATGGCGACGTCTCTCTCAATCCCGCAACGCGGGAAGTGACTCGAAATGACCAGTTGCATGTATTGTCCGCAAGAGAGTATGCCCTGTTGTATGCCCTGTTGCTCCGGCCTGGCGCTATCCTGTCCCGGGATGATCTGGAAGAACGCATTTATGGATGGAATGAAGAAGTCGCCAGCAATGCCATAGAGTTCATTATTCACAGTCTGCGAAAAAAGCTTGGAAAAGACGCTATCAAGAATGTCCGTGGGCTGGGATGGATGGTGAACAAGTGAAAATCCGTCGATCCTTGCAACGCGACCTCAGCCGCTGGATCACATTAACGGCTTTAGCCTTTGCCGTGATCGCGGGTCTGGTCGCAAGCGGCGTCACTTTCGATGAAGCCCGCGAACATCAGGACGAAATGTTGCGGGAAATCGCGCACCTTGTTAATACCGGGCAATTGAATGAAAGCGCATCGCAGAGAAATGATGAAGATGATGGTGACGGCGATGACGATGACGACGACGATGCATATGATGAAGACGAAGCGATTCTGATTCGCAGACTGGATACGGTTTCGCCGCAGGCTTGGCCGCGATTACCGAAAGATCTCAGAAACGGGTTGCAAACCATCACGCTGGAGAACGAGTCGTGGCGGGTTTTTACAATAACCCTGGCGTCCGGCAGTCGGCGTTATGCGATCGCCCAGAAAACCGAGCACCGCGATGAGACCGCCTTAGCCAGCAGTCTCAATGTTTTTTTGCCGATCATTCTATTGGTCATCGCGATGCTTCTCATCATCCATTTAATCATACGAAATCGACTCAACCCGCTAAAATCACTGGCGGCCAGCCTGGACCGGCAAAATGTCACAGAGCTTCAGCCCTTGCCGGAAACGGCGGTTCCCGAAGAAATTGCGCCGTTCGTTTCATCAATCAACGTGTTGCTGGAAAGAATCCAGCAAGCGATGCAGAAACAGTATCGGTTCATTGCCGATGCGGCGCATGAATTGCGCACCCCGGTAACCGCACTGTCACTGCTCGCGGAAAACGCTGAGAAAGCCACATCCGAAACGGACCGCAGGGAACGGCAGAAGCTTTTGCGACAGGGTTTAGAGCGTTTACGGGCGCTGGTCGGTCAGTTGCTCGATCTCGCCCGCTTGCAAAGCGACCATGTGAGCCCGTCCGCAGTCGTGTCGTTTAATCAGGTGGTGCAGGACGCTATCGCAGACCTTTATCCTTTGGCGGAAGCCGGGAAGATTGATCTGGGCGTGACCCGGCAGGACACAATCACAGCGCGGGATCAGGAAGGACGGCTCGGCCAATTGGTTCGCAACGCAATTGAAAATGCCATTCGTTACACACCTGCAGGTGGCAAGGTGGATATCAGCCTGTTTACCGAGGCGGGAAAAGCAATATTCTGTGTTGAAGACACCGGTACAGGTATCCCCGAGAATGAGATGAAACAGGTGATGGAACCTTTTTACCGCACCCAGGGCAATCCACAACCCGGTAATGGGCTTGGGCTGGCCATCAGTCAGGAAATCGCAAAGCGGCTTGGAGGGAGCATCACATTATCAAACCGCCCGGAAAGCGGCCTCCGCTTCAGATATACGCAACGCCTTTAGCCGGGAAAAACTATTTTGTTACCCGCAATTGTCGCCCTGAACCACGTCATTCTGAGCCTGGCGAAAAACGAAGTGTGAGAAAATCCCTCGTTATCAAGAGAGTTTTGCGTAAGTCCCGTTTTCTGTTTTTTTTAGTAGCGCAGGCTTTCCAGCCTGCGTGGGCACAGCCTGGAAAGGCTGTACTATCGATGTGCGGCTACAATGCGTGGATTACCGGGTTTCTTCAAAGGTTATTTTTGTACTTGTGCAAAGCCCCTGTTATCAAGGTCATGCCTCGACATATCCCTTCTACTCCAAAGCAAGGGTCGAATATCACAAGCTCAGCATGACAACAGTGAGAACACTCGTGTTTGAGGCTGTTTCAGTAACCTGCCAGTGCATGTGATAAACCTCCGGTTTAACTCATTGACAAAACCCCCAGGATGCAATACATTTTTGGCATTCGATAAATAAAATGCGGGGATCGTGATGCGCCAGGTCTTTAGTTATTTAAGAGCTTTCCATGTGGTCGTGGCCGGGGGTCTGTTTTTAGGGTTCTTGTCGGTAATGCCTGTTGCCGCTGATTATATTGTTGCTAAAAAAGCGGTAGAAGATAGAGGTTTTAAGCGGGCTTTTAAAGAGTGGAGGTTGGCGGCTCAAGAGGGATATCCTGAGGCGCAGAACGCGTTGGCGAATTTATATTTTTACGGTATTGGAACCTCCCAAAACTATAGAGAATCTCTCAGGTGGTATGAAAAGGTTCCCCGGCAAAGCGATCCAGAAGCCCTTCAAAATATGGGTTATATTTACGCCAACGGCTTGGGGGGCGTTCGCAAAAATTTAAAAAAAGCGTTTTCATTGTATTTGAAAGCCGCCAATCTGGGGCATATTGGCAGTCAGTATTTTTTGGGCCATTTCTACGTCAAAGGGCTTGGTGTTGAAAAAAACAATATCCAGGCCCTCATGTGGTTTGATCTGGTGCCATCCCAGTCCCGTATCTCGTTCAATGAATTTCAGTCAGCCGCCGCCGATGCTATGTTTTTTGTCAGCCGGTTAAAATCCAAAATGGCCCCCGATGAGGTCCTCATGGCCAAGGAACTCAGGAAGGAATGGAAACCCGCGAAATAGTGATGTGAAAATAGCCTCCCCCTGTATTGCCTGGAGAGGCTAATCTGTATTTTCTGAATACCCCTTGAAAAATCTATTCAGCCCGTCCGGGCCTGAATTTTCCGACTGTTTAAACCATAGAGTAGTTGCTCACTGAGATGACTTGCTCGTTGCTCTCAAGGCTCATGATATGTTCTCTATCCCTTTCGGTGAGCATGGCACGAAGGTTGTCGGTTGATTCTTTATCTAATTCCTTGGGCGATACAACGTTCAACAGGTTTCCGCCGCCATCATAAATTTTTACTTCATAAAGCATGATTCACCTCCGGGTTGTGGTGGTTGACTTTAAGGATTAAAAATTTGCAACGTTGAACTGGAAACCACCCACCAGAAGGGGGTATTTTGGAGGAGACAGATTGCATCTGGTGGGTGGAATCCGATACTTTATAAAATCAATGGAACAGTTAAATGATTGCCGCCTATAGGAACTAATATGCCATTGGAATATTGAGGAATCGTTAAGGGCGTGTGACGTTATTATTAACTTTGATTTTTAATGGTGAAGGCGCGACAGCGCCGCCGGTAACCGGGGAAAAATCAATTGAAAACTAATTGCCTTAACCGGGGTATTTCTGCTGGATCATTGCATTGAAGTTAATAAAGCGGGGGGGTCCAACCGGGAAACTCATTAAAAAAGAGGGTTGTTTTCAGCAATCAGCGCCGGGGGATTATCTGGTTGGCAATTTTCCAGGAAGGTTGGAAGGTGAAAAAGTTGTTTCAGGCAGATTCATGGTTGAAGAGGGTAGGGGGTGAGAGAGGGTGAAATGCGACTCTTTAATTTGAATTAGAGTCTGTGTGGTTTTTTTATT
>JAJFIL010000314.1 GCA_021774965.1 Alphaproteobacteria bacterium
GCTCAAGAATGGCGAGGTGCAACTGGTGCTGAATACCACTGAGGGGGCGCAGGCTTTGAGTGATTCAAAATCCATCCGGCGGACCTCTCTTACTCAACGCATTCCATATTACACAACAGTTTCAGGTGCTTATGCAGCAGTTGCTGCTATTGAGGCGGTACAAAATGACACCCTTGAAGTCGCGCCACTTCAATCTTACAATTAGGTCTCAAGCGGCAAGAGGCGCCGCGGCTCCATGGCGAGGGTCACCCTGCTCCTTTTTGGGAACGGGATGGATTGGCCAGCGTGGAGACGGTGCCTTCGATACCCCAAAAGCCGCAGAACCCGTGAAGCGGATTTCGATAACCCGAAAAGGGTTTCAGGCAGGCGATGAGCTAAATCGCCGGTCAGAGCATTCGAGTCTGTTTTGCGGAAAAAGTGTTGGAAGAAGAAGAAAGAAACGTTTCGATGGAACGACTACCTATGACCGCCGCAGGCCACGAAAGCCTGGAGGTCGAACTGAAGAATTTGAAGACCGTGGAACGGCACGCAGTGATCAAGGCGATCTCCGAGGCGCGCGAACACGGGGACCTCTCTGAAAATGCCGAGTATCATGCAGCTAAGGAAAAGCAGAGCTTTATCGAAGGCCGCTTGATCGAGCTGGAATCCATGATCGGCCGCGCCGAAGTGATCGACCCCAAAACCCTTGGCGGCAAAACGGTCAAATTCGGCGCCACGGTGACCGTGATTGATGAAGACACCGAAGAGGAAGCCAACTACCAGATCGTCGGTGACCACGAAGCCGATGTCGCGGAAGGCAAAATCTCCATCTCTTCGCCCATCGCTCGCGGGCTGATCGGCAAGGAAGCCGGCGACGTGATCGAGATCAACACGCCAGGCGGCGGGAAATCCTACGAGATCCTGAAGATCGCCTTTATTTGATCCGAATACGGAGTATTGTTTTGAAAGGAGCCCGGGCGTAACGCTCGGGCTCCTTTTATGTTGGGGTGGCGTCAACACATATGACGGCCATTCCGCGGCCAAAATGTGCCATGGCGCAAAGAGGCTGGGGTTCCTTCAAACTACAAAGATTGTCATTCCGCGATTCATTCGCGGAATCTACCGGCGGCCCTGCAATTGGGATGGGCTGTGCCAAAGATGGAGGTCAAGCTGCTCACCATCCCACCATACGGCGGCAGGTAGATCCCAGCAATGAATGCTGGGATGACTAATTTTCTTGGTGCCGCCCAAACCTTGGTATTGATTGTCGGGGTGACATTTCTCACAGGCCATTCTTCTTAGCCCCTACTCCGTAACCGGAACGCCAGGCAGGTGTTTGGTGGCGCGGATGCTGAGCGAGGTTTTCACAGTTTCCACGTGAGGTGCTTTGGTCAGCTGCTGTGTCAGGAAGGTCTGAAACGTTGGCAGGTCCGGCGCCACGCATTTGATGAGGAAATCGTATTCCCCGTTCAGCATGTAGCACTCGCGGACCATGGGCCATTCATTGACCTGGGTCTCAAATTCATTGAGATCGGTTTCGGCCTGGCTGGCCAGACCCACCATAACAAAGACCATGACGTCATAGCCCAGCTCATGAGGATCCAGTTTGGCGTGATAGCCCTTGATCAGGCCGCGTTCTTCCAGTGCGCGCACTCGGCGCAAACAAGGCGGAGCGGATATGTCCACCCGGCGCGCCAGTTCCACATTGGTAATGCGGCCATCATTTTGAAGTTCCCGCAGAATTTTGCGGTCGATATTATCTAGTCTGCCTTTGGCCATGAGGGAATGACCCGCCCTTCTTGTTTGCCCACCATATGCGTGTGCACGTCCGCCTGCCTGTACCTGTGAACTGCCCTTGACCCAGATTGGGTAAATTTCGCAGAACACGAATTAGGGGCGAAGTGGGTAATAATGTTGCGCGCATTCTTCTCATTCCGCCTCCTGCTGGCAAGTGGAAAATATCCGCTTTTCTGGAGGCCGCGAAAAAGGTAGGTATCGCCCCGATATGAGCACGCAAAATCTCACCTGTTGGGCCCTTTCAGACGGTCGCCGCGGTATGGAAAACCAGGCTTTGGGCTTGGCCGAAGCCGTTGCGGCAGACGGCGGCATTGAGGTTTTGGTCAAAACCGCCAGTCTGATGGGACTGCCTGCGCGGCTACCAGAACGGCTTCTGGCCTCAGGTTTTGCCAATCCCCTTGCCCATTTGACCCCGCGATCTGCCCCGCTTGAGGCCCCCTGGCCTGATCTTTTGATCGGATGTGGGCGCACAAGCGTCGGCCTGTCCATTGCGATCCGGCGAGCAGCCCACAGGGCAGATAAAAAGATCGTGACGGTCCAGACCCAAGACCCCCGCGTGTCTGCGAAATGCTTTGATCTGGTGATCCCGCCCTTTCACGATGAGCTGCGCGGGCCAAACGTTCTGCCCATCCTGGGTGCCCCTCACCGGGTTTCAGCCACGCGCCTTGAGCAGGAAATCGAGCCCTGGCGCGCTTCCGTGGCGCACCTGCCAAAGCCTTTGGCGGCAGTGTTGATTGGCGGCACTAGCCGCGCCTATCAAATGACGGCAGAGGCAACCCATGCCTTGTGTGATCAATTGCTGGCTCTGGGCAAGAGCTCCGGCTGCGGCTTTGCTGTCACTGCCTCCCGCCGCACGGGGGCTGCCAATGCCGCAATCCTGCAGTCCCGCCTTCGCGGGGAACGCATCTGGTATTGGGGTGGCGCAGGCGAAAACCCCTATTTCGGCATGCTGGCCCTGGCGGATCATATTCTGGTGACCTCCGACAGCACCAATATGGTCACCGAGGCGGCCAGTACCGGAAAGCCGGTACATGTGATCCACCTGCCGGGGGGCAACAAGAAGTTTCAGCGCTTTCATCAGGCCATGGAAACCCGCGGCATCACACGGGTATTCAAGGGGGAGCTTGACCATTGGAGTTATGAGCCCCTGAATGAGGCCACCCGCATAGCCCCTCTCATTCGGGGGCGCCTGGGGTTGGTCAATAAACTGGACCAGGAAGCTGCTGAAGATGCCAAAGGGGGCACCCTCCTCTAGCGGTTTAGGGCTTGCGTCCTTATCTTTTCATTCCCGACTCATCTGCGGGCCCGACTCATCTGCGGGATTTTATTTGTTGCTTGGAGAATTTCATGAGCGAGACGCGTCACGAGAAGGTCATCATCATCGGCTCCGGCCCCGCAGGTTATACCGCTGCCATTTACGCAGCACGGGCCATGCTCAAGCCGGTGATCATTTCAGGGCTGGAGCCCGGCGGCCAATTGACCATCACCGAAGACGTGGAAAACTATCCTGGCTTTGCAGATGTGATCCAGGGGCCCTGGCTGATGGAACAGATGAAAGCCCAGGCCGAACATGTGGGCACGGAAATCGTCAGCGACATTATTACTGAAGTTGATTTCTCCAACCGTCCCTTCACCCTGAGAGGCGACAGCGGCACCACCTACACAGCAGATGCCGTGATCGTGGCAACGGGTGCGCAAGCCAGATGGCTGGGGCTGCCGTCTGAAGAAAAATTCCAGGGCTTTGGCGTATCCGCCTGTGCCACCTGTGACGGGTTTTTCTATCGCGACAAGGAAGTTATTGTTGTGGGCGGCGGCAACACTGCTGTGGAAGAAGCACTGTTCCTGACCAAGTTTGCCAGCAAGGTCACGCTGGTTCATCGCCGCAATGAATTGCGGTCCGAGAAAATCCTGCAGGAACGATTGCTCAAACACCCCAAGATCGAAGTTCTATGGGATCATACGATTGATGAGATCCTGGGCGGAGATAATCCCCCCGGCGTCACCGCCGTGCGCGTTGCTCATGCCAAAACCGGTGAGACCCAAGAGCTTGCCACTGATGGGGTCTTCATCGCCATTGGTCATGCGCCCTCGACCGAGATATTCACAGGCCAGCTTGAGATGAAGCACGGCAACTATATCAATACCGCACCGGATTCAACGGCCACCAATGTTGAAGGTGTGTTCGCCGCAGGTGATGTCACTGATGAGATTTATCGCCAAGCGGTAACCGCCGCTGGCATGGGCTGTATGGCCGCGCTGGAAACCGAAAAGTTCCTGGAAGGGCAATAAATGGATTGGGATAAACTTCGCACTTTTCATGCCGTTGCCGAGGCGGGCAGCTTTACTCGCGCCGGTGAGTTACTGGGGCTGAGCCAGTCTGCGGTTAGTCGGCAAATTTCCGGTCTGGAAGACAAGCTTGCCGTCTCCCTGTTTCATCGCCATGCGCGCGGGCTGTTGCTCACCGAACAAGGCGAGTTGTTGTTCAAAACCACCCAAGACGTCTTTGCGAAAATCAATACAGCCCAAGCCATGCTCACCGATAGCAAGGAAACGCCGCGCGGGGAATTTACACTTACGACCACGGTAGCTCTGGGCTCAAACTGGCTGGTGCCGCGCTTAAAAGAGTTTCTTGATCTTTACCCGGACATTCATTTGTCCTTGCGCCTTGATGATCGCGACCTGGACCTGGCCATGCGGGAGGCGGATGCTGCCATTCGCTTCCATGCGCCCGAGCAACCGCAACTGATCCAGCGGAAACTGTTTCAAGTTCAATATCACGTCTATGCCTCACCGGAATATATCGAGGAACACGGGGCCCCTGAAACCCTGGAAGATCTGGATCAGCACAAGATCATCGTCTACGGCGATGGCACGCCAAGATATTTGCGCGATGTGAACTGGCTCGCCGGCGTTGGCCGCCCCGGGAACAAACCGCGCGAGGCAGCTTTGCGGGTCAACAACATCTATGGCGTGAGGCGCGCTATTGAGGCGGGCATCGGCATCGGGGCCATTCCGGACTATCTGGTGATCGAGCGGCACAAGCTGATCCGGGTCCTGCCGGAGCTGGAAGCCCCCAAGTTTGATACGTTTTTCGTCTATCCTGAAGAGATGCGAAACTCCAAACGCATTAATGTCTTCCGCGACTTCATCGTCCAAAAGGGCCGAGAGTGGAGCTAAAGTCTTTGTTTTCTGGGGCTAAAGCCCTTGTTTCCTGCGAATTACAGCCAGATGTGCCGAGCCATGCGGAAAGTGCATAGCCGCATTTCTCTTTGATCATTTGAACTTCACGCAGCTGAGGCCTATCTACCCCTCAACAAGCCGCCCACATATTGGCGGCCCGGCAGCCCGGCCCTCCCCCAATACAAGTTTGGGCTGCCAGCCACGAAGTCCCCCAATAGTTCGTGGCTCTCCCTATAGACTGGGCCCGGTCGCTTGAACAAAGCACCGGGTCTTTTCTTTTTGGGGGAAGCTTGAGTAGGTGCTTTGTTAGTTCGCCACAGCCATGTACATGCGGTCTGTATCACCAGCCTGAACGTTTTCAATGGTCTTCATGATGCCGTCGAACAGAGTACGAGGAATAACCGGCTTGGTGATATAGGAATCCACGCCGGCCTTCTCTGCCAGATCCACGTGCTCGCCACCGGCATGGGCAGTGAGCATGGCAATAGGAATATGGGACTGCGGCTCGGTAGATTCTTGCGCGCGTATGGCCCGGGTCGCGGCCAATCCGTCCATGACCGGCATCTGCATGTCCATCAGGATCAGATCAAAATCACCTTCAACCCAAAGTGCCAGAGCCTCAGCTCCATCTGCCGCGATGACCAACTCATACCCGGGGGCACGAAGCATTGCCGTCAACAGATGCTGATTGGTCTCATTATCCTCCGCTGCGAGGATACGCAATTTTGTCGAACTATCAATTTGGCTCAAGCTGGAACTTTCAGACATATACGCGCCTTCAGAGAATGAACTACTCGGCCGCACAACATCGACCTCTGAGAACAAGGCTAGAGTTGGAAAATTAAATGCCCCTGAATGAGTTGTGTAAATTTGTATCGATCTCCAAGCCGCAGCCCACAAAAGTTTTATGGTTACGGCACGGCTAATAGTAAATATTCTCGCCGTTAGTCGTCTCATAAAGATGCGCAACATGCTCCGCATAGCCATTGAACAATTGTGTGGGAACCTGCTCATCCGTACCGATCATACGCTCTGTAGCCTGACTCCAGCGTCGGTGAGGCACTTCCGGATTCACGTTGGCCCAGAAACCATATTCGCGGGGGCCGACGTTTTCCCAGAACGTATGCGGCCGATTTTCTGAAAAGTTTATTCGAACAATCGACTTAATCGACTTGAATCCGTATTTCCACGGCACGGCCAATCGCAAGGGCGCACCGTTCTGTTTTGGCATCTCGCGGCCATAGATACCGGTGGCGATAAAGGCCAAATCATTAGTGGCTTCTGCCATGGTCAGACCCTCGATATAGGGCCAGGGATAGCCCGGCGCCCGCTGACCGCTGGCCACCTCACGATTTTCAAACGTCTCTAACTGCACATAGCGCGCAGAAGACAAGGGACGGGCGAAGTTAACAAGCGCCGCAAGCGGAAACCCGGTCCAGGGTACCGCCATGGCCCAGGCCTCAACGCAGCGGTGGCGATAGAGACGTTCTTCCAGAGGCATGGCGCGGAGGAGATCATCAAAGCTGATGGTCATTTCCTCTTCCACCAGACCATCAATAACAATATCCCAGGGGCTCAGGGGCAACGCCTGCGCATTGCGTGAGATACGCTTGTGCGAGCCGAACTCGTAGAAATTGTTGTAGGTGGTGGCAATCTCTTCATCGGTCAGCGCACGATCCAGCGTGAAAGCCTCATTGCGAGGGGCCGGATAAAGCCCGCTGTCAGACGCCGCAGCTGCAGCTTGGGTGTTCTCATCTTGAGCAACAGCATCCCCGCCCCCATCACAGCCCGCGATCAAGGCTGCCCCGGTAACAGCCATGCCGCCCATGAACGCACGACGCCCAAGATAGTGGCGCTCCGGCGTTGCCAGATTTTCTGAAATTTGCCAGCCTTTGGGGTTCTTGATCAACATCGCACCACTCCTCCGCCATATCCTTGAAAGACATGGTAGGGTGCAGAACCGCCTGGGGCCAGAGCCCAGATTTCACAAGTGCGAGACTATCGTAAGCCCAGATTTCACAAGTGCGAGACTATCGTAAAGATCCCGCAAATCGCTGAATGCGCGCGCATGCATCTTCCAGCTCTGATGTCGCCGCCGCATAGGAGATGCGGAAATGCGGCGAGAGCCCAAACGCTGCTCCCGGCACCGTAGCAACACCTTCTGATCCCAGCAGGGCGGTGACGAAATCTTCTTCCGTCTCCAGCACCTGGCCATCTTCGGTTTTCTTGCCCAGCGTGCCTTCGCAGTTTGGATAAACATAGAACGCCCCCGGCGGCGTATCACAGGTAATGCCGTTGGTCTGGTTCAGCATGCCCACCACAAGATCCCGGCGCGCCTTGAACGAAGCCACCCAGTCCTTGAGAAAATCTTGCGGGCCATTAAGAGCTGCCACCGTTGCCCATTGGGCGATGCTGCACGGGTTGGAGGTAGATTGACTCTGGATCTTGGTCATGGCCTTGATGATATGTTCCGGCCCGCCGGCAAAACCGATGCGCCAACCGGTCATGGCATAGGCCTTGGACGCGCCCGACATGGTCAGCACACGGTCATAAAGTTCCGGCACGGCCTGGGCCATGGTGGCAAACTCAAAGTCGTCATAGATGATGTGCTCATAAATATCATCTGACAAAACATGCACATGAGGGTGGCGCAATAACACCTCGCCCAAAGCCTGAAGCTGCGCCTTGGAATAGGCGGCCCCCGATGGATTGTTGGGGGAGTTCAGGATCAACCACTTGGTCTTGGGGCTAATGGCGCGCTCCAGCGCTTCGGGCTTGAGCAGGAATTTATCCGCCGCCGAGGTTTCCGCAAAGACGGGCGTGCCCCCCGCAAAGGCCACAATGTCGGGATAGCTAACCCAATAGGGGGTTGCGATCACCACCTCATCGCCTTTGTTCAGAGTTGCCAACATGGCGTTGAAGATCACCGGCTTGCCCCCGGGGCAGGCCATGATCTGGCTGCGGGAATACTCCAGCCCATTGTCGCGTTTGAATTTTCCCGCGATGGCGTCTTTGAGCTCAGGGATACCGTCCACGGCTGTGTATTTCGTCTCCCCCCGGCGGATGGCGTCCATGGCCGCCTCCTTGATGTGGTCCGGGGTGTCAAAATCTGGCTCCCCTGCGCTCAGGGCCACTACGTCAACGCCTTCGGCTTTAAGATCGCGCGCCTTCTGGCTGATCGCCATGGTGGCGGAGGGCTTCATGCGGTTGAGGCTGTCGGAAATAAAGGCCATGGAACTTGATCCTGTCTGATCCTGCATCGGAGGTGGCTTCGGGGTGCGCCAGTATAGAAGAGTCGCCCCAGATACCTATCGCCTCAGAAGAGGTTTTTCCATCTATTCCAGGTCAAGCCAGGCACGACAGGCAGCACGCTCATCAACAGTCATTTGGCCCTCTTCCAAAACCTCAAAAAAACTCTCGGGGAAATCAATGGAAGAAGGCGGGTCATCCGGTCCATTAATCACAGCAGGGTCCGGAATGAAACATGGTCCAATCATACCTTGAGAAAGTGGCAAATCTCCGCCTTCCACAAGAACGCGCTGGTAATCGGCGCGGGCAAAATTAAAGCCATGGCGCTCAAGCACTTCAACGATTGTTTCACTGTTCCAGACCCACCGTTCTCCGTTTTCCCTCAATGTATCTTGCGCTTCTCTGAACTCAAACAGAAGGTCATGCAGCGACAACTCACCGCCGGTAGCTTGCGATATCATCGTGTGCCAATTCGCCGCGAGCATATGACCGCGCCAATACGGCACCAGTGCTAGCGAGTTGCTGTTACCAAAGCCCTCGACGACATCCTGTTGCGTCGCGTTGCGGTGTTCGGAACCAGCTTGATTGAAGAGAGACATAGAAAGCCAAAGCAGATATTCGAACTGATCAACCTCACCAGCTCGGTAAGGGATATAGGCCGCATAGAAATTCGTAAATCCCTCGTTGAACCAGCGCGTTACCTGATAGGGTGGTTCGGGAAACCCGAACGCGCCGCCAAACCAGCGATGAAGATATTCGTGCGAGATTGTATGCCTTAGCAATTCAAGAGGTGTGTCGCGAGTGGTGAATATCGTTGACCCATTTCTGTCTGCATGGGCAATGTCGCGGGGCTGATCAGAACCACTTTGAAAGTCATCTATCGCAATCAAGGTTGAAAGGTATCCCTCCCGGCTCTCATCCCCCCAGAACTCTCGATGGACCTTGGCAAAGGCTACCACTTCAACCGCGTATTCATTTAGGCTAAAGGGCCAAACTCCCAACACAGCAATCTGAATTTGCACGCCGTCCACATTACGGGAGGTGGTCTGAAAATCGCCAGCAACCAATCTGCTCTCCGCAAGCTGACGGGCCGTGGAGCGAAACCGGCGGGTGCCTTGCCCGCGCCCAAAGTTGTCCGCCACCGTCCAACCATTGGGAAGATCATGCCAGCTTATGCGGACATCGACCTCCGCATCGGCGTTATATCGATTAATCGGCCAGTATGGAACAGGCAGGGATCCGTTCAGGGTTAGATGAATAAAGTCCTGCGAGACAATCTGGTAGGTTTCAGAAACAGTAGAAAAATCGATGGTATGGGTCTCCACACCCGAAATTCGGTACCGCAACACCCCGTGCCCATCGACAGCATGGCTCAAGCGATATTGACCGCGCTCTCCATAATCAATCATTGAATAGGGAGAGAGCATCTCCAGATCGGTTACGCCCGTATCAAATGACTCGCCAAACTCATCGGCCGCCGGAAGCCGCACAGATAGCGCTCCGGTTCCGTCGCCGGAGAACGTGACCGTAACCTCCAACCATGGGACCTCATCGGCAACATAGCGAATGTCGTATTGCACGCTTTGGCGCGTGGAGGTGTTCCTTGACACGATGAAGACCGCAGTCAGAACAATGGCCATTCCAACGGCCACAAGGCCCAACCCGAATTTGCGCAACATGGCTCCCCCTCAAACTTTGTTGGGGAGCATAGCGCCACAACCATCCCGTGCCAATCGAAATGATCTCATGTTTTGCGATGCGGTAAGATTTATTTCCCGCCCGGCTTTACGCCGTCTTCTTCCGGTTTTCCCATATCATCAGTGCTCGGATTATCGTCGCGCGCCTCTGAGGGCATTTCCATGGGATTGCCTTGCGGATCGCGGGGAACAGAGACCTGGTCTTCCACCAGATCGCGCAGGTTGATCAGGCCTTCGGCATAGTCCGCCCCGACCCAGCTGTCCATCATCAACCCCATGTAGCGCCCGATGGGGTTCATTCCCATGTCAGTGTCGAAGCCCCAGACCACTTCGGTGCCTTCCGCATGATCGTTAAGGTCGAAGAAGGCAATTGCCGTGCCGTCCGGCCCAAAATCCAGAGCAACTTCAAGCCGGTTTGGCGGCTCGCTCAAAGTAATTTCCTGCGTGCCGGTGCCCACCGCGTCATTGCCGGACCAGCTCATGGTCGCGCCCACCCCTGACGGCGGGCCAGAGAACTCACTGACCAAATCAAGGTCACGATTCGCCCAAGGCGACCATTCGTTGGCGGCCCGCAAGTCATTGAGATAGGGGAAAATCTGATCCGCCGAGGCATGGATCGTGACGGATCGTTCCACATGCACAACGCGGGGCGTAAGGTAAGCCCCCAGGATCAACAACATTCCCAATGCACTTACGACAGTGATGATAGCTCGAAGCATAATGCGGCCCTTTGTCTTGACGCCCTAGCGGCCCTTTGTTTTGAAGCCCTAACCGACCACGCAATGGGCATTCTCGCAAGCTTTGACAAACACAACTGAAGCGCGCTCTTATGGACACATATTTCTTGCCACATTTGCTTGCACGAGGATGCCTTATGCCCCGTTCTACGAAATTTACTCCATTGGCCATGTTTTTTCATTGGGCCGTCTTTTTATTGATTACCTACAACATTCTGCAGCACCCGGAATTGGAAGATTTCCCGCCGGCGCTGGCTGCCGACACCATGACTGTGCACATGGGGGTGGGGCTCAGCATTTTGATCCTGATGATCGCCCGGCTTTATTGGCGGATGACGCACCCTGCCCCCGACCTGCCCGACGACATGCCCCGCTGGCAGCAACGCACCGCCCATTTCGTGCAATGGGGTCTTTATCTTGCGATCTTTGCCATGGTCTTTTTGGGGATCGCGGCGGCGGCCTTTGCCCCTTATGAGGCGAGCGCCTTTGGCATCGTGCCTCTTTCCTGGATGGCACCCGCGAACGAACACATCCACGAAATTATCGTGGAACTCCACGAGGCGGTGAACAAGATCATCCTGCTCTTGTTTCTGATCCACGTGCTCGCGGCAGGTTACCACGCCATCGCAAAGAAAGACGGCGTGCTGAGATCGATGCTGCCGTGGTGAGGTAGCGCTTGATAGCGGATACTTAAAAATTGACGTCATTCTGGCATTCATTGCCAGCCGATAGACTTCCACCCCCACCCGTTTCACTTCGAACGTGAACTCACACCCCCACGCTGGGGGGAAGGGACGAAACCCGCATGACTACACCAATAATTACCTCCCCCTTGTGGATGGGGGAGGTCCGGAGCGAAGTGGAGGGGTGGGGGTGGCAGATTATCGTTGGGGCACATTTGAGAACAGAGCCTCAGTTTTCACAATCTGCATCGTTCCCAACGAACTCAGCACTCGAAGCCCAACCTGATGAGTTAAACCGGACAGTAGTGGACTTGATCGGGGAATGACCGCCACAGAGAGTCACCCCACCGGGCCCAACTCCGCCGCGTCATAGGATTTCACGTCCAGCCCCACCACATTCAGGCTGCCCGCTGCTTCGCGGAACGCCGCCATGTGCGGGGTTTCCATATGGGCATCAAGAGCGGCTTGATTTTCCCAGCGCTCAAAGATGCGCACCACGCAGGGGTCCGCAATATCTTGTGCGAAGGAATAGGTAATGCAGCCTGCCTCTTTCACCGTCGCCGCAACCATGGTGTTGAGCACGTCGCGTGCCTTCTCCACTTCGCCCGCGTCGGCAACTTTAATCTCTCCAGCAACGATGATCATGGGTTACTCCATTTTTTCTTCATTTAACTCCAGCAGGCTTCGATCCGGTAAGCTCAACTGATTGGCGTCTTCTCTGGGGGTTGGATCAACAGGAAGTCCCGAAAGATTCTGAAAGGACTCGCTGATCGGCCACATGCCGCCACTCTCAGAAACAAAAGTGTAACGCCCTTCGTCGCTGATCTCCAACACATCAATGTCGCTGTGGCCTCCGCTCATAAATCCTGATACAAAGTCTTCATCGATCCAAATTATAGGGTACGAGTTACGCTCTGTACATTTCCGCCACACAGATGACGTGAACTCTCCGTATTCCGTCCCAACAATCGAATGCCAGAGATCGTTTGCCACCTGTTCCGGGAGTTCGGTTTCAACAGTATCGTAGGCCAACAGCTGACCTGAGTATGGTCCTGATATGTGATGCGCCCGCACGGAGGCATGTGTGTCGTCCAAGGTGACGGTAACAATGGAAGTGTAGTCGAATGGTCGGAGCCGCATCCATCTAATCGCGATGGTATCTTGCTGTGCCATGGCCCAGAGGGACGGTTCGCCCAAGTTTTCAAAGGTAGAAGCAAGCCAGGGATCATAAAGGTATTCCCAATCCGCCTCACCAGTTTCTTCATTTTCAACTTGCACAGTCCGATGCGTGAACGAAGAGTCTTCAGTGAACATCCGTTCCGGAAAATACTCACCCTCCGGAATAGCTCTGAGCATCCCCGGATACTTCGGCCCGCAGAACGGTGCCGAGCCCAGCACGCGCGGGGAGACCTCGTGCCAGCCGTAGCCGAGCCCTGCTCCCACTACTAAAATAAGTATCGCCGCTAACCCCCGCACGCCCTGCACCTCATGGCTGCTTCTTCGCCTTTCGCAATCATGGCATGAATGGTCTGTGTCCGGCAAATTTGGCGCGGCGGGGCCCCCCCCACCAAACACCCCCCCCACC
>JAJFIL010000315.1 GCA_021774965.1 Alphaproteobacteria bacterium
AGTGTCATTCCGCGTGACGACGCGCCTTTAAAAAATTTAGTGATGTCTTCCTGTGGGTCGAGGCAGACCACAAAGGAAGGCGCAATGTTGTGGGCCAGGAGAGGCTTGAGCGTGGCGTCACTGGCGATGAGAACGGCTTTGTCTTTCGCCTGTCCTAAAAAGCGGATATTCTTATCCAGCGACGGCCCCGCGCCGATCACAATGGCGGGCAGATTCTTGAATTTGTTCTTTAAAACAGTGACGCCGGGGTTTCTCTGGATGGCGTTCCGGTTGGCCTGAAAGTTTTGTTTCCACAGTTCGTTAAAGCGCAGAAGGGTGGCGGATTTGACTTCCTGTATTTGAGAGTCTCGGTTCATGCGGACACTTTATCAAAAACAGGTTCAAACAAAGAATGTATTTTTTCCAAAATAAAAAGGCCCAGGCGTGAACCCGGGCCTTCGGAGATCCTGACTTTAATGCCGTGAATTATCGCACCAGATTCACGGTTTCCGTCAAGAGGTCGTCGGTCGTGCTGATGACCCTGGCGCTGGCCTGGAACGCCTGCTGGGTCTGAATCATGGTGACAAATTCGGTTGCCAGATCAACATTGGACAACTCCAGCGAACTGCCGAGCACCGATCCGAACCCTCCCGTTCCCGCCGTGCTTATTATCGGCTGGCCAGATTGGCCCGATTCGGCAAATAAATTTGACCCGGAGCGACTCAACCCCGTGGGGGCCAAAAAGTCTGCTAGAGCAACTTGAAACAGGTTTTCTGATTGCCCATTATTGAACAGCCCTGAAATAATGCCCGCTTTATCTACGGATAAACCGAGAAGAGTTCCCGTCGAAAATCCGTCCTGCACCAGTGAGTTGTTGTTCGACTGCGCCGCGAATCCGGTCAATTTCCCGTTGGTGGTCCCGCTGGAGTTCACCAGATCCCAGGTCAGGGTTTGTGACGTCGCCGGAGGGTTGGCGCTGGAGTAATCAACGACGATGGACAGGTCCGCAGGCGACGCACCGTTGATGGTAGAAATCTGGCCGGTGGTGTCAAACGTGATAGTTCCTGAGGCTCCGGAAGTGACGGTTCCCTGCGAGGGGCTGGCGACAAAGTTCCAGGAATTTCCCGTCGTGGCCTTGGTGAAGCCCAGACTCATGATGACCTGACTGCCAACGGAGTTGTAGAGGGTGATCGGAGAAGAAAAAGTTGTCCCGCCTGAAGACGCGGCGTTGAGATTGGCGCCCAACGTGAAAGAGGTGCTGGCCTGCGGCGAGGACTGCACACCCGCCAGGTCCACATCCGTAACGCTGGCGGAGGTGATATTGTTCGTTATTTTAAAACCCTGCAGGGTTTCTCCTGTAGCGGCCTGCACCACTCCCTGATCGTTCAAACGAAATTGGCCGTTTCGGGTGTAAAAATTTCCTACGCCATTATTGACAACAAAAAACCCCGATCCATCCACAGCCATGTCCAGAGCGTTCGAGGAAGACTCGAAAGCCCCCTGTGAAAATGACTGGAGAACGCTCTGCAATTGCGAACCCCGGCCGACCTGACTGCTGACATCCCCGTTTGCAAGGAGGGTGCTGAAAACATCGCCGAACACCGCTTTACTGCCTTTAAAACCCACGGTATTTACATTCGAGATGTTGTCGCCTATCACGTTCAATGCCTGGGCGTTACTGCTGAGTCCCGACACTCCTGTAAATAATGAACTGACTAACGCCATGAGCGAAACTCCTTTTTTGTGTCTATTGATTAACCGGTGACGCGTGATATTTCGCTCACAGATATTTTTTGACCATCGACAAGGGCATAAGCCCCATCTGCATCGAAAATGACGTCTGTAATTTTTCCAGTGATGGACGTTTGGGCCGCAATTTCATCGCCCTTGGTATTTTGAGCTTTCACTGCAAAAGTATAAATACCGGGTTCCACTGCTTTGCCCTCCCGGTTGGTGCCGTTCCAGGTCACCTGGTTGCTTCCGGCTGATAATTCACTGAGCGGCAGGGTCGTCACTGGTTTTCCCGTGCTGTCCAGGATTTCCACTTCCACTTGCGCCGCGTCCCCCTCCAGAGAGAAGTTCAGAGTCTTCACATCCCCCGCCTTTAATGTGATCTGGCTTCCCGGCGAATCGACGTTTTTACCGATCAGGTTGACCAGCGCCGAATTATTGATCGCTTGTTCAAATTTTCGGGTTTGTTCCAAATTGGTGTTGACGTTGGTCATTTGCTCAAGTGCGCTGAACTGTGCCAGCTGGGCGCTGAAATCTTCCGCCTTCTGTGGGTCCAATGGGTTTTGAGCCTGAAGCTGAGCCACCAGGAGTTGCAAAAAATCCTCTTTGCCCAACGATTGCTTGCCAGCGATATTGGCGGCGGCCGTTGTCGATTCGGTGGCTACGGGTGTCAAACCTGTTATCATTTTTTAAATCTCCGGAAATTCTGATTTAAATTTAATATTCATTGAGTGACGCCTTTTAAGCCAGGATACTGATCGACTGCGAATCGGTGTTAAAAATTCGCGTCGTACCTGCCGGTGCATTATCATCAAGCGTTTCAGAGGACCCATTGTTGCTTGCATCCGCGGAACCTGCATAATGTGAGAACCCCTCATTCGGCGTATTCTGTTGCCCTGTCTGGCCCTCATCGCCACCCACGAGTACGGTGAAGCTTTCCACTTTCAATCCCTGACCGCTCATAGAGTCTCGAAGCTGAATCAGATTATTTTCAATGATCTGTTTGACTGCATGGTTTTCCGCAATGACCACCGTACGCACGGAATCTCCCGATGTGGAAATATTCATCCGCACGGTTCCGAGAGATGGAGGATCGAGTTTGATTTTAATTTCACTTTGCGATCCACTGGTGCGCAAAGAAAATTTATTCATGATCTGGTTGAGGACTTTCGCTTCCGTTGTTCCCTTAGTACTCAAGGTTTCGGCGGTGACGGCTTTCGCTCCTTCCAGGGGTTTGGCGGCAGAATCGGACGCCCCGATCACGTTTTGCACCTTGACCTCCGATGGAGCTTTCATGCCTTCGCTCCCCTTAGGAGAAGGGGTAGCGTTAGCCAGTTGATTCGGCGCGACTCCAGCTCCCTGATTCGGGTTCGCCTGAATAGGCTCTTCTGGTTTCGGGGCGGCGGCCAGGGCTTTTTCCAACGGCTTTAGAGTCAGGTCGGAATCCGGTATCTGCTCCGCCTGATTCAATACCTTCTCGATCGACGCCTGCCGTTGCGGTTTGTCCTCCTGCTTGTTATCAGAAAACTGGGAGAGAAAATCCGTCTTTCCCTCGGCGGATCGTTCTCCATTCAACTTCACCAGAGTATCATCCGCCGTCTCTTTACTGGCTTGCAGGGTCGCCTGGCTCACCTGCCCCGCTTGCAGTTTACTCAAAAGATTTTTAGATTCCTGTTCCGTCAACCCTGCTTTAGCTAAAAGGTCAACGGCCTGACCCTCCTGGCCTTTCAGCAGGGAAAGCAGTTGTTGACGTTGGGCTGAAGGGTCGGCGGTCGCTCCCAGGTCAAAATGGTCCGGGTTCAGGTTCAATTGTTGAACCAATGACTGCAACAAGGAATTGACATCAGCCCCGCCCTCCACATTCAGAAACTCCAGAAG
>JAJFIL010000316.1 GCA_021774965.1 Alphaproteobacteria bacterium
TGCCGCTTCGCGTCGACCTTGACCCGCGATCTGGCCTATGCGGGGTTCCACGATGCCCTTTGCTGCCGCAAAGAGCCTCTGAAGAGGCCCCTTCGGGGAGGGATTGGAGGGGGAGGTGTATTTTGTGCCCCCCGTGTTACTCATCACGGGGTGAGCCTGTGCAATTGGCAATGCAATTCTAGTTGCGATGGTCTCTGGCAGTTCGGCTTGGCCATGCCTCTTCTTCGTCCGTAATGGTTGAGGCCGTTTCGCCAGCGGGTGTGCCGCGCCGAGCGCGAACAACGGTGGTCACGAACGACTGGTCCCCTGAGTGCATTTGCCGGAGCGCATTTGCCTGCCGCCCGTTTTTGTGCGGGACATGCGAAGAAATCAATTGCGAGGGGGATAAGCTCCATTCAACACAACGCAATACCTCGTTCTTGCACCTCGGCCATCGGATGGTACGGACTGGCGAAGGTCGGGGAGATTGAAGGTTGTGCGGCCATCACCGCCCCACTGCGTTCCTAGAAGTGAAAAGAGCGCTTGATTCTCATTGATTGGAAGCGATTGTCCGGCCGCTTCAATGGTATTACGCGGGCAATAGTACGCGGCGGTCAGGAATACTTCGCCGATGTAATTACCCCCATCATTATCATCGGTTACGGCTTGGGCGCCCGGGCGACCGCGGCGTGCAGGTACGACCTCGTTTCCGGCTTCGTTGCTTTCCTGAACACTTGTTCGAGTGCCAAAAAGTGAATCGGCTTCATCGAAACTGGTTTCGTTTTCCCCGCTGCGGTTACTGCGGTGCCCCCGCTGAGTGGTGGTTCGATTGTTTGGTGCTACAATAGTATTCGGTGCAACGATTCCGTCTTCCTCTGCCTCCGTGGCTCGATTGTCTCGAACGATTCTCTCTTCTGCGAGTGTTGGTCCGATACTGCCGAGTATGAGTGCAAGCAACATAATCGATGGCATACGCATGGTATCTTCCTTTTTTGGAAATAACAGCCTGCCCGTTTTCACTTCCGCTCCCTAGCGGCGATGATCGCGCACGGTGCGGTTTGGTGTTTCTTCTTCCTCTTCTTCCGGGCTCGTTGGAGCAGATTCATCGGCGGGTGTGCCGCGCCGGGCACGAACAATTTCTTCCTCATGGATAAAGCCATCACCTTCACCGCCGGGTGCATTCTGTGTTGGCGTCGTGTTCCTGCGCGAACGGCGATGATCACGAATGATTGGCTCGCTCGGTGCATTTTCGGTTGCAGGTGTGTAGCTGTCCGGCCGATGGTCTGTTTCCGCTCCCTCGCGTGCCCAGGTGCAAGTGCAAGATTTGCCCACCCCCCTACCGGTACACGTCAAGTCCGGTTCCCAACCGCCGTGGCCCAATTCGTTCTCGTAGTAACGCTCCGTGCAACTCTCGGACGCCTCTAGGTTTTTGCAATCCTCTTCGCCAGAGCAGGTGCACTCGCGTCCCGTACCTTCATCCGTACACGTATAGCCTAGACCTGAACCTGGGTACGCGGTAGATACATCAAAAGCCTGAACTTCGCCCTTGACCAGGACGAGCAGAGCCAAAACAGCAAGAAGTAATTTCATTATTCCCTCCATAGGATTCATCTAGGGCCTTACCCCTAAGCGTATGAAGCCTAATCAGCCCCAGAAATTGCCCCGGTCGAGTTTGGCGTTGGGTCTGTCAATTGGGGCAGCCCAACGCGCTTTACAAATTTTACTCCCTAGGGGCGGAGACCCATCCCCCATCGTGCCCGGAAGCTGGCTCGCCTAGCTGCCACCACCACCTTCAAGCTCCTGTAATTGACGCTCAAGCTCCTCTTCCTCGCGACGCATATCTTCAGTCTGCCGGTTTTCCAGCCCCGAGCTCCGGTGGTCACGTACATTCCGATTTGCGGGTTCATTTCGCTCTTCTTCAATCACAGTATCTGACCGCGGTGCACCGCCGCGTCGGGCGGGGACCGTCTCACTTCGTCGGCCCGTCGATCGATTGTTAGGAGCAACAATATCATCGGATCGCGGTGCATTTTCGGTTGCAGGAGTGAATGCATCCGGGCGGCGGCTGGTCCCGCCTCGCGTGGGTGCGGCCCAATCACATATGCAATAGCGTTCGCCTCCGCTTATGTCGCGGCACCAGATATCGCTACTGCACACGCCCTCCTCAATCATATCGCCACATGCACCCTTGCCCGTTTCACAGGTGCAGGTGCTCCCTACGTCTGGATCATCACTACATTCAAAAGTTGTCTCTTCCTCTTCATCGCCGCCTTCCTCTGAATCATCAGGTGCAGTAAAAGCTGTTACGGTGCTGAAAAGCAATAAGGTGGCAATCATAAGCAGGAATTTATGCATGATCTCATTCTCCTTCTGTTGGGTATTGCCTATTAAAGCCCGCCAAAATCTCTACGGCTGCGTTTGCGTGCAAACTGATTCCGAATAGTCTGAGAACACGTCGTTGCGATACGCTCGCAGGCGGTAGCAATACTCTGTTCCCGGAAGAAGGCCATCGTCCCCATCGCTACGCAGGCCAGTGCCTTCCATGCGGCTTTCAACACGTTCTTCCACGTTGAAGACATGTTCCCAGTGATAGTTGGTACCGCCGCGTATGGATGTCGGTGTGCCTCGTTCCACGGAAACGCCATATTCAAACCTGGTGTTGTCCATCCAAACCAGGGTCAGGGACGTGCGCTGAACTTCCCCCAACATCACCTGA
>JAJFIL010000317.1 GCA_021774965.1 Alphaproteobacteria bacterium
CCAGGCATGGCTCAGAGGTATTAAATGTTCAGAGCCTTCAGCGTGGAAACAATTTTTTTGAAATCCCGTTTTTGCTGAGTCAGGGATCGCCGTGTGTAGATCACTCTCGGGCTGGGGTGATAAAGCGGGAGCAGGGTGAATGTTTTGGTTGTTATCGGGCGGGCGATGATTTTTGCGAGCTGGCGCTTGGTCCCCAGGATGTGATTGATGGCTTCAAGACCAACAGCTCCCAGGGTGACAACGATTTGAGGTTTGATGATCTCAAGAACCGCTTCCAGATAGGGCGAACAGTTTCGTATTTCCCTGGAAGTGGGGCGGCGATTATTGCCGTTTTGCAAGGGGTTGCAGAGAGCGGCGTTGGTGATGAAAATTTCACGGCGGGTCCAGCCGATGTGGTCGAGAAGAGTCTCGAAGTTTTTCCCAGACTGGTCCCCTGAAAATGGAACTCCGGTTCGTCCGGCGCCGAATCGGCCTGGGGCTTCGGCTACAAAAACGACTCGAGCGTTCAACGAGCCATTTTGAGAGCTTAAAACTGCAGGTTGATCGGAGAGATTGGGGCAGATGCGGCAGGCGTCAGCCTGTTCGACCAGTTCCCTGAACCTACTTGTCCGGCTCGACATGGCTGGAGTGATTTTCTTCCATTTCTTCATCCTCGTCTTCATCATCGCTTGTTTTGCAGATCACAAAAAAACCGATGACGAGGAGAATGCTGGCGATGATTGTGAGAACAATATCCATGAAAAATATTAAAGCAAATTATGAAGTGAACCGAACGGCAACAGGTCTTTATTTTAGAACGGTTTTACGGTTGCCAGGTAGATCATTCCCGCCCCGACGATGAATATAGCGATATGAACCATCATCGCATATTTTTTCGGTAATATTTCCTGAGAAATTTGTTTGCCATTCAGATACCCCAGGCCGATCAACAGGATGAGGAGAACCATTTTTACCTTGATCCAGCCGAATTCCTTGAATACGCCTGTGCTTACGGCCAGGTAGATTCCGGAAAGGAGGGTCACGCCCAAAATGGGATAATAGATGAATTTGTGGATTCGGGCCTGGGTTTTTCGCAATCCCAGAACTTCGGTGTCGTTTTTTAATCTCAGACGAAATACGACAGTGAGTGACTGCAGAAACAGGGTTCCGATCACCAGACACATGGAGATCATGTGCAATGTAAGAAAAAAATTTTTCATAGTATAGAAATATTTAAAAGTTTTAAAGTTTGGGAAAAGGTCGTTTTTCCCGGACGATGCATTCATCGGCAAGGCAACCGTCTGGGAGTTTAAAAAATTTTGATTATCGAACCTCTTCAACCGGCGCTACGACTTCGGCTTTCCAATAGACCCGGCTGCCGACGATCAGGGCGATGCCTACTCCGCAATAGATCCCGGCAACGACGATGTAGCCTCCCAGATAGCCGTTCATATTGCGAAGTAACACCCCAAGGAGCATCATGCCTGCGATCAGGCCGTAAAAAGGTTTGGCAAAAATATGGTGAATTTTTACAGGAGCCGCCAGGCCTTGAATTCTGGATTTATTTTTCCGCGCCGATTTACTCAATACGAAGAGGCCCTTAAAAAACCCTGCGACGATTCCAATGGAGACGGAATACAGGACAGCCATTTGGGTGGTGTTCTGTTCATCCACCGCGAGTTGATACATACCGATCCCCCGATAGATCAGAAAAACTCCGATGATTCCCCACAGTCCCCCGGCGATAGAAATAAGGCTGTTTTTGCTCAAGGTATCTTCTCGCTGATGATAAGGATTTTCAGTTTCTAAGATGGTTTTCCAGAAAAAAGGATTTTTTCAAAAAATGCGGATGGATGGGAAGGGATCAGGTTTGCTCTGTTTTTTCATATACCGCGCGCACAGCCATCCTGCCGCTTTTGCTTTTATATAAAGACCGGATTTCTCCATTCCGAAAATCGAGGATATTGCCCTCATTTCCCATAAAATGCCCATCCGTCCAAACGGTAGGCAGGCAACCAGAGGGAAAAATCGGATCTAAATAAATTGCACTGCCGTATTTATCGGTATTGACGGCGTCAGGGTCATACAGGCCAAGGACTTCTTCAGTGGTAGGGAAACGCCAATCGTTATTACCGGAGAACCTGGCTTGGCACAAATCCAATATATAATCCTTGGCTTCGTCCCATGACACCCATCGTGCCTCACGTTGCCAGGTATCTTCTTTCGTCCAGGTCAACCCGGTTTTCTGGTCGGTGATGGTGTCGTTATTGTTGTCGATAAAACGTGGGGAAGCATTCATGGATATTTTTTACACCGTTTGAGTTTTTGAAATAACAGGATCTAATGGAATTTTTTTAAGCCTTGCCTGCAGACCTTCCAGATTAAAGCAAGGAGGATTTTGTAAGTCCCTGGTTTTGAGAATTTTCTCAAAGGAAAGTTTCAGCAGAAAATCTGAAAATGCGAAAAGCGGCGTGTACCATAAGATCCGTCTCACCGTGTTGCGGGAAATCTTTACCGGAGCGGCAGAGGCCAGCAATGCTGGGTTGTTATGGAGCCTGGCGACGGTTTCCATAGCCATCCACAGGGGCCAGATGCAAAATAGACGAAGCGATAGCTTATGGTTGGGAATTGCCAGGGAAAATTTCAAGGCGTCGCGCAAATGTCCCGTTGTTTTCTGGAGTAATTTCTCCAGGATCTCCAGATTTTTCTCAACGGAAACGCCTGAGTGAAACTCTTCGACGGTCAATCCCTTTTCCCTGATAAGGCCTTTGGGAATATACGACCAACCGCGCTCGCGGTCGGCGACGACGTCCTTGGAGATGTTGGTCATCTGCAGACCCAGGCCGAAGGAGACGGCGTTATTTTTCATGGTTTGCCGGGCCTCATCGGACAAATAGGGCAGTTCCAGAAGAAAGAGGTTGCACAACATTTCTCCTACGATGCCAGCGACAAAATAACAATACTCTTCCAGCTCATCTTCGCTTTCAAGAGGAGTCAGTTGATTGCTCTGGAAGCGCTTTTGAAAATGCGCCATTCCACGGGCCATTTTGGACACGGAAGGGATGATCTGCTGTTGATGGCTTTCCTTCAGGGCGTCAAAAACATTAAAGACCCGTGCGCTTTGAGAGAGAAGATCCAGGTCGTTGGGAGCGCCATCCACCACCTCACAGTCCTTGACCCAACGGCCCAAGCCTTCCTTGCGGTAGGCAGGGTCTTCCATTAAACGGGCAAATTCCAGCAGGAGCTTTATCTTGGTTCCGGCATCCAGTTTACCTGCATCTTCCACGGTGTCAACCGTCCGGCAGAAGAGGTAGGCGACTAAAACACTGCGGTGAATTTCACCTCTCAGGACGGCGATATTCAAGGCAAACGTGCGGCTGACCTTGGGAAGTGTGGTTACGCAGTATTGCCAGTCATTCATGATTTTAAAAGGTAATTTTTGTTGAACAAAAACTGCATACTGCTGATTGGAAGTGACACTGCATGCTCACTCCTCTATCAGAAGCGTGGAGACAGATGGTTTTCTGTAATAATTGCCAGTCTATCATGAAAACAGTCGCTGGTTACAGGCTATTTCAGAAGATGGAGGAGTGGTCCTCAGCCAGGGATAAGGCCGGAATTTCAGCAGGTGAGGGACCCTTGAGCTGAGGCCTTTTT